>CALUVF010000153.1 GCA_944324155.1 uncultured Erysipelotrichaceae bacterium | reverse complement strand
AGTGATTAGCAGTTACTTTTTATCTTCCTGCTGATGAGGTGTTACGGAGTCCTGAAGTATTGATTTAGTGATTAGCTGTTGTTCGTTTTGATCAATTAGATCTTGTGTTACGGAGTCCTGAAGTATTGATTTAGTGATTAGCTAATACAATTTGTGATCTTGTTAATCATAGTTACGGAGTCCTGAAGTATTGATTTAGTGATTAGCTATCTTGTAAAAGTGCAAGATATCATCGCTGTTACGGAGTCCTGAAGTATTGATTTAGTGATTAGCTCTTTTTGCTCAACAAGTTATTGAAAGTGAGTTACGGAGTCCTGAAGTATTGATTTAGTGATTAGCTGAACCATTAGCGAACCCTTTCCCTATGAGGTTACGGAGTCCTGAAGTATTGATTTAGTGATTAGCCAGAAAGGGTGCACAGCTATTTACCTGTTGGTTACGGAGTCCTGAAGTATTGATTTAGTGATTAGCTAATGAATGCGTGAAAACAGTGTTCTCTATGTTACGGAGTCCTGAAGTATTGATTTAGTGATTAGCCTATATAGGCGGTATGTTCTTTATCAACAAGTTACGGAGTCCTGAAGTATTGATTTAGTGATTAGCCTTTTTAGGCGTGTCAGTAGTGATGCCGTGGTTACGGAGTCCTGAAGTATTGATTTAGTGATTAGCCATCTATTACTTGGATAGGCAATATCTTCCGTTACGGAGTCCTGAAGTATTGATTTAGTGATTAGCAGCCATACATACCAGACAAGTAATGCAATAGTTACGGAGTCCTGAAGTATTGATTTAGTGATTAGCATGGTTTCAGTACAAATACCAAAGATACGTGTTACGGAGTCCTGAAGTATTGATTTAGTGATTAGCTTTAGAAATATTAGACAGATTACAAGGAGGGTTACGGAGTCCTGAAGTATTGATTTAGTGATTAGCTCTGAAATTAGATAAGTGTTGTTGCCGAGGGTTACGGAGTCCTGAAGTATTGATTTAGTGATTAGCTTCTTAACGGCTTCAACGAACGGATCAGGCGTTACGGAGTCCTGAAGTATTGATTTAGAGATTAGCAAACAAGATCTGGCTATGTCTGGTTGTGATGTTACGGAGTCCTGAAGTATTGATTTAGTGATTAGCAATTCTTATTAAAGAATTTTTTAACGAATTGTTACGGAGTCCTGAAGTATTGATTTAGTGATTAGCGCTAACGTTTCAACTACAGAGGAACAAATAGTTACGGAGTCCTGAAGTATTGATTTAGTGATTAGCAAAGCTACCTCACCTTGAGTATAGGTAATGGTTACGGAGTCCTGAAGTATTGATTTAGTGATTAGCTTTATAGTTGATAATGGCGCTGTAAAGATAACCGATTCCGGCCGACTAAAATTCACCAATTTTGGCGAAATTAAGTCGATCCGTTTTGGTGAAAATAACATTGACATTATCATATAGTTTTCAGATTTGGAATTCGAGGAATATTTATGAGAGTGTTTTTAAGCGATGACTATTATTGTGAACAGTCATTTGAAATTAGTAAATTCAACCACATTATAGGTGGAAATGGCATGGGTAAGACCAGGTTGTTAAATGCGCTTAAGAATGGTTTTGAGTCAAAAACAAAAGATTTTTTGATTGATGGATTAAAAGTATCTAAAGATGACTACACAGTGTACTATATTGGAGATACTGACAGTCTATATAACGAAAAAAGTTTTGGAACAAAAAGTTTTCTTAGGAAGGATCTAAAAAATGAAATAGCTAGTATAGATGAAAACAATTTAACTTGTCTTAAAGAGAAGTTAAATACTTTGTCCGATGAGATAGATGGAATATTATCCTGTGTAAACATTGGTGACGTTAGGGTAAATTTTGAAGCAAATATTCTGGATTTAATACTTAAAAATACAAGAATAAGTATTAATGATTGTCCTTTGGAGTATTTATCCTATTCTCGAAAAAGAATCGAGTATATCAAAATGATTGTAAATATCATCGATCGGTATATTAATCCAGCTGTTTTGCTAATTGATGAGCCTTTTATCAATTTGTCTTCAAAAAAATCAAAAGAGTTATTAGATTATTTAGAAAACAATTTAAAGGATATAAATGTTATTGTCTTTCTTGCTTCTTCAAGCGCACACAATGAATGTTGGAATCCTATTTATGTGTTAAAAAATGAAGTCAAAAATGTACTCGTTTCCGATGAAGATGTATATAAATTGATTGCAAAAGTTCAAAACTGTTCATTAGATGACGCGATATACTATACATCTATTGAGGAATTGGAACTATACAAGAATGAAAACTTATTAATTCCCGAGTTAGAGTTAAAATTTGTTAACACATCAGAAAATATATTAAATTTTAGTGATTTTATTAAGCATATCGAGTGAAGAGATAGTATAATTGTCTTGCGTAGAGATACGCATCACTAAATCAATACGAATTCAGGACTTCGTATTAAGGGCTTACCCTATTGGGTATGACCCGTAGACCCGAAAGGGTCTTTCTTTTTTTGATATTCAAGTTTGATTTTACAAAATAAAAGAGTATTTATAAAAAGAATACCCAACTACAATTTTGAGTTCCATGAACAAGAAGCAGTAAAGATGACGATGAAAATAAGACATATAATTTTTGAAACTTTTTTCTAGTTTTTATCTTTATGAAACAAATGAAATATAGAGTACTTTTATGATA
>CALUVF010000152.1 GCA_944324155.1 uncultured Erysipelotrichaceae bacterium | reverse complement strand
CCCGTGCCTGCACCGCCTCCAGGGCGCGGCGCATGGTCTCCTCATGGTAGAAGGTGCCCCGGTCCACCAGTGAGATAGCCGCCCCCTCCGTCTGCCGCGTGGAGCACAAGTGCGGCGCGACGCTGGGGAAATCCGCCGCGGTGGTCCCCTCCAGGACCAGAGCGCAGCAGGGCTTGATCCGCTCGGTCAGCGCCACGGCGCCCCGCAAGCCGTCCTCCTCCCCATGGGAGAAGGCAAACCACGTGTCGTAGGGGAGTGGCTTTTTCAGAATTTCAACCAGGATGGCGCACAGGAGGCGGTCGTCAATCGCTTTCGCCATAAATCGCTGGTCGCCAAAGCAGAGGCTCTCCCCCTCAAACGCCACATGATCCCCGATCTGGACATAGCGGAGGGCATCCTCCCTGTCGAAAGCGCCGATATCAATATAGATCTGGCTCATCCCGGGTGCTCGCTTTAGTTCCTCCGCGCTGCACAGCTGGACCGCTTTGGTTCCGATCACCCCCGGAATCTTCTGGGGTCCGATGTGAACGCGCTTGCCAAGCATAACCCGGGGGTCCATATACCCGATCGGCCGCATATAGATCAGGCCCTCTCCCGAGATGCGGAACACGATCGCGCCGACCTCATCCATATGGGCGCAGAGCAAAACCGGCTCCGGCCTCGGAGCCGCTCCTTTCACAAAGACCAGCAGATTCCCAAGATGGTCCTCGATGATCGTATCCGCGCAGGGCGTCACCATTTCCCTGATCGTCGCCCTGACGTCGTCCTCATATCCGCTGCAGCCGTCCAGGTCGCAGAGAGCAATCCCCGTTTTCATCAATTGATCCATCTTATTCCGCCCCTCCAAAGTGCGCGCACACCGCTGCCAGCAGATGTGCCACCGCCTCCGCGTCGCCCAGGTCCAGCACCTCCACCGGGGTGTGCATATGCCGCAGCGGATAGGAAACCACGGCGGTGCAAACCCCTTCGTGGGTTATCTGCGCGGCCCAGGCATCGGTGAAGCTCTTTCCCGGCATGGCCTCTCGGTCGAAGGGGACTCGCTCCATCTGGGCAATGCGTGCCAGCTCCCCGGCGAAAGCGGGCCTGCTGTTCATGCCAAAAGATATCACCGCACCGCAGCCAAGATCATGCACGCGGTCATACTCGTGACAGCCCAGTGTCCTGCCGTGGCAGGCGTCCACCGCGATGAAGTAGTCGGGCCGGAGCTGCTCCAGGGCATAGGTGCAACCCTGAAAGTCGCTCTCCTCCATGGTGGTAAAAACCACGCACAGGTCAAGCTTCAACTCCGCACGGGATATGCGGCGCAGAGCCTCCAGAATGCACACCGCGCCTACTCTGTCGTCCAGTGCCGCGCCGGTAATCCGGTCGTTCAGCAGCTCCGCGGGACGCATATCATACAGCACGCGGTCCCCCGGATGAATGACCTTTCGGGCATCCTCGCCGCCCATGCCGGCATCCAGCCAGACATCGTGGATATCCACAGCCTGTTCCGCGTCGCCCTCCTTTTGCAGATGCGGGGGGATGGCCGCACTGCAGCAGTGTATCGGCCCGCTGTCTGTGAGAATCAGCAGCTTCGTGCCCAGCATGACCCGCGGATCGACGCCGAGAGAGACCGTTTTAATAAAGCCCTCTTCGGTGATCTTCTCAACCATGAGTCCGACCTGGTCCAGATGGGCGCTGAGCACCAGCTTCTTCGCGTTTTCTTTCCCGCAGGAGAGGGTGCCGATCACATTCCCCAAACCATCGACCTTGACCTGGTCCACCAGGGGCTCCAGCATTTTCGCCACGGCCGAGGATACCTCGCTCTCCTCGCCTGTCACCCCCCGCAGAGACGCCAGGTAAAAAATATCATTTTTTAACATAAGCCACTCCTAAATGTCCGGGCAGATGCTATCTGCCCGGACATTGTCACTGAACTTAATTCCAGCTGAAGTTGTAGAGGTAATAATAGTTCAAGTCAAAGGTTCCCGTGAGCCCCGCGGCATAGGCGTAGGGCGTCGTCTTGAAGAAGATGGGGATCAGCGCGGCGGTATCCATGACATAGTCGTGGGCCTCCTGGACAAGGGCCGCACGCGCGTCCGGATCCAGCTCCCGGTCCGCCGCGTCCAGGGTCTCGTCAATCCACGGATCCATGAATTTCACGGCAGAGTTTTCGCTCATGCGGGAGTGGCAGAAGCGGGACAGGAAGCTGACATCCGGATCACAGGTCATGCCGCTCGTGCCCAGAATGTAGTTACCGGTCTTCATGTCCTGGATAACGGCGGAAGTGTCCATGGTGATGAGCTCCACGGTAATGCCGACTTCCGCCAGATTCTGCTGGATAATCTCCGCGAATCTGGGCCAATAGCTGGAACCGTAGACGAGCATCTCGCCCAGGTCCACACCGTCAGGGTAGCCGGCATCCGTCAGATACTGTTTAGCCAGCTCTGGATCATAGTCGTAGCTCACCCCGCCGCTGGGAGCAAGGGCGGTGACGGCCGGGTTCAGCAGGCCTTCCGCCTTAGTCGCAAGGCCCTCATAGGCGGCGATGATGATCGCATCCTTGTTAATGGCATATGCGATCGCTTTCCGCAGGTTTTGGTTGTCCAGGGGCTCCTTGTCGATATTGATGGAAATATAGCTGATGTGGGTCGTCTCCGTCAGAGCCGTCTGATAGTCAGGGTTCTCGCTCACCATGGTCCAGCTTGACAGGGGGACAGTTATCAGGTCAAGGTCGCCGCTTTCAAAGGCAATCAAAGTTGCGGAGGAGTCCGTCATCACGCTGAAGGTGGCATCCTTGATAGCAGGAGCCCCGCGGTAGTAATCATCGAACGCCTTCAGGGTGATCTTGGTGCTCCGATCGTAGGTGTCCAGCATATAAGGTCCCGTTCCCGCATCAACGTTGGTCTGGCCGAAGTCTTCGCCCTGTTCCGTTACGATCTTCTCACTCATGATCTCAATTTCGGCGATCTGGTTCAGCGCAGCAGCCATAACATCCACCGTCTTGACTTCGACAGTGTAGTCATCCACCGCCGTAACGCTTTCGATGGAGGCCACGCGGTTTGCCATGGCAGGCATGGTGATGGCCCGCTCGATAGAAAAGACCACGTCAGAGGCTTTCACCTCGTCGCCGTTGTGGAACTTCGCGCCCTCCCGGAGGTTGAAGGTGTATGTCATCCCATCCTCGGAGAGGGAGTACGACTCCGCCACACGAGGCTCCAGCTCCATCTCACTGTTCAAGAAAAACATGCCTTCGTATATCTGCTTGGTGATTTGGAAGTCAGCCGCGGCCGTGGTGGCATAGGGATCCAGGGATGTGATCTCACTTGCGACACTGAGCTTGAGGTCTGTCCTTGAAGAAGTATCGCTGTTGGCAGACTGTTGGATATCATCTGCGTTGCCATTGCTTGAGCCAGTATTGCTGTCACCTGCGCAGCCAGTGATGAGCATCATGCAAATTAGCAATAGAGCAAGTAGGTTTCGCGCCTTTTTCATGTGGTCTCCTCCTTTTTTATATCACCTAATGCCGACCGGGTCGGCACGTAAGTGTCATCAAGATAATCCAACGCAAGGGACGCAAATACCGCCGCGCCAAGGTACAGGTTCTTCTCGTCGAATACGATGTGTTCGCTGTGGAGAGGAGCCTGGCAGCCCGGGGCACGTGGTATTCCGATACTCATATAGCAGGATGGGATGCGGGAAGAGATCTGGAAAAAGACTTCGCTGCCCATACTCGACATGCTGGGGGCCTGTACGCGCTCCAGACCAAGGAGCTCCTCCAGGCGCCGCCGGGCCCAGGTGGAAAAGCCCGCCTCATTCAC
>CALUVF010000151.1 GCA_944324155.1 uncultured Erysipelotrichaceae bacterium | reverse complement strand
AAGAATTCATAATCGAGTGAGTGCTTTATTAAATAATTCGGGCTTTGTGGTGTGTTGTTGAAAGTGGTAACAGTATTTGTCCAAAACACTTCTATTGTTAAAGGTTCTATTGTGAAATTACATTCGCTATTTTGGATATTTATATTTGTGTCTTGCGTAACTATTTGTGCTGTGTAAGTACCCGCATCGCTCCCACCACCCTTTAAACTATAATCAATTTTATAATTGAATGGTAGAAAATAAGAAAACGAAATATTTTGTTTATTACCATTGAAAATTAGACTTCTATTATTACTCCATTGTACTGTAAGTGAAAAAGGCATTATTTCATAACTATGTGTTGCGTTTGTGAGTTTGAGATTTTTGTCGTTTATGTATGCAGTTATACTGTGTTTGCCCGCAGTGCTTCCTCCACCAGTATAAAATATTTCAGGCATAGTGTAGTCTATATCTAGTTGTAGATTGGCGATAGGATGTTGAATTGAGTTATTAAATATAAAATTATCTTTCTGCCATACAAGTTCTATATTCCGCTGCGTAATACTCAAATTAATTTCATTTGAAGTGAGTTCATAATTTTTTGTTAATTCATTATTTAATGCGATTTTTGCGATATAATTGCCAAAATTAACAGGTAACTCATCTAAAAATGTATACATAGTGGCGGTTTTATCTTTTTCTAAAATGTTTGATAATTCTATAACAGGTATAAAAGTTTTGTTATCAAAAGTTTTTGTAAACTCGGTGTTAATTATTGTAACAGGACGTTTTGTTATGGTGTAAGTTGCTTCGCTATATGCTGAAATTTTATAGTTTGAGTTGTCGGTTTTAGGTATAATTTTATATTCGCCTGCATTGTATAATGTGTTTTGAATTTCGTTAATAAAATCAAAAGAAATTTCAATATTGTCGGAACTTATAGCATTTTTTATACTGTAATCAATATTTTTAATATCATCGCCATAAATAGAATTAGTGCTTTGAATTTCAATTTCGATTGGACGCGGTAGTATTTGAAAAGAAATTTCCGTGATTGTTAAGGCATATTTGTCTGCATCTGTGCCTTGTAAAGATAAGTATGCGGTTTGAGTGCCTGCATTTATTCCCGAAACAGTATATTTAAAATAAACATTGTCATTTACGTCAACTTTGTTAATTTCTGCGAATTGTAGTTCTGGGATAGTGGCAGAATAAATGTATTCGGTAATGTTTAATTGCGGAGTAATTTCTGTAGTTGTAGAAATATTACACGCATTAGATCCAAGTTCCATTTTATTGCATTGGATACAGTAAATAAAATTGTTTCCCAAAGTATTGCTGTAATCGGCTATATCATTATTATTTGTAATAATGGTATTATTTAGATTTGGGCTGGTAGTATTGTGCGGTTGTAATTTATTTGTATAACAGTATATTATTGAGTTGTAAATTTCAGCATTACTACTCATATTAAAAATTGCATCAAAATAAGAACGTTCATTTATTGAAAAATCACCTGTTATATAAGCAACACAATTTGAAACAATAACTGGTGAATTTTCATTTGATGAGTTCCTGCCTATTATTCCACCTAAATAAGTGTTATTTGTAGAAAAATCGCCATTTATTTCAAAATAAAACGCGCAATTATCGATTTTTCCACCATCCACAAGTCCTGTCAATCCGCCATAATACTTAGTACCACTAGAAGTACTTGGCATTGCTTCACTTTTGATGATTAAATCGCTAATTTGCGCGTTCTCAATAGCACCAAATAAGCCATTAAGAGCGTTGTCGGCTAATTTTAAGCCACTTATCATATGATTATTCCCTAAAAACCATAAATTTATTACTATTTGTACCTATTGGGGTAAAGTTAGTGCCAGATAGGTCAATATCAGTCGTTAATTCAAGTCTGGCATTAGCATAAATTTCGTATGTTTCTTTGTCGTTGATAAGAGCGGCAAAGTTAGTAAGTTCTTGGGCGGTGCTTATGTAAATAGTATCCGTACTTGTAGTTGCAAAAAGTTTGTTGTCAGTACAGAAAAAACTTGCAAAAACAAGTCCAAAAACTGTAAAGAGAATAATAAAAAGACTACAAAATTGAATTTTGTTTTCCATAATTTTTACCTTTTATTTTTTATAAATTATATGGCAAAAATTATAAAAGTTACAAATAAAAATTTACAGTTTTTGACAATTTTCTACAAATTTCTACAAAATTTATTTAATTCTGGTGCAAGACTATTAAACTATAAAATTTGCCTATATAATTTTCAAACGATTTAGACAAAATCATTCTAGTAAGATTCTTGTTAATTGCCTTAAACACAGTAGTTTTCTTATAATATTGTATCAAAAATTTTGCATTTTTCAAAAAAAATATCTGGTAATTTTATGGATTTTTTTAATAATCTATATTAGATGAAAAAAGTTGTTTTTAAATTAATTTGCAAAAATGTAATAAAATTAATAATTTTGTATTACAAAAATGAATAAAACGAAAAATTTTATGTTTTTTATACTTGTGTA
>CALUVF010000150.1 GCA_944324155.1 uncultured Erysipelotrichaceae bacterium | reverse complement strand
AAGGGCATACGGATTGTAACCGCAACGGCAAGGGAAATTACGGAAGTCGAAAAAGAGTAAGCACAAAGCAAAACAGGCAAAAGGACGCTATGGAAACGCATTGTTTCTATGGCGTTTTTCTTTTTCTTCGGAAGTGTTCGGCAAATCTGCGCTTTCATCGTGGGAGAATACGAAAAGATGAATATCAAGCATATGATATAGATGAATACTATTCTGCGCTTCAAATGAATTTGCCAGCTCTTTACTATTCGGGGCGAAACAACCCGCCAAAGCCCGATATCTGGATAAATTATTTTTTAAGAATGATGATCTTATATGCTAAAAAAGTGTGTGAGATATCAAAAGATGCTCAAAAAGATGAAATATCTAGCGGCCTATCTTATCTAAATGTCAAAGAAAAAGAATTCTTAGGATATTTGCTTAAAAATGAGATCTATGAATTTAGTCCGATCGCTATAAGTAAGGTTCTTGGTATCAGCAATAAGACCGTGATCAATCGCTCTTTAGCGCTTGTGAAAAATGGATTTTTGGATCCACTTATTGTAAAGAAGAGGATCCGCAGCTATCGCTTGAGCACTTTAGCGAAAGATAACAAAGAGAAGATCTTAAAAGAAATCGGGAAAATTATCTGATCTTAATAATACTCTATATATAAATAAGGATATATGGATTAAAAAATATGAAACACCAATAACCGTTGATTAGGTTAATTTAATTAAGTGCTGTAAATAGGCACTTTTTTAGAATTTTTATTCAAAAAAGCTTGCATGTTTTAGGGGCTTTGGAGTATGATATTAAAGCCCTCGTGTTGATATGGGAGGTTGCTGGCACACGGAAACCTGTGTACCGTGTGATAACCAGGTAATTCACATGTAGCGAGTGATCGACAAGTGTCGATAAGTGAAAGAAGGAGGAAAATTTCATGGCAAAAAACAACGTAAGAATTAAATTAAAGGCTTACGAACATCGTTCTTTAGATGCCGCCAGCGAAAAGATCGTGAAGGCAGCTGAAGATACTGGCGCAAAGAAAGTCATCGGACCTGTTCCACTACCTACTGAGAAACAAGTCGTGACGATCTTAAGAGCTGTCCACAAGTATAAGGATTCTCGTGAACAGTTTGAAATGAGAACGCACAAGCGTTTGATCGAAATCGTTGGTCCAAGTGCCAAGACGATCGATGCCTTAAGTCGTCTGGAACTACCAAGCGGTGTCGATATTGAAATCAAGTTATAAGAATAGAAAGGTGACATTATGAAAGGAATACTTGGAAGAAAGTTAGGCATGACCCAAGTCTTCACAAGCGAAGGTAATTTAATTCCTGTTACTGTCGTTGAATGTGAACCAAATGTGGTCGTCCAAAAGAAAACCCAAGAAAGTGATGGCTATGAAGCATTACAGTTAGGTCTTGAAGACGTTAAGGAATCAAGAACGACTAAGGCCTTAGTCAATCACGCCAAGAAAGCTAACACCGCTCCTAAGCGTTTCTTAAGAGAAGTTAAGGCTGATGAGCTCATGAACTTAAATGTTGGCGATCTTGTAAAAGTTGACATCTTTTCCGCTGGTGACATCGTTGATGTAACGGGCACCTCCAAAGGTAAAGGATACATGGGCACGATCGTGCGCAATAACGCACATCAAGGTCCAAGAAGCCATGGTGGCAGTAAGAATATCCGCCATATCGGTTCTTTAGCCACAACCGGTCGTAACAACGGTCGTATCGAAAAGGGTACGATGATGGCTGGTCATGAAGGTGTCTATACGACAACTAACCAAAATTTGGAAGTTATCAAAGTTGATGCTGAAAAGAACTACATGCTTATCAAGGGAAATGTTCCCGGACCAAAACGCGGCTTGGTCTTAGTTAAGACTACCGTTAAACGCACTAAGCAAGTTCCAGCAAAAGTCTTGTTAGGACAGGAGGCATAGTAAAGTGGCAAAATTTAACGTATATGATCTAAGTGCCAAGGTCGTTGGCGATATCGAATTAAACGATCGCGTCTTCAATACCGAGGCCAACAAACAAGCCCTATTTGATGCCGTCTTAAAACAACGCGCTTCTTGGCGTCAAGGTACACATGATACCAAGTCACGCTCCGAAGTATCGGGCGGTGGTAAGAAGCCTTACTCACAAAAGGGTACAGGTAATGCACGTCAAGGTTCGATCCGTGCAACACAATTCAGAGGTGGAGGTATTCCCTTTGGTCCGACCCCTCGCAAATATGGTTTCCGCTTAAACCGTAAGGTTCGTCGTTTAGCTTTACGCAGCGCTCTTTCTTTAAAGGGTCAAAACGAAAACTTAGTCGTCTTAGATACGCTTCATATGGAAGAAGTTAAGACCAAGAACTTTGTCAAAGTTATGGAAGCTTTCAACTTCGACCGCAAGACCTTGTTTGTGGTTGAAGAAAACGAAGACTTCAACAATGCATATCTATCAATGCGCAATCTGCCAAATGTCGCAGTAGTCTTAGCACAAGGCATCAATGTCTATGATGTTTTAGATGCTGATAAGCTCGTGATGACAAAAGCGGCAGCTAAGAAGGTCGAGGAGGTATTAGCTAATGACTAGAGCTCATGATGTGATTATTCGACCGATCGTTACCGAAAAGAGCTTGAAGACGCAAGAAAATGACAACACAGTCGTCTTTGAAGTAGCTAAAGGCACAAACAAGGTGCATGTCAAAAAAGCGATCGAAGAAATCTTTAAGGTCGAGGTTGAAAAGGTCAATATCCTCAATTCAAAACCTAAGACAAGATATATCGGACGTTATCGCAACGAATCGCACACTAAAGCGATCCGCAAGGCCTATATCAAATTAAAACCAGGCCATAAGATCGATATCTTAAGCGATAAATAATCAAACCAAATTAACGGAAGATAAATGCTAATTCCGGATAAACTGCATAGGAGGAAATAAGTTCAAATGGCAATCAAGAAATATAAGCCAACAACTCCCGGCCGCAGAGGAATGACTGGTCTAACTTTTGAAGAGATCACTAAAAAGTCTCCTGAAAAGAGCTTGACCGTCAGCTTCTCAAAATCTGGGGGCCGCAACAACACCGGACGCATCACAACGCGTCATCATGGTGGCGGTCATAAACAGTTATATCGTATCATCGACTTTAAGCGTAATAAGGACGATATCCCAGCTAAAGTCGCTGCGATCGAATACGATCCCAACCGCAATGCCAACATCGCATTACTTCACTACGCTGATGGTGAAAAGCGTTACATCTTGGCGCCTAAGGGATTAAACGTTGGAATGAGCGTCGTTTCAGGAGCTCACGCTGATATCAAGGTCGGTAATGCCCTTGAGATGCGCAACATGCCGGAAGGTACGATCATTCACAACATCGAGTTAAAACCTGGCAAGGGCGGTCAATTAGCCCGCGCCGCTGGTGTCAGTGCCCAGATCCTTGGTGTGGAAGAGAAATACGTTACCTTACGTCTAGCTTCAGGCGAAGTCCGCAAGATCTTAGGTAACTGCCGTGCAACCGTCGGTGTAGTCGGTAATGAAGACTACAGCTTGATCAACTTAGGTAAGGCTGGACGTTCACGCTGGTTAGGCATCAGACCTACCGTTCGCGGTTCGGTCATGAACCCGGTCGATCACCCGCATGGTGGTGGTGAGGGCCGTACGCCAATCGGTCGTAAATCGCCAATGACTCCTTGGGGCAAGAAAGCTCTTGGTGTCAAGACTCGTAAGACAAAGAAAGCTTCTAACAAGCTGATCGTCCGTCGTAGAAACGGTAAGTAGAAGGGAAAGGAAGTACCATGAGTAGAAGTTTAAAAAAGGGCCCATTCTGTGATGAGCATTTAATGAAAAAAGTTGAAGCTCTCAATGCGGCCAATAAAAAAGAAGTTATTAAGACTTGGTCACGTCGCTCGACGATCTTCCCAGAGTTTGTGGAACATACCTTCGCTGTACACAATGGTAAAGAACATGTACCAGTCTATGTTACCGAAGATATGGTCGGACATAAATTAGGTGAATTCGTTCCAACCCGCAAATTCGGCGGTCATGGCAGCGACAAGAAAGCGTAGGAGGAAGATATGGAAGTTAAGTCAACAGCAAAAACAGTTCGCATCGCTCCGCGCAAAGTTCGCTTAGTCTTAGACTTAGTCCGCGGCAAAGATGCCAAAGAAGCATTAGCGATCCTCAAGTTTACGCCTAACCATGCTGCTGAAGCAGTATACAAGGTCGTCAAATCAGCGATGGCTAATGCCACACACAATCATCAAATGGATGAAGACAAATTATATGTGAAAGCTTGCTATGCCAATGAAGGTGTTACTCTTAAACGCTTCAGACCGGTATCAAAAGGTCGTGCGCACAGCATCTTAAAAAGAACCAGCCACATTACGGTAGTGGTTGAGGAACGCTAGGAGGTCAATCAATGGGTCAGAAAGTAAGTCCAGTTGGATTAAGAATCGGTGTCATTCGTGATTGGGAATCACGTTGGTACGCTGAAAAAGATTATGGAACACTTTTACAAGAAGATATCAAGATCCGTAACTTGATTGACAAAGATGCCCGCGAGTGCCTCATCTCTCGCATCGAGATCGAACGTTCCAAGAATCATATTGAAGTTATTATTCGCACGGCTCGTCCTGGCATGTATGTCGGACAAGACGGTGCTAAGATCAATGAATTAAAGAAACAGCTCGAAAAGATGACCGGCAAGAGTATCGGTATCAAGATCGTCGAAGTAGCCAATCCCGAGCTTGACGCTCGCTTGGTTGCCATGAAGATCGCAAAGATGTTAGAAGACCGTCAATCTTTCCGTACATCACAAAAAAGAGCCATCCAAGCTACGATGCGCGCTGGTGCCAAAGGTATTAAGACGGCTGTCGGCGGACGTTTAGGCGGCGCTGATATCGCCAGAACCGAAGGCTATAGCGAAGGTGTTACACCTTTACATACCTTAAGAAGCGACATCGACTATGCTCATGAAGAGGCTACGACAGCTTATGGTAAGCTTGGTGTCAAGGTTTGGATCTGCCGTGGCGAGGTATTGCCTGGTGAAATGGTCAAAGAACCAGAAAAACCCAAAGGCGATCGCAATTCTCGTTTCGGCAAGCGCCCCTTTAATCGCGGCGGACGCAATCGAAACGAGCGCCCAGCTAAACAAGCAGCTGAAACACAAACTGAAGCTCCAGCACAAACAACTGAAGCTAGCGAGAATGGAGGTAATTAATTATGTTAATGCCTAATCGTACAAAATATCGTCGTCCACATCGTCTAAGCTACGAAGGAAAAGCCAAGGCCGGCCGTGAAGTCGCCTTTGGTGAATACGGCTTAGTCGCAATGGAAGGCTCCTATATCTCAAACCGCCAGATCGAAGCAGCCCGTGTTGCCATGACGCGTTATATGAACCGTGGCGGTAATGTCTGGATCAAGATCTTCCCGCATCTAGCCATTACGAAAAAACCACTTGAAGTTCGTATGGGTTCAGGTAAGGGTGCGCCAGAAGGCTGGGTAGCCGTTGTTCAAAAAGGACGTGTGATGTTTGAGATCGGAGGCGTCAGCGAAGAAATCGCGCGTGAAGCTTTCCGTTTGGCATCACATAAACTTCCCGTTAAATGCAAGTTCATCAAGAAAGGGGAGACAATCTAGTGAATATCAAAGAAATTAGAGATATGAAAAGCGATGAGCTCTTAAAAGAGATCGACTCATGCAAGGAAGAACTATTTGATCTCCGTTTCCAAATGGCAACCGGATCAATTGAAAATCCCATGCGTATTCGTGAACTTAAGAAAAGCATCGCCCGCATGAAGACTGTTTTAAAAGAAAGAGCCATGAAGGGAGAATAATGATGGAAAGAGTTAACAAAAGACGCGTAATGCGCGGTAAGGTCGTTTCTGACAAGATGGACAAGACCATCGTTGTTGAGATCGCTACTCGCAAGTCTCACCCCTTATATGGAAAACGTACTAAATTCTCTAGACGTTTTAAAGCACACGATGAGCTAAATGAAGCACATATCGGCGATACTGTTGAGATCATGGAGACAAGACCTCTATCTCGCGACAAGCACTTCCGCTTAGTCAAAGTCGTCGAAAAAGCAATAATTCTTTAGGAGGTAATTAAAGTGGTTTGCAATGAAACTCGATTAAAAGTTGCGGATAACACCGGAGCTAAAGAATTGTTAGTTATTCGCTGCTTAGGTGGATCAAGACGCAAGACAGCCAATATCGGTGATGTGGTCGTTTGCTCAGTCAAGGACGCTCAACCTAATGGTACTGTTAAAAAAGGTGATGTCGTTAAGGCCGTCATCGTAAGAACGAAGTATGGCATCAGCCGTGCTAACGGTTCTTACATTAAGTTTGACGACAATGCCGCTGTCATCATTAAAGATGACAAGACTCCGCGTGGAACGAGAATTTTCGGCCCGGTGGCCAGAGAACTCAGAGACCATGACTACATGAAGATTGTGTCATTGGCTCCGGAAGTATTATAGGAGGATATGACCTGATGAAGATCAAAAAAGGTGACAAGGTAAAAGTAATTACCGGACATTATAAAGGAACGATCGGTGAAGTCATCGCCGTGCTCCCAAAAGAAAACAAGGTCGTGGTCGAAGGCGTAAACATCGCTAAGAAGTCCTTAAAGCCAACTCAAGCCAATCCTGATGGCGGAGTGATCGAAAAGGAAATGCCAATCCATGTATCAAATGTCATGGCTTACGATTCCAAGGCCAAAGCCGTTTCAAGAATCGGATACCGTGAAGAAAAGGGACAAAAAGTACGTTACTTTAAGAAGTCTGGTACAACGATTAAGGGAGGTAAGAAGTAATGAATCGCCTTCTTGAAAAATATAAGAGTGAGATCAAGCCAAGTCTCATGGAAAAATATGGCTACAAATCTGTAATGCAGGTGCCAAAGATCGTTAAGATCGTCGTTAACCTTGGGGTTGGCGATGCGATCAGCGAACCTAAGCGTCTTGATGAAGCAGTGAATGAATTAACTGCTATTACAGGTCAAAAGCCGGTTATCACTAAGGCTAAGAAATCAATCGCTAACTTCAAATTGCGTGAAGGTATGCCGATCGGTTGTAAGGTCGACTTACGCGGTGAAAAGATGTACGACTTCTTAGATAAGTTAGTCAATATCTCTTTACCTCGCGTTCGTGACTTCCATGGTGTATCTAAGACGGCGTTTGATGGTCGTGGTAACTACACTTTAGGTGTTAAAGAACAAATTATCTTCCCCGAGATCTCTTACGATAAAGTAAACAAGGTCCGTGGTATGGATATCGTTATCGTTACAACGGCAAATACCGATGAAGAAGCTGAAGCCTTATTAAGGGCCTTCGGTATGCCATTTGCGAAATAGGAGGGAGAATTAGTATGGCAAAGACATCAATGAAAGTTAAATGTGCTCGTCCTGCAAAGTTCTCGACCAGAGCCTATACGCGTTGTGAACGCTGCGGTCGTCCGCATTCCGTTTTAAGAAAATATAAGTTATGCCGTATCTGCTTCAGAGAGTTGGCTTATAAGGGTCAATTACCTGGTGTCAGAAAGGCCAGCTGGTAAGGAGGAAACGCTTAATGATGAATATGACAGATCCAATCGCGGATATGCTCACTAGGATCCGCAACGGTGTAAGAGCCGACCAAAAGAGCGTTTCGATCCCTCATTCTAAGATGAAGAGCGAGATTGCGCGCATCTTAAAAGAGGAAGGCTATATTGAAAGCTATAAGGTAGAAGGCGAAAAAGCCAAAGACAAGGCGATCGTCGTCGATCTTAAGTATGGCCCCAAGGGCGAAAAGGCCATCGCCGGTATCAAGCGTATCTCGAAACCTGGTTTAAGAGTCTACGCCAAGGGCGATCAGATCCCCAGAGTCCTAAATGGATTAGGTATTGCGATCATCTCGACTTCAAAAGGTATGATGTGCGATCGCGATGCGCGTAAGGCACATGCCGGCGGCGAAGTTGTCGCCTACGTGTGGTAATAAGAAAGGAAAAAGAAAATGTCACGTATCGGAAATAAGACGATTACCATTCCTTCAGGTGTGGAATTAAACATCACCGAAGGCAATGAGGTGACTGTCAAGGGCCCAAAAGGGAGCCTAACACGTCAATTCAGTCCCCTTATCTCGATCGAGGTAAATGAAGGGGTCGTTACTTGCAAGCGTGCCAATGAAGAAAAGCATACTAAACAGCTTCATGGTACGACCAGAGCCCTCTTGCACAACATGGTCGTTGGGGTATCGGAAGGCTTTGTAAAGGAACTTGAGATCCAAGGTATTGGTTACCGTGCCGCTTTAGAAGGCAAGAAACTTGTGATGAACCTAGGTTACTCACACCAGATCGAGTACACTCCAGAAGAGGGTGTAAATGTCGAAGTTTTAAGTCCTACCCAAATCAAAGTTTCAGGCATCGACAAACAAAGAGTCGGTGAAGTTGCAGCCAATATCCGTGCATATCGTAAGCCAGAACCTTACAAGGGCAAGGGTATCCGTTACAAGGATGAACATGTCCGTCGTAAGGAAGGTAAGACGGCTGGTAAGTAGAAGGGAGTATAGCTTATGTTAAAAATGACATCAAAAAATGCTGAACGTCAAAGAAGACATGCTCGTGTCCGCCGCAAGGTCAAGGGAACTGCTACTTGCCCACGTCTCAATGTTTTCCGCTCAAACGCACATATTCACTGCCAGATCATCGATGATACAGCGGGCAATACTTTAGTATCTTGCTCAAGCGTCGAGATGAAGCTTGAAAACGGTGGTAATATCGAAGCAGCCAAGGCTGTTGGTACAGAACTAGCTAAGCGTGCTTTAGCTAAGAATATCGAAAACGTTGTCTTCGACCGTGGTGGTTACATCTATCATGGCCGTGTTAAGGCCGTTGCAGAAGCAGCTAGAGAAGCTGGCCTTAAGTTCTAGGAGGAAGTCATGGAAAACAACAATCAACAAAGAAAACCAAGAAGATTTAACCGCGAACAAAAAGAGTTCGAAGAACGTGTCGTTTCCATCAACCGTGTATCTAAGACGGTCAAGGGTGGACGTCGTATGCGCTTCTCGGCTTTAGTTGTCGTCGGTGATAAAAAAGGTCGCGTTGGCTTTGGCTTAGGTAAGGCCAATGAAGTTCCAGACGCAATCCGCAAGGCTAGCGAAGCTGCGAAGAAAAACATCGTCCGGGTTCCTCTTGTCAACAACAAGAAGACCATACCACACCCGGTTTTAGGGATCTATGGTGCCGGTGAAGTCATGCTTCGCCCAGCCAGCGAAGGTACTGGTGTTATCGCCGGCGGTCCGGTTCGTGCCGTCTTAGAGTTAGCTGGTATCAACGATGTCCTTTCTAAGTGCATCGGTTCACGCACTCCGATCAATGCGGTCAGAGCGACTGTTGAAGCCTTAAAACAACTCAAGACTGTCAATATGGTCGCTAAATCCAGAGGCCTTAAGGTCGAGGAAGTTCGTTAGGAGATAAGCACATGAAATTACATGAATTAAAATATAACGAAGGTGCTCGCTTCAGCACGAAAAGATTAGGCCGTGGTCAAGGATCGGGCCAAGGCAAGACAGCTGGTAAAGGCCATAAAGGTCAAAACGCGCGCTCTGGTGGCGGTGTTGCGATCGGTTTTGAAGGCGGTCAGACCCCGATCTATAAGCGTATCCCAAAGCGCGGTTTCACTAACTATACCCGCAAGGAATATGCCATCATCAATCTTGAGACCCTCAACAACAACTTCGAAGACGGCGCAAACGTCAATCTTGAAGTATTAGTTGAAAAAGGCCTCATCAAGAAGGTTTATAACGGTTTAAAGGTTCTGGGCATGGGAACTTTAGATAAGAAATTACATGTCACTTGTGCCAAGGTATCAGAAAGTGCCAAGGCCGCAATTGAAAAAGCAGGCGGAAGTGTTGAGGTAGCTTAAGATGATTAGAACCTTTGTCGACTTCTTCAAAAATAAAGAGATTCGCTCAAAGATTTTATTCACTTTAGCTATGTTGCTGGTGTTTAGATTTGGAGCCTCGATTCCCTCGCCAGGAGTCAATGACACCGTCATTAATCTTTCCAGCAACTCGCTGCTTGGTATGATGAATCTTTTGGGTGGTGGTATGATCGAACAGATGTCGATCTTCGCCTTAGGCGTTGGACCATACATCACCGCCAGCATCATCATTCAGCTTCTGTCGATGGATATCATACCGCCTTTAGCTGAAATGGCTAAAAGCGGTAAAAAAGGCCGTCAGCAAATGGATCGCATCACGCGTTATCTGGGTGTTGTCTTGGCCTTTGTCCAAGCCTACTTTATCGTACAGATGCTGTCGAACCAATATGGGATCGTCGACAATCCCGGTCCGATCAGCTATCTATACATCTCGACCGTCATGACGGCAGGAACGATGTTCCTTCTTTGGATCGGTGACCAGATCACCAGCAAGGGCGTCGGCAATGGTGTTTCAATGATCATCTTTGCCGGTATCGTGGCAGGCCTTCCATCTTCCTTTAGAACGGTGTATAGCTTTGTCTTCCAAAACGGTGTGACAGCTGCCGGGGTGGGTCTATTTGCCTTATATATCCTCATGTATGTCGTGATCGTCATCTTAGTTGTCATGATGCAGTTGGCCGAAAGAAGGATTCCGATCCAATATTCGACCTCTCAAAGCGTTTCACACGCTAAGGGTGATCTCAATCACTTACCCTTAAAGATCAACTCAGCCAGTGTCATTCCAGTCATCTTCGCCAGTGCGATCATTCAAGCTCCACAGATCATCGTCTCGTGGATCGATTCTGGAACCTATACGTGGCTTGCTGATATCCTAAGTTTAGATCACCCCTATATGATTATCTTCTATGGAATCCTGGTAATCCTATTTACCTTCTTCTATACTAATCTTACGGTCGATCCAAGTAAGATTGCCGATAATCTGAACAAACAAGGTACCTACGTTCCCGGTGTCAGACCAGGAAGCGAAACACGCGAATATGTCTCTAAGGTCCTAAACCGTATTACGGTCTTAGGTGCGATCCTGTTGACCTTTATCGCCGTGCTTCCCTATGTCATCTCACATCTAACGGGATTGCCGCACTCGGCTGCCCTTGGTGGAACGGGTATCATCATCGTCGTCGGTGTAGCCATCGAGACGGTCAAAGGCCTCAAAGGCCAATTAACTTCCAAACAATATCGTAATTTCGTTGGGAAATAAGAGGGGGATAAGATGAATCTACTTATTGTCGGTGCCCCAGGAACAGGCAAGGGCACAATGTCAGAGCTGCTTATTAAAGCTTATGATTTCTCACATATCTCGACTGGAGATATGCTCAGAAGTGCCATCAGTGCCCAAAGCCCCTTAGGCCTTAAAGCACAAAGCTATATGGACGAAGGAAAACTCGTTCCCGATGATTTGATTCACGATTTGATAGTCGAGCGCTTAAGTCAAGATGACATCCAAAAAGGTTTCCTTTTAGATGGCTATCCCAGAACTTTGGCGCAGGCAGAAGATTTAGATCACATCTTAAAAAGGCTCGGTCTTAAGATCGATGCCGTCATCGATTTAAATGTCGATGAAGAGGTGCTCTCAAAGCGCATCACCGGGCGTCGCGTGTGCAAAGATTGTGGAAGCATCTTCCACATCGATACTCACCCCAGCCAAAAAGAAGGTGTCTGTGATAACTGTGGCGGTGAATTGTATCAGCGCCATGACGACACTCTTGAAAGCTTAAAGACGCGCCTTGATGCCTATCATCAAAGCACCCAGAAAGTTGTCGATTACTATCTTGAAAAAGGTCTTGTCCATATGATCGATGCCAACGATAAGCCCGAAACAGTTTTCGAAAAGATCCAAGAGGTCTTAAAGGAGCTGTCTTAATGATCACGATCAAGTCTAAACGCGAGATCGAGCTCATGAAAGAGGCCGGCGCGATCGTGGCCTATGTCTTAAAAGAGATCGAAAAATACATCAAGCCAGGCGTTTCAACGCTTGAGCTTGATGCGATCGCTGAAAACATGATCCGCTCAAAAGGCGCTATCCCTTCCTTTAAAGGGTATGAAGGCTTCCCTGCCAGCATCTGCACCAGCATCAACAATATGTTAGTGCATGGGATACCAAGTGCGAAGGCGATCCTTCATGAAGGCGACATCATCTCGATCGACTGCGGAGCTATGAAACATGGATATCATGGCGATGCGGCCTATACCTATACGGTCGGCAAGATCGATCCCAAACATCAAAAACTGCTCGATGTAACCAAACAGAGCTTATATGAGGGCTTGAAACAGGTCAAAGCCGGAAATCGGGTGGGTGATATCTCCCATGCGATCCAAACTTATGTCGAAAGTTTTGGCTTTAGCTTGCCAATCGAGTATACTGGACATGGCATCGGCCAAAATATGCACGAAGATCCAGCTATCCCTAATGTTGGACTATCTGGAACATTAGAGCGCTTAAAAGAGGGCATGTGCATTGCGATCGAACCGATGGTCTTTGAGGGAAGACCTCATTGCCGAACTTTGAGCGATGGTTGGGGAGTTGTCTCAAAAGACGGCTCTTGGGCAGCTCACTTTGAGCACAGCGTCGTCGTCTTAAAAGACGGTTATGAGATTTTGACAAAGGAGGAGTAGAGTGGCAAAACAAGATGTGATTGAGTTAAGCGGGTTAGTGGTAGATACCCTGCCCAATGCGCAATTTAAGGTGAAACTTGAGAATGGTCATGAAATTTTGGCCCACGTTTCTGGTAAAATCCGCATGCATTACATTCGCATTTTACCAGGCGATCGTGTGACCGTTGAGATTTCGCCGTATGATTTAACACGTGGGCGTATAACATTTAGACATAAATAGTCTAGTAGGAGGGAAACATGAAAGTCAGACCATCTGTCAAACCAATCTGTGACAAGTGCCGTGTTATCAAACGTAAAGGCCGTGTTATGGTTATTTGTGAAAACCCTAAGCACAAACAAAGACAAGGATAATTAGGAGGATCAAATTAAATGGCTCGTATTGCGGGTGTAGATATTCCCAACAATAAGCGTGTGGTAGTATCTCTAACATATATTTATGGTGTAGGTTTACCTACGGCAAAGAAAATTTTAAAAGAAAATGGAATCAGCGAAGATATTCGTGTTAAGGATTTGACTGATGAACAGGTCAATGCGCTTCGTAAGTCTTTGGACTCTTACCGTTTGGAAGGCGACTTAAGACGTGAAGTTCAACTCAATATCAAGCGCTTAATGGAAATTGCTTCTTATCGAGGTATCAGACATCGTAAGGGCTTACCAGTTCGCGGGCAACGCACTAAGACCAATGCCAGAACTCGTAAGGGACCACGTCGTACCGTTGCGAATAAGAAGAAATAGTCATTAGGAGGAAAGAGAAAAATGGCACAGACAAAAGGTTCACGCAAAAAGCGTGTAAAGAAGAATATAGCTAAGGGTGTCGCTCATATTCACTCAACTTTCAACAATACGATCGTTACCATCACTGATGAAGCCGGTAACGTCATTGCCTGGTCAAGCGCCGGAGCTTTAGGTTATAAGGGTTCTCGTAAGTCGACTCCTTATGCTGCCCAATTAGTTTCGGAAGCTGCTGGCAAGACGGCAATGGATCATGGCATGAAGAGCGTTGAAGTCAACGTCAAAGGACCTGGTCCGGGCCGTGAAGCGGCAGTCCGCGCCTTACAGGTTGCAGGTTTGCAGATCACTGCCATCAATGATGTGACGCCAATTCCTCATAACGGATGCCGTCCACCAAAGAAGCCTAGAGGTTAAGGAGGGAAGCCATGCAGAAGTTTGAAAGACCTAAAATTGAAATTGAAGAAATCAACGAAGCTGAAAATTATGGTTGTTTCAGCATCGCACCGGTCGAACGCGGTTTCGGGACGACCTTAGGCAATGCCTTAAGAAGGGTGATGATCTCATCTTTACCAGGTGCTGCCGTCTATTCGATCAAGATCGAAGGCGTTTTCCATGAATTTTCTTCAATCAAGGGCGTTAAGGAAGATGTAACCTTAATCATTCTGCATCTTAAGAACCTCATCTTAAAGATCGACAATAATGATGATGAAACTTATTCATTAAGAATCGACGCAAAAGGACCTTGCACCGTGACGGCTAAAGATATCATTTGCCCGACAGGTGTTGAGATCTTAAACCCGGACTTAGAGATCGCGACGATCGATGAGGGCGGGGTGCTTGACATGGAACTCAAGGCCAAGGCCGGCCGCGGTTATGTCAGCGCCGATGAAAATAAGCGCAATTATCAAAATTCTTCGCAAGGTATCGGAACGATCTATACCGATTCGATCTTCACGCCGGTCACAAGGGCAAACTATTCAAGCGAACCGACTCGTGTCGGACAAAACGTAAAGTATGATGCCCTAAAGCTTGAGGTTTGGACCGATGGTTCCTTAAAACCATCAGAAGCCATTGCCCTAGCCGCTAAGATCCTTATGGATCACTTAGATCTCTTCCGTAATATTGACGAGATTGCCGTCGATAAAGAGTCTGTCTTAAAGGAAAAGACTCATGAAGTAGATGTCAAAAAGGTCAACATGTCAGTCGAAGATCTCGATTTGACTGTTAGAAGCTACAATTGCTTAAAACGCGCCGGCATCACCACTGTCGATGAGTTGACCCAAAAGACGGAAGAAGAAATGAGCCGTGTCAGAAACCTTGGCAAGAAATCTTTAAAAGAAGTTAAAGAAAAATTGCAACAGCTCGGTTTGGGCTTTAAACAACAACAATATGATTAGAAGGAGATAAAAGTCATGCGTAATCGTAAATTAGGTCGCACTGCCGATCATAGAAGGGCATTACTCAGAAACTTAGCTACCGAAGTCATCGTCAATGGTAAGATAAAGACCACCGAGATGAAAGCCATGGAACTTCGTAGTGTGGTCGATGGCTTGATCACTTTAGCTAAAGTCGACAATGTCCATAATCGCCGTCAAGCCGCTGCTTACTTACAAGCAGTTAAGACAAAAGACGGCAAGACAGCTGTCCAGGTTTTATTCACCGAAGTCGCTCCTCGTTACCAAAGCCGTAACGGCGGCTATACAAGAGTTACGAAGCTTGGATATCGCCGTGGTGATAATGCGCCTGTCGCTTCTATTGAATTAGTTTAATTTTAAATGACCGCTACTTTTCGAAATAGCGGTTTTTTATTGAGTTCTTTATGTTAATATTAGCAAGAAAAAAGGGAGAAAACACATGATTAAAGAAAACAATGTGTATTTTGCCAAAGCTGGCGAAAAACTTGATAAAGAATTGTATCTTTTGCCCAAGATGGCCAATCGCCATGGCTTTATCTGTGGGGCGACCGGTACTGGTAAGACCATTACCTTAAAGGTCTTGGCAGAGTCGTTTTCAAGTCTGGGCGTTCCGGTATTTTTAGCAGACGTCAAAGGCGATCTTTCCGGTATGATCGAAGCAGGCGAAGATAATGAGGACATGCAAAAGCGCATTGCCAAGTTTGGCCTCGAAGATTTTGAATACAAGAGCTTTCCGACAGCCTTCTTTGACATTTATGGCACTAACGGGATCCCATTAAGAGTGACGATCTCAGAGATGGGACCGCAGCTTTTAGCGACGATCCTTGATTTAAACGAGACCCAAGAAGCCATCTTATCAGTAGCCTTTAAGATCGCCGATGACCAGGATCTATTATTAGTTGACACCAAGGACTTAAAGGCGATGCTTAACTACATCAGCGAGCATGCCGACGAGTTTGAAAAGGATTACGGTCTTATCGCTTCTCAATCGATCGCAGCGATCGTTCGAAGCATCGTGGCCTTAGAAAATGAGGGCGCCGATACTTTCTTTGGGGAGCCAGGGATCGATGTCCGCGATTTCTTCAATACAAATGATGGCAAGGGTTATATCAATATTTTAGACAGCTCCAAGCTTATCAACAGTCCTAAACTCTATTCGGCTTTCATGCTTTATCTGATCTCGGAACTCTATGAGACACTGCCCGAAGTTGGGGATCTCGATAAGCCCAGGATCGTCTTCTTCTTTGATGAGGCCCATATCCTTTTTGAAAATGCCAGCAAGGATCTCTTAAAAAAGATCGAGCAGATGGTTAAGCTTATCCGCTCGAAGGGTGTAGGTATCTACTTTGTCACACAATCGCCCAAAGATATTCCTGATGGGGTCATCTCGCAGCTTTCCAACAAGGTAGAGCACGCCCTTCATGCCTATACGCCCAATGAGCGCAAAGCCTTAAAAGTAGCGGCTGAATCCTTTAGAGAAAACGAGGAATTTGATACCGAAGAGCTTTTAGATAAGCTTGGGATCGGGGAAGCCATTACTTCGATGTTAGATGAAAAGGGTGTCCCAACGATTGGTGAACACGCCTTTATCTTGCCTCCGCAATCGAAAATGGGCCAGGCTGATAAGAGCCTGATCGATCAGTGCATCAAGACCTCAAACCTATATCTTAAATATAGCGAGGCCAATGATCCGGAATCGGCTTATGAATTCTTGACACGTCTAGCGAAAGAGGAATCAGAAGATGCTGCCTTAAAAGAAGAGATCGCCAAGGAAGAAAAGGCGAAGGCTAAAAGAAAGGCTCATCAGGTCGATGCCTTAGAAGATGGTATCAAGTCGGTCGGCAAGACCGCCATGGGCACGATCGGGCGCGAAGTCGGAAATGCCTTAGGTGCTAACTTCGGCAAGTTTGGC
The DNA here is from genome assembly GCA_944324155.1 of uncultured Erysipelotrichaceae bacterium. GTDB lineage: Bacteria > Bacillota_I > Bacilli_A > Erysipelotrichales > Erysipelotrichaceae > JAHHTG01. Next base: position 700 of record CALUVF010000150.1, on the reverse strand, counting down.
AAGAAACTTGGCGGCAATGTCGGTGCCAGCTTGGCTCGCAATCTCTTCGGCACGCTCTTTAAAAGATAAACTATTAAATTGAGCATGAAATATAACAGCGTACACTAATGTGGCGCTGTTTTTAAAATCGCATAGTTGGTATTATTTGAATAAAGAGTTCGCTATTGTCGTTATGTAACTAGTAATACATATTATTGGTTACATGAAAGGACTATAAGTATGCTACGTTTTTTAGAATGAAGATTTAAAATCAAACGACAATGGCGATCATTTTTTTAAGATAGAAGGAATAGATGTATGTGTGAATGTTTGAATAGCCGCTTTGTCTGATGATGTCTGCATACATTTTAAGCTGACCATCATAGCTTTTGATAAAGTCATCTTCCCTTTCTAAGTGATCGCTCTTATAGTCGATGATGATCACTTCATCTTCTAAAAAGGAGATAAAGTCGATATAGCCATGAATGATCCCTTCACCATTTTTGATATAGAAAGAATATTCTCTTTTGACTTCGCCCTTAAGGGATCTTTTAAAGATCTCATCATCAAAGATTGCCTTAAGTGCATCTGATTCACTCTCATTTAACACAAAAGAGCTTAGATCCTTTGTGTTTAGGTCGACCTTTTCCATCACTTCATGAAGTTTAGTACCATATTGGGTAGCTTTTTTAAAATTGAAATTTAATTTAAGTTCGTGTTT
>CALUVF010000149.1 GCA_944324155.1 uncultured Erysipelotrichaceae bacterium | reverse complement strand
TGGAACGGAAGTGATGCGGAAGTAGATAATTCGTTCGGTCCTCTTGTAGTCAGCGAATATGAGGGCTTTTCTCTTTCTTATAATGAGACAAGCGATTCCTATACGATTACAGGACTTCTTGATAAATCAAAGACAAGCATAACGATTCCTTCAATGATTAAAGGGCGCAGTGTCACAGGGATAGCAAGCAATGCATTCTACCAGTGCTCAAATCTCAATACAATCAGCATCCCTTACACGGTTACATCAATTGGGGATTATGCATTTGGAGGGTGTTCTGCTCTCGAATCCATGAGAATACCGGATAGTGTTATCACTGTTGGAGACGATATCTTCCAGGGGTGTTCCTCCATGGAGTACGTGATTGTTCCTTGGAAAGAGAATGAAAAGCCTGATGGATGGTCCGCCTCCTGGCTTGGTAATGATGATATCCCGATAGGCTATGATGGCAAGAGACCTGTCGTTGAAGGCAATCTGGAGGCAATAAAATTTACTCTTAATGCTGATAAAACCGCTTATATAGTATCAGGGCTGAATAGCGGTTATAAAGGCATCACAGAACTTATAATTCCTTCAGAGCACGAAGGCTTACCTGTGAAAGAGATAGCATCAAATGCTTTCTATAATAATTCCCATCTTGAGGTTGTGGTTATTGAAGAGGGGATTGAGAAAATAGGGGATAGCGCATTCTATGGCAGTCATCTGGAAGAAGTATATTTCCCTTCATCCCTTCTGGAAATTGGAGTAGATGCATTCGAATATTCTGAAAGCCTTATAGCTGCAGATCTTCCCTCATCGTTGACTAGGCTTGGAGGGGGTGCTTTCTCTAATACAGTATTGAAGAGGGTTGTAATTCCTGAAGGACTAACCACTCTTGAGGCCGGTGTTTTCAACGGTACTGAGATAACTGAGGTTGTGGTACCGGGGAACATAAAGACAATAGAGACATGGGCATTCAATGCGTGTCAGAATCTTGAGAGAATTGTTCTTCAAGATGGAATTGAAGAAATAGGGCTTCAGGCTTTCCGCTATTGTACCTCTCTTAAGGAAATTGAGATTCCAGCGAGCGTAAAAACTCTTGGATCTGGGGTTTTCCTGTACTGTGAATCATTGAGCAGCATCTCTCTACCGGATACTGTCACAGAGATTCCAGAAAAGGGTTTCATGGGATGTATTTCTCTTGAGGAATTCTCTTTTGAGAATATTACAAAAATAGGGAGGGATGCCTTTAGGCAAAGTGGATTAAGAGAAGTAAAACTTCATGATTCTCTCTCATACCTTGGTGACAATGCATTTAGCGACTGCAACTTACTTACCTCTGTTGTCGTCCCTTATTTGAATCTGGAGAATCGTCCTCTGGATGGATACAGCGATATATTTAAAGATTGTATCAATATCTCAAATGTTACTTTCAGTGAAAAATGTGCCGTAATTCCTGATGGAATGTTCAGTGGATGTACAGTTCTTGAGCATATAGAGATCCCGTCTCATATTACTGAAATAGAAGCTGGCGCTTTCAATGGATGTTCATCTCTTGAGACTGTTGTTTTAAATGATGGACTGAAAACTATAGGAAGCAATGCATTCAATTCATGTACCTCCCTTAAGGATATAATCATTCCATCAGGTGTTGAATTCATTGGGGCTTCAAGCTTCAAAGATTGTGCTTCTCTGCCGGAGATAATCATACCGCAAAGCGTCGTATCCCTTGGTACCTCCTGCTTCAGTGGTTGCACTTCTCTTACGGAGATGAGTGTGAATGTAAGCATAATTCCAGAGAGCTTCATAAAAGGCTGTGAGAATATCACATCGATAACTCTTGGAGATAAGGTTACAAAAATAAATGCAAATGCGTTCAGCGGAACGAGTGCGACAGAGATTGCTCTTCCTGATTCTGTTACCGAACTTGGTAGTGAAGCTTTCATGGGTTCAAGTATCAAGAATGTAAAGCTTTCTCAGAATCTCAAGAGCATTGGGGACTCAGCTTTCGAAGGTCTTGCGATTGAGGAGATTGTCTTACCGGATTCACTTGAGATAATCGGAAGCAGTGCTTTTAAAGATACCAAGCTCAGGGAAATCACAATAGGAGAAAATGTTGAAGAGATATACTCTTATGCCTTTGAGAACACTCTTCTTTCAGAGATTGTGATTCCTGAAAGCGTGATTGATATGGGCTCAGGTGTGTTCAGAGGCTCTGACAATCTTAAAAAGATAACAGTGCCATGGCAGGAGGGAAAAACCAGAGTGATGTGGAATCCTGAGTGGAACCTTGGAGTTGAGAATGTGGATGTAGTATATGATGATGAAGACGAGCCTTCATGGGGTGCTTTTGAACTTACAGCCAGAGAAGACACAAATGGGAATATCACGCATTATGCAGTCACAGGAACAGAGACAAGTCTTAAAAGCCCGCTGGATATCTTCATAATTCCATCTGAATATAAGGGTTACCCTGTAACAGAACTTGCTAGAAACTGGTTTGGCAAACCCGGAGTGATGGACATCCCTTGTGAAGATCTCAAGGTCGTGTATATCCCCAAAAGTATAACCAATAACTATATCTCAGAGGCATCAGCTATTGAAAAAGTTATATTCGAGGAAGGTACAATAAAAATACCAGATAGAGCATTTGAGGACTCATATCGCCTTAAAGAGATCGTGCTGCCGGACACTCTTGAGACCATAGGGAATCTCGCGTTTTCGAATACAGAACTTGAGAGAGTGAGAATTCCTGCTAATGTTAATATGATTTTCAATAGTTTTTATTATTGCAATGAGCTTACTGAAGTTATTATAGATGAAGGAGATGTTCATCTCAAACTTCGAGGTAGTTTTAATTCATGTTCAAATCTTAAGACGATAAATATTCCAAACCGAGTGACAGAGATTGGTGCTTATGCTTTTAATAATTGTGAGAATCTTTCTTTCGATAATCTCATCATCGGTAAGAATGTAAAATCCATCGGAGAGAAGGCATTTGCAAATTGCACAAGCATAAAAAGCATTACACTGCCAGATACAATAGATGTAGTTGGCCCGGGTGCATTTGAAGGATGGACAAGTGAGCAGGAGATACATGTTCCATGGAAGGAAGGAGAGCAGAGGATACCGACATGGATAGCCAATTGGGATAGAGATTGCAATGCGACTATTGTGTATCAAG
>CALUVF010000148.1 GCA_944324155.1 uncultured Erysipelotrichaceae bacterium | reverse complement strand
ACATATTGTGCTAAAACTTCTTGTTCTTCTTTATTTGCTAATCTATCTTCCTGTTCTAATTTTTTTAATGTTTTTATTGCCTCTATGTTTCTTGCCACTTTTTCTTTTGGAGTTCCTTCTCCTAAAGTATTATTTTCTATATGATAATTTATTTTTTCTATATCCTGATTAACTATCATTTCTTCATTAGAATTTTTTTACTATTGTCTGTATTTATTCTCTGTTCATACATCCATTTTTCATCTTCATACTCTGTATCTAACCATTCTTTGTATTTTTCTTTTTCAATTCCGTTTAAGTATGTATCAGTATTTACTAACTCTTTCAATCTTTTTTCTACTTTATTCCATGATAATAATAATTCTGGTGAATCATCTTTTAGTCCATAAGATAATTTAATTCCTCTTGCATTATGTTGTTCAAATAAATTATCATAGTTGGATACATGACCTCCTCCTTCTCCATATTCTTTTTTTAAAAAGGCAATATTTTCTTCTGTAGAATAACTTTCTTTAAATAATCTGTTAATTCTAAACTTTCCATTACTAAAATGACTGCCTTCTAAAAGAACAGCATCAATTATATTTTGATTAAAAGAAAAAGCAGGAGTATTTTCTACTTCTGCTTGTATTGTGCTTTTTTGTTCTTCTACACTTGGCAAATTTTTTATTGGTGGAATATAACTATCTGTAAATAGATTTAATTGTAAATCAATTCCCTCACTATTATTTCCTCTGCCTGATTTCTTATTGAATTCATTTCTTGTACCCATTCCATTTGGTTGTGTGTTTTTAATTTCTCGTCTACTTTGTTCTTCTCTGCTATGCTCTTGATTAAATCCCTTAGCATTTTCTGTGCTGTTTCTTCTATTTCTCCTAAATGTTCTTCCATCTTGCCATCTAGCATTAATTCCTCGTATAGTCCTCTTTTGTATTCCTTTAGATATTTCTCCCTCATTCTTGAAAATCTCCCCTGTGGTATTTGTTTGATTTTTGGTAGTGCTACTTGTGGTATCTGATAATCTCCCATTTGTTTGTATTCTATTTTCATCATAATTACTTCTCCCTTCATTATTTTTATTTATATTTCTATAATAATTTACATTTTGATTATTTACAAATGTACGATTTATATTATTTGTAGTTTTCTCAAAGTTTCTTACACTTGAGGATATTTCTCTTAAAATTTGTTCAGAAATATCACTTGTTGCTGCACCTAATCTCGATATAACTCTTTTACTATTAAATTGTGTAATTAAATCAAAATCACTATATTTAAAAAAATTTAAAGGATCTATATTGCATCTATCCAATGTCATATAAGTTATAGAGTTTACTAATATTCCTTTAAAAGTCGATTCCAATTCATTTTCGTTTAAATTCTGAAGCAAACTATCTTCTATAACTTCTCGTAAATCTACTAAATAATCTTGATAATTATCTTCTACTACATTTAATGAACTTGAGTATATAGCTTCTGCTAAATTATCTTTTATTTCTAAATTACCAAAATTATTTTCTAGTGTTTCAATAAGTCCATTTTCATAAGAAGGTATAACTTCCCATAATTTTAAATTTCTATTTATACTACTATGTGTGTCTGAAATATCAAACACATGCTTTAACTCTGTTCTTCCATTTTCAATGGATATTAAGGCTATACCTTTTGCTCCTTTATTAACCCATCTTTTTAATCTATTATTCCATGTCTCTATATCAGCACAAGCAGTTGCATTAGGCTTTTGAGCATATATTAGCACTTGTTCATTAAAAGAATATTTATAATTGTTGCTTGCTGTTTTTAAAAACTTTGTCCAGTTTTCTCCACTCTTTGTTATTTCCTTTAATGTTTCATTTGCCATTTGATTAACTAACTGATATTTGTTAGGCATTAGGTTTCCTCCTTTCTTTCAACTTTTTGTTTATAATTAAAATACTCCAATGTATTATGATTTTTTATACATTCACGAAGTGTTATTATATTTAAAACATGTGGATCATTTGTTATATCTTTTAGATCTTCAATTTTTAAATTTGAAATAGCTTTTTCACTTGCTTTACCTATATTAACTAACTTATCATAAGTTGTATTTCTTGTAATTTCTTTTTTTCTAGGCATTTTTCCACCTCCTAAATATAAAAGGAGAGATTAACCATTAAAAATTAGTTAATCCCTCTAATTAAATTTATTTAACTTTCTTATTTTTATTGTGATTACGAATTATAATATAAGTCGCTCCTAATAAAGAAAGTAGTCCAATTCCTGCAAATAATTTTATATTACTGTCATCTCCTGTTTTAGGTACTTCTATCTTTTTGTTCTCAAATGTAAATTCTATTGTATCATCCTTTTCTTCCATTTGTTTATCATCTACAAATATTCCCTTGTCATTTATTTCGACTTTTACAATTTTATTAGATAGTTTATAATCAGTTGGAGCTTTAGTTTCTTTAATATAATATGTGCCATATCTTAAATCCTCAAATATAGCTGTCCCATCTTCTTTATTAGATTGAACTTCTTTAATTAGTTTCGTACATTCTTGATCTTCATATATTGCAAATGTAAATCTATCTTTGATTATTTCTTTTGTTTCAGAATCAACTTTAATTACTTTTACATTCTTTAATATAGGCATATCTTTCATCTCAACTTTTTGTGTTTCTTTGTCAGTTGTTACAGTGAATTCTATTTCTTCAGTAATTTCATATCCATAAGGAGCTG
>CALUVF010000147.1 GCA_944324155.1 uncultured Erysipelotrichaceae bacterium | reverse complement strand
CTCCAAAAAGTAGTCAAGCTACAGGGATAAATACAGATCCACATTCACATATTTCAATATACAGATCTCATTGACTGTAATCAACCACAGTCAATAAACATACGGTTGATAGAAAGGATATGTATATTCTAATAACTCCTTAGATGAGTCAATTAGAATATACCAGGGAAAATTGTGTTACTCAAAAACGTCAAGGTACTACGTCCTAAAGATACGAAGATCCAAGCTAAAGGTAAGCACCGTTATGTCTATAAAGTCATTGGCCAAAGATATATAAAAGACAAGAAATATACAATCGATGAGCGCAAAGCCATTGGCCGTATGATCGATGATGAATATATGATCCTCAATGAAGATTTCAGTATTTATTATCCTGATGTCACTATGGATATCGAAGATATAAGCGATATATCTTATACTTTAAAAGTCGGAAACTACATACTTATCGATAAGATCTGATGTTAAAGAAGGGATAATGATGAAATGGATCGATTCTCACGAAATAATCCGAAAGTTTCTTTCTAAAAAAGGGAATGCGATCGAAATAGATGGAAATATATATCGCATAGCCAATGACAAGCATCGAAAAATCTATCTGGTATTAACATACTTGTACTATTTTTTGGTGTTATTGACAGCAGGCTTATTGTCTATGTTTTTAGCTGATCATTTTAGCTTAGATCTTTTCAGCAGTATCGTTGTCATTGTATTGTCTTTTATAAGTATCGTTTTACTTGGTTGCTACTTATTATGGGCAGAATTTAAAGCTATTTTAAAAAGGGAAAATAACTGATAAATAGTGAACCGCCAATTAAAGGCGGTTCACTATTTTTTTCTTTTCAATTGTTTCTTGACAAACGGCAGGCATTTCCATTCACTCGAAACGATCAAAAGTTGTGTATTTAGACAGTCTAAAAGATGATATATAAGTGATTACTATAGACCTGCGACATAAAATAGAACAAAGCCAAGCGTCATCGATCACCTTATCTAACAAACATAGCTCGTCATTTATAAAAAATAGATTAAATATATAAAAAATGTAAGCATTTTCTCTTGCGTAGGTGGTACGGGGTGGGGTATCATAAAATCATAGGAGGACATGCGTATATGTCGAAAAAATCATTTTCGCGCATAAAGAAACAGGCCGTAAGCTTTATAATGGTTGCTTTGATGGTCTTTTCTTTATTGCCTGCAAACCCTGTGTTTGCTGCGGAAACTGTAGAAGTGAAACTTAGCCGCGAAGAGATAGTTTTAGCTGAAGCTAGATCTCTTGGCCCGCATGAGGATGGCGGTTCTGATTCACTGGAATACAGTTTGGATGGCAATTCCGACACTTACACCAACAGCAACTATAATGGTAATGGTCAATCGACCGGTGTAGAGTTGGCTCATCCGCAGACCTATGTATTCACATTAAGTGAGGCAATGGACATTTCTAAAGTTGGCGTCAAGCCGCGAAGCGCTGGCCATCTTACTCAACTAGATCATTTTAGTGTTTATCTGAGTATGGACGGTTCAGTTTGGACACCAGTCAAGGAAAATGTCGACGTATCAAGCGGGGATATGGTCTACGCTTCGTTTACCGCAACAGAGGCAAGCTATGTCAAGCTTGAGCTCTATGCCCAAGAGGGAGTCAACTGCGTATCGACAAGTGAAGTAGAGATCTATCGCTTGGAAGTAAATGTCGATAAGACCAAACTGCAATCCAAGGTTGATGAATTAAGTGACCTGACAAAGGGTAATTATACTGATTCTTCTTGGTTTGTTTTTGAAGCGGCCTTAGATGATGCTAAAAAAGTATTGTTAGACGATGGCGCCAGCCAAGAACAAGTTGATACAGCGCTCTCTAATTTAAATAGCGCTCATTCAGGACTATACGATCCCACAACTGATCCTGGTAAAAAAACATTGTCAGCTCGGATTGACGAGGTTAATAGCGTTGTTATTGTGGCAGAAAGAGTTCCTGGTCTTTACGAAGGCGATCTTGATGCTTTGAAGGCTGAATTAGCAAAAGCAATGGAAGTATTGGATGATCCAAGTGCCGATGCTGAAACGATCGCAAAAGCTGCAGATGATCTCGAAGCGGCCTTAGATGTGTTCGTAAATGGCGGGCAAGAGGATGTTGATAAGGCCAAGTTAAAAGAATTATTAGATGAAGCCGATCCGCTAACTGACAACTTAGGTATTAAATATATCGATACTTATTGGGCATATTTTGTAGCTGTCAGAGAAGAAGGACACACATTATATGATGATGACGCTGTTTCGCAAGAAGATGTCGATACAATCGTTGCTAAGCTTGAAAAGGCGCTAGGATTATTGGAAGTAGAAGAATCTGAATCTCATTTCACAAAAGTAGAAGGAACATCTAATGAAGTTACAATTACTTTGGATGTCCCGATCGATGAAATCAGAAACAGCACGCGCAATCCTAATTTTGTTGCTCAAAAAGATGGCGTGAAATGGACGTATAATGCAGATGTCGATAATGAAAGCTACACGATAACTACTGACGATCTGCCTGATGGCGAAATCTATGCTCGTATTTTCACTTCAGATTCTGATAGTGCTTATACCTGTCATATTATTTATCGCAATCCAGATGGCGAATGGACAATTGTTCACGAATACCGCGACGAAGATTATTGGTCTTCAAATGGCGGCGACGCAACATACACCCCAACTGTTACCGTAACTGTTAACGGCAACGAATATAAGTGGGAAAATGGTTCAGGAAGTCCGATTGTTATTGACGAAAAGTTTGACGGCACCATGGTTGCAGTTGTAGAAGGACTAGATCTTGAATCGGCAAGTGTTAATGTAACTGGAGCTGAAGGCAAATATTATGAAGTCTGGTCTGACGAAGATGGTGATAATCCAATCGAAGGCAATCATACAAGGATCGAAATTCCATTAGTGGGAAGCGAAGATGGCAAAACAGTTACAGGAGAATATAACATTATTGCTACAAGTCAGATTGGTGAAAAGCGAGCAGTAGTGACATTTGATGTCACAGTGGCTCCATCAGTCGACAAAACTAAACTTCAAGCCTTATATGATGAAGTTAAGGATTATCAAAGTGATAATGATTACTTTAAGTATTTCACGCAACAATTAACTAATTCCAAGAAGACATTGGATGATCCTAATGCAACCCAAGATACTGTAGATCGTCAATATAATTGGTTAAATGCTAGGTACTATGCTTTATTAGTATCTGAATTAAATACCAAGTATGATCCGGAAAATGCCGATCTAACTAAGTACACTACTGAATCACTAATTCCAGTCATCAATATGTGGGGCATTACCCATGGCAAAACTGTTCCTGCTTATCAAGAAAACGAAGCTTCTGGTAATGTCGGTCAAATGCAGGGCTGGTATGAAGAGTATCTTGAAGCTGAAAAAGGATTAGAACTTGCCGACGATACTACAGAGTGGATCGGTATCTTTGCCAAGGCAGCGACCAAACAAGAAACTTATCAGGGTCATTTTGAAGTAGTAGATGAAGAAGTCGTCAACGTTGATGGCGAAGATAAACTTCAATTAACCGTTCGGTTCATCAATGACGGTCTACACCCGATTTATGGTAAAGAATTGGATTCAAAGGAATTCAAGAAATTTACTTCTTTAAGGAACTGCTCCATTAGAGTCGAAGCCTATGATGCCGATATGGTCTCTAAGATGTCTAGTGGTCTAACAAATATCACAGAGACTGAAGATGGTGTTGAAGGCACATATATCGTAGGCGAAGGATATGAATACTTAACTTTCACTATTACAGCATCAGGAAAAGATGATCCAAGCATTGCCCCTGGTTACTATCGAATCCCTGAAATGCCTGTCCCTTATGTCACAGTAGTAAATGTCCTTGAAGATGAAGGATCACATGTAAGACTTGAGATCAACGGACCATTAAAGACTAGCAGCAGTAACTGTATTACTACTCCTCAAGAAAGCACCATGAGAGATCTCAATGGCTTCAAGTATGAATTCTATGAAGGCAAACATACGATCGTTACCGATAGTTATCGTCAACAGGACTTTGATCGCGTAGCTCTTATTAGTGCAGAAAGCAAAACAACAGTCAACTGCTTGTACTATGATGAAAACGGCGATCTTCAATTCTACTCCTATCATAGAGGAGATGGAATGCAAGGAGGCAGCGCTCCGACATTTACTGTTACAGGCAAGAAAGGCGCATCAAATGTAAATGTTGATGTCACTGACAGAGGAATACTTGTCCCTGATGTATATGAAGAAGTCATTAAAGTTGATGGAAATCCAAATCAAACAGTCTTGACTATCACTGGCATTGACTTATGCACCAATAATACCGGCGGCGCAACTGCTGTTGATAAATTAGAGTTAGTAAAACGTGATGAAAACGGCAAAGAAGAGTACAGGATCGAAGGAACTATCTCTAGAGATCATAAGACTATTACTTTCGTTATTGAAAACGAAG
>CALUVF010000146.1 GCA_944324155.1 uncultured Erysipelotrichaceae bacterium | reverse complement strand
AATTATCTTCGCCAATGTATTCGGCTAACAATTTAGGACTTATATGATATGTCCAATGTGAGCTAATCTTTACAGCTGTACCAAAAGGTAGCCTTTTATTTTGTAAGCCTATTCTGATGAACTGTGCGGATTTATTAATTATCTTCCCGGCTACCTCCGGCGATATTGATACCTCATTCATTTACTCACCTTCTTTCTGTTTACCTCACTAAAATCTGATATAATATCTTTGAAAGTGAGGTGAATTTATTTGACTGAAATTGTAGCTATTATTGTTCCTGCATTAACATCAATTGGTTTATATGTATTGGCTAGATTTAAAGACACTGATGTTTCTAAAAAAGATGTTTACGAACAAAGATTAACTAATCTATATATTCCTTTTTATAAAAAAGTATTTTTGTTTAATATCGGTCTTAAACCATCTGATTTAAGTACTACAGCTATTCTCTCTGTGACTGATATATTAGGAAATAATATTCACTATATGGACACTACTTCTCAAGTGTTATTTATAAAACTATTTCAAGTTCAATTAGAATTAATCGACAAGAGAGAAACCAATAAAGATTTAAAAAGTATTAGTAAAACTTTTGACACTATATTTAACGAATTATCAAATCAGTTGCTAAAAGAATATAAACATATATGCAAAAAATTAAAGTTGCCAGAACCAGTAGAAAATATCTAGTGGTTTTTTCTTGTTTGGTTGCAACACCAACCAATATATTCATAATGCCAGTCGTTAATAAACAAAATAGTACAATGTTCATATTATTTATTCTCCTTTGTTCTGCGAATTTGCATATAAATTACTAAAAAAAATTGAAAAATCAACATTATAAGCATTTAAAAGTTTTTCTAAATTATCAACTTGTTGAGATACTGATCCGTTTTCATATCTGGATATTGTATCTTTATTAACGCCAGATTTTTCAGCAACAATTTCAAGAGATAATTTACGTTCAGCTCTTATTCCTCGTAATTTATCTGCTACAAGTTTTCTTGCTATTTTTTCCATTTTCTACCTCCTAACTTGTCTATATTGTATCATGCGTATTTGCAGAAGTCAATACTATTTATGCAAATTTGCATAAAATTTATTGTGTTTTTATTTTTTTTAGTTTATAATAGAAATAGAAAGGAGGCAATATGGCAAATTTTTTCGCTTCTAATCTTAAAAAAATAAGAGAAGAAAGGGGCTTATCACAAAACAAATTAGGTGCTTTAGCTGGTGTAAATCAAACTACAATTGCTAGATGGGAAAGCAAAGAAATAGCACCATCAATTGACAATGTTGAAGATTTAGCAAATGCTTTAAATATTCCGTTGCCAGATTTACTAGGAAAAGATTTACGTTTTGATAATGGATCATACATGAAACCTATCATAGACGATGATAATATGATACAAATACCTGTTCTAGGCACAATAAAAGCTGGTATACCAATTGAAGCCCAACAAGAAATATTAGAATATATAGAAATACCAAAAACATGGATACGTGGCGGAAAACAGTTCTATGGGCTTAAAATTAGTGGCGATAGTATGTTTCCTAAATACCAAGAAGATGACATAGTCGTATTTGAAGACAGTCATAGCTATGATATGGAAAGTGCTAGAAATAAAGACTGTGCGGTCATGGTAAATGGAGATGACGCCACCTTTAAAAAGGTTTTATTAAGTGAAGAAGGTATAACATTAGTACCTTACAACACAGGTGCTTATGATATAAAAATGTATTCAAAAGATGATATTATAAATAAGCCTATAAGAGTTATAGGTATAGCTAGAGAAAAAAGGACCAGAGTATGAAAATCATTTTTAGTAAAGATTTTAAAAGAAAATTATCAATAGTATCAATATTTTTTGCGAAAATCTTTCAATTATATATATTTTTAACAATTGCTGATATTATTGATAACGGATTTACAGAAACCAATACCATAATGCTAATATTTAACATTTTTTATATTCTAGCACTTTATTTCTATAATGATAAAATTAATCAAGTGTTTAAATTACGTGGCAAATATTTATCATTAAAAAGAGATCATATGAGTACACAAGAAATAAATGAAGATAATCAAAAAATATGTAAAGAATTATTTGAAGATATATTCGATGGAGATTTTAGACCATAAATGGAATTTTCACATACCACGCAAATGCAATTAATATTTATATATAGTATTATATTGGGAATAACTATTTTTATATTTTTTTGCTCCTTATTTGGAACAAAAAAAGTTTTATCTTTTATAATTTCATGGTTAATCCCTCACGCATACGATGATGAAGGTTACTTTAAAAATTTCTTAATATATATTTTTAGCATCCTTATTTTCTTGGTTTTATGTACTTCAATGTATTTTATTAATTTGTCAACTTATTTAATTGGGAAAACATTAATAGGAAACAATGATTTTATCAGTTTGCAAATTATAATTAATTTACCAACAATAATATTAATAATTTTGTTAATAAAAATTTATTTTCAAAATAAAAAAAGATAGTCCCCTCGCCAAAGTAAGACTATCTAAACTTAACAAACACAATTAGAAGTATCATATGGATACGTCCTTTTGTGATACTCCTATTGTAGCATTTTTAACGAAATTTTACAAGGAGTGATACTATGGAAAATTACATAAAGAAAATAAAAAACCCAAAAAGACTAAGATTACCAAATGGTTTTGGATCAATATCATATTTAGGAGAACGTAGACGAAGACCGTTTATGATGAGAGCTCCATCCACTTATGATGAATATGGTAAAGAAATAAGACCGATATTAGGATATACTGATAACTATTACGATGCTTATACTCAGCTTGTAGCATATAATCAAAACCCAAATAAAATTAAAGAAGATACTTTACGATTTAGCGATTTATTTACTTTATGGTCTGAATATAAAAAGAAAAGATTTTTAGAACTCGCTCAAAAAGGAAAACTAAAGAAAAATCAAAAGGTACCTTATGCAGCTAACTATGATTCTGTTTACAACAATCAGTGTAAACCACTTCATAATAAGAAAATGGGCGAATTATGTAGTAATGACTTTCAACAAATCATCGATAATTGTGAGCAAGGATACACAACAAGAAAATATATTAAGTTATTAGGTGGGCAGTTATTTGAACATGCCAATTATCTTGGTATGAAGCTAGACAAACAAATCATAGAAAGATTAGAAGTGGGAAGTGCTGAAAAATCTACCAAACATAAAATATTTACTAATGAAGAAATTCAAATATTATGGGATAATCTCGGAAATAAAGAAGTTGATCCAAATGGCATTATAGATATTATATTGATAAATTTATATAGTGGAATGCGACCTACTGAATTATTAGAGATGGAAACACCTAAAGTAAATCTAGAATCGCATATAATGGTGGGCGGAATAAAGACTACTGCAGGAATAGATAGAGAAATACCTATACACAATAAAACATTGCTATTGGTCAAAAAAAGGTACAATCCGAAGCATAAATATTTAATATTAAAGAAAGATGGTACTCCATTGCTTTATAGACATTATTTAGATTTATTTAAAGAAGTAATGTCTAATCTCGATATGGATCATACCCCTTATGATTGTCGCTCTACTACTGCTACCAAATTATATAATGCTGGTGTAGACCCACTTATTTATAAATTGATACTCGGTCATGATGTTAGTGATATCACCGAAAAACACTATATAAAAATCACATCAAGTCAAAAAGTCGAAGCGATTAATTCGTTTGACTAAAAACGTGTTACCAATACGTTACCAATCTAAACAAATTTACACGAATTTAGAAAGTATGTTCGATTTTTGAGCAATAACAAAATTTTCTATAAGACATGAAAAAAGCCTTAAAAATCAAGGCTTTTTAATATACTATAATGGCGCGCCCAGTAGGAGTCGAACCCGCAACCTTTTGATCCGTAGTCATAAAGATTGGCTCGTTTCCCTTTATTTTTCAACGTTTTGTTGCCGTTGTGTTACCAACAGAAACGAATTTATGGGCTTTCATAACACTATTAATTATAACATTTTTTTTGATGTTGTCAATAAGTTTTTGACAAAAACGTTACATTATAATATATTCTATTTATACAAAATTATGAGTGAAAAAAGTTTGAAAGTTTTATTGTGGAAAATAATTGAAAAGAATGTCGCATTCTGATATAATGGCATAGATAGGTCTAAAAAGTTAGGTGTTTGCCTCCACATAATTTATTAAAGTATTTTATGATAGGAGGTGGTCCACATAGAGATTCTAAATAAGAAAGGAACTCTGAATGGAGTTTTTAATTATATTAACAGTAATATTAATTGTATTATTATTGCTGTTAAGAGAATCAAAAGGGCAATAAAAAAAGCACCTAACTCAACACATGAGTTATGGTGCGTTCACTAAAAGAAGTGGAGATAAACACCTAACAGGTACAATTAGGCCTATCTCTTTTTTATATTATGTAAGAACTAGCAAAAAAATACATTGAACAAGCACTATCTTACAATATAATTATAACATCTTAAAGCGCATTACGCAATTAAATTGCGAACATTTTCGCTTTTTTCGATGTAAACATATTATACAGTTTTTACAATAAATGTCAATACCAACAAATATATTTGTGCGTTCTTGTGGGAACGCTAGAGTTAGCTAGAGTTTTTTATAACAAAAAATCCCCTAGACAATTAACCCTAGGCTTAAACTATAGAACAGGAGTATAAGATGCAAAACTCTTGTTCTTTTTGATTATATCATATGAACGCATTTGAACACAAGTGAATGCTATTTCATTTGAATACCACCGATTGGGTTGCCTTCATTACCAGCATATTCAGATGTATTGGTAGATCGTACCCATGGTAACCAGTATCCTTTTTTATTATCATATGCTCGATAATCAACATAGCCTTTTGTTGATTTAATTCTAACCATGTCTATGTTCTTGCCATAAATACCAGCATAGCTGTTACCGTTTGTTTTGTTATTCTTAGAGTAGTTTTTAGAGCTAACCCAGTCTAGCCAACTACCACCTACTGTATGTACTTGTATATTAATTTCTCCATAAGTAGGTTTGGCACGTAATCCACCCATATTATTGCCCAAATTACCAGCATAATCATTTGGGTTGTGAGAATTTACTTCAGGTAACCATTTAGCTTTTTTGTTGTCATAAGATTGATATGTGATTTTACCAGTGTAATTAGGCTCTTTTGAACTTGTAGGAACATCTACTTGAGTTTGTCCTAATTCTGCTCTAATCATATTAAGAAAACGTTCCCAGCCCATGTCTAGTGTTCTGTGTGGGCAATATTTACCAGAGTAGTCTTGGTGCTTAGTTACTTTATCAATTCCCCAACCTCTTTCTTTTAAAAGTTGAGCAATAAACTTAGCTGCGTTCTGTTCAGCTTTGACAAATCTATCTCCACCTGATTTAGAATAGCATATCTCAATAGCTATACCTTCACGATTACCCTTTCCACTACCATCACCAGCATGATAAGCATTACGATTTAAAGGTATTCCTTGTACTACTTCTTTATCATCAACTGCAAAATGGAAAGATACCTTTTCATCATTTCTTCTCATATAACTTATTTCATTATTTGCACTTGCATCATTTGCTGTATTATGAACTACTATCCTAGTTGGTATCATTGAATAAGGACACTTGATATTGTATTTACTAGGGTCTACTAACATTTGTCTTATTTTCATATATTATTCACTCTCCTTTTTATACTTTGCGCTTGATATACCTAAAAGAATACCTAAAAATGTAACAACAGCTGAAATAGTACCAACAACTTCTTCTGCATAAGGAAATCCCCAGATGTTAGATAAAGTAAAATATAATGTTCCTAGTGCAGGTAATCCTATTTGTGTTATGTATTTAAGTACATCATACACTTTATTAGACATTTTCATATTATCACCTACCTCTCCAATAATTTGTCTAATTTCCAATCTTGATTTTCCATAGCTTTATTTAACAAATCTAAAGATTTAGATACATTTTCATTATGTTGCTCCATATTTACTAAACATTTTTCAATATTAGCATTGGTTGCTGCCATTTCTTTTAAAGTGTCAGTAACTACTTTTCTGTTTGTTATCCAATCCCAAATAAACAAACAAACAATAATCATACTGATACCATAATTTGTAACAATACTAATTATTTCCTGCATTTCGCTCTAGCTCCTTTACTCTCTCATCAATACTTTTAATAATAATTTCTACTTGTCGCCATCTTTCGTTACCTGCCTCTTTTCTTTTTTCATAATCTATTCTCTCTGTTATTACTGATATAAAATTAATTGTAAGTACAATTCCTAATAATAACACTGAAATAATTATTCTTTTATCTCTTTTCATATTATCACCCTATTTATAACCTTCAACTTTATAAATGTATACAGGTGAGTCCCATAAGCCTACTGAACCTTGCCTAAAAGATAAAGCTTTCTGCTTATAGCTTGTGATTTTATTATTCTGAATTTTAAAAATTGCATTTCTAAATTGTACTTCATTTTGGTCATTTGAAACTGTTGGTACACTTACTGAAATGGATTTACCATTTGGATTTTCAACTCTTATAAATGATGTTTTTTCAGTATCAGTTGTATAAATATCAAAATATTTATAGTTTGTTGCATTGTCATTTAATGTTATATTAGTCCTATGTGTATCACTTTCATATAAAACAACTGGTAGTAATTCATTAATAGCTCCTACTAAACTATCTTTATTTATTGTGTTTAAATTTGATAAATTCCCGAGAACATTATCTAGTGTTTTTGCTTTATTGTTGTTTTCTACAGCTATTGTATCAGCTTTTATTTTTGTATCATTCCCCATAAAATTTGATTTAATTTTCATATCATTTAGCTTACTAAGATACTCTTACCCAAGCATTAATTGTATATCTTTTTGGTTTTATATCAAAAGGTTGTCCTCCACCTGTATTATTATTTACCCAAGCTTCACCTGTGCCACTTGCATCTATAATATATGTACTGGTTCCCGCTGAAGCTCCGGGTTTAAATTTAGCACTATGTGTATGACTAGGAATTTCATCAATAGTAAGTTTATGTGTGTTTGAACCACTAACTTGACCTGCTGGATAATTAGATGAAGCAGTCATAAAAAATGTTTCTCCTTCTATCTTTTCCCACGTACCTATAAAATAAGTATTTGGGTCTAAAGCATTATTTAAAAAAATAACAAACCCAACCGGTAAAGCTGGTCTTGGGTATATTTCGTTTCCTTGAATATCTTCTAACAAAACTCTTTTTTTCATTAAGTTCGTATTGTTATGCAACTCTTATCCAAATATATACTGCATAAAATTTTGGCATATTATTATGAGGTTGTCCTCCACCTGAATAATTTGTAGTAACATAAGGACCAAGTTCAGTAGACGTAGCACTGTCCATAAACACATTATAGTTATTTCCACCAGTATGAACAGCATTCATAGTAAGACGTGTGTCATCATTACCATTATTATTTAAAAAATGATAATGAGGAGGTACTTCGTTTAAAGTAAGTGTTACTTTATTTTCTCCACCAGTTGATTTAATAGCATATTTAGAACTAGCTGTCATCAAGAATGTTTCTTCTGGTAGTTTCTGCCATGTTCCCCCAAATCTATCAGCTGGATTTTCACTATTAGTAGTAATAAATATATCACCAACCTTGTAGTATGCATTTGGATAAATTTTATTTCCTTCATAATCTTTTAAGGTACCATGCTTAGACATATGGCACCACCTTAGAAGGAGTAGTCGCTAGCAACACTCCCTCCCTTCTGAAAAGAGGTTGTCTAGTAAGCAACCCCCTTTCCTTTGAATTGATTTGATATATATATATATATAGTAATATTTTTAATAAATTGTTTCATTATAATTCCTCCTCTATTTCTTCTTCTACACTAAAAAACAAGGCACCTGAACTGTCTTGTTTTCCGTTAATTTTATTTGCTAATTCTGCCGATAACTTTGTTTCATCAACAGAACTATTTTTTAAATTAGCAGTTATCTGCCTATTTGATAATGTCATATCTATTGTGTCAGTATCACTAGCTGTGTATGTTGCTTCTGCTTTTGTTGCATAATTACTACTTACTTCTGTCTTTGTTGCATATGTTTGACTTGCGTTAGTTTTTGTTTCAAATGTAGTATCAACATAATTCTTAGTTGTAAAATCGCTATTATTTGTAAGTTCATTAGTTGTTGTTGGTATTGTTGGTGTGTTTGTGAAATTATCATAATTCAAATAATAATCTGAACTTTGATTATTTAATTTTTCGGAATTATCTACAATTCCGTTTTTATTAGTATCATAAACATCAGTTTCCATATCACCGGAACCAGTACCATTAGTAACAGTAAATGTATCTGGGTTTTCTCCATCTGTATAATTAATCTGATATGTGTCTACACCTGCCACACTATTAATTTTTTCAGTATTTACAATACCACGACCATCAAACTCACCATTATTAACTTTGTTTTGAATTTCTTGATAATATTGTTGCCTAGTATTTTCTTGACTAACTCTTGTTTGTTCAGCAGTTGTCCTTGTCGTTTCATTATTTTGCCTAGTTATTTCTTGATTTTTTCTTGTTGTTTCATTTTCATTTCTTATTACCTCAGCACTATTTCTATCAGTTTCTGCATCTTCTCTAATGTCTTCTGCTTGAACTCTGGCAGTTTCTGAATTTACTCTATTATTTTCTGCATTAATTCTTTCTGTTTCTTTAGAAATTCTTTCATTTTCTTTTGTAATCCTTGTTTGTTCTGCTGACACTCTTCCTTTTTCTGCTTCAATTCTCTCTTCTTCTTTAGAAACTCTGTCCTGCTCATTACTATTTCTTGTTTGCTCATTATTATTTCTAATAGTTTCCGCATTATTTCGCAATGTTTCCGCCTGTACTCTTTCTTTTTCTACATTAACACGATTGTTTTCAGCAGTTACTCTATTTTGTTCCGCAGTATCCCTAATAATTTCTGCATCTTCTCTATCAGATTCATTGCTTTCTCGGGTAGTTTCTGCAGTTACTCTAGAAGCCTCTGAATTTCGACGATTTTTTTCATTTTCGATTCTGGTTTGTTCCTCGACATCTCTTTCGCTTTCAGACTGCACTCTTAAATTTTCTGATTGAATTCTAGTATTCTCATTTAATTTTCTGGTATTTTCATTAGTAATCCTAGTTTGTTCATTACTTTCTCTTTGTTTTTCATTGCTTTGTCTAATAAGCTCATTAGACCGTCTTTCAGCCTCATACTGTATGTAAGCATGTACATCTGTTAAATCATATAAAGTAACTTTGATATCTTCATATTCTTGATCAAGTGTTGCCTGTAAATCATTCATTTTTCATCTTTCCTTCTTGTATAATCTTCTTTTAATGTTAATGTCCCTACGATTGGTGTTTGTCTTAAATTGTTAGATAAGACTTCAATATCAAAGCTATATGCAGTATTGGGAAGTAATTTTTCAGTATCCTCAGAGTCAATAGTAAGCAAGTATACATTACCATCTTCAGTAACATCTACTAAATTAATACCATCACCAAGTTTTTTTTGAATTATTGGTCTTTTATCGTCTGAAGTTTGTTTGACTGTAAAATAAACATTAGTTATTTCCTTTGACCATAAAAGAGCAAATGTTCTTTCATAAGTATCTCCACGATAAAATTCAAACGAAACGTTCATTATAATTCCTCCTCTATTTCTTCTTCTACACTAAAAAACAAGGCATTTGCTTTATCTTGTTTATTGTCTTCTAGATTTTTACTAACTAAATACACTGCTTTAGCACTAGGAACTGTTTCATCTGTAGAGTTCTCGCTGATTGTGGTTACTATTGGTAGTTCATTTGTACTAGACGTAGTAACCACTAATTCTACTGTACTACTTGCGGATAAACTAGGCGAATAATTAATCATACCATCACTAATAGAATATTTGTCTGGTGATAAGTGTTTGCCATCGACATAGATATCAAGAAAACTATTACTCGTAAAACCAGCTGGCAATACATGTGAACTCTCCTCTGACTCAGTTGTATACATAGTTTTTGTTTGATTAAAATTAATGCTGGTACCAAGCTGTGCTAGCCAATCTTGCTCAGTACCTATAAAGCCATTTTGTACTGCTATTTCGTAAGCACTATAACCTCGTTCTCCTTTAAAACCAAGAATACCTCTAGCTTCATTCATCTTCTTCTCCTCCTTCCGGATATACAATGAACTGTTTTGCACCATCAGAGTCCATACCAATTATTGTCGTATCGTCGTTAAGAACTAAATCATACCAATATGTTTTTGCTTTATTGGTAAGTTCAAAAATTTTAGTATCTTCAGCTGTCAAAGGTATTTCAGGGTGTTCTGTTGGTTCTGTATATCCAATGTCTTTTAGGTAATATTCTTTCCGTAACACTTCATATTTGGTATAACCTTTTTTCTGCATGACAATAAGTGAAATTTTATCATCAGGTTGAAACTTATAATTTTCTTCTTGCTGTGTTTCGAAATTATAAATGGGAAAATAAAAAGCAAGGCGATTAACCTTACCTGTAGTTTTATCTCCCCTAGTTATATGGATAGTTGTATTATCCTCTACTGCGACCATTTTACATCTCTCCTTTCTCAAAATAGCCTAAAACTTTATAAATCAAAATTGTATTACTTCCGCTTTGCTTTTGTAACATTTTACCATTGAATTTATAATATACCTTTTCTTCGCCTACAGTAATACAAAATTGTTTATTAGTAGGAGTAATTAATTTATTTTCATAATCTGTTTCAGTTCCACAAATTATAGACAAATAATAATAATTAGTAGGTTCTAATTCAAACACAATATCTTCAGTTGTACCAATCTCTGAGTTATATAATTCGGTAGGATTTATTAATTGATTAGCAATATTATAAGCTGTATTCCAACTGCTTAAATCACCACTATCAATAGTATTTAATACTCCCATATTATTGTGATGATGGACATTTTGCGTTGTTCTATCCAATTCTCGTTTATACTCATTAGTAAAATCATTAGTAGAAAGCCCTTTGTTAGGCTCTTTATCCACTTTATTGGGTATTTGCGATAATTGATAACGTAATTCTGTATCTGTTGGTGTTCTTGATTTAATTAAATCTCTTTTATTTATCATTTAACATACGTCCTTCCTCTATATGTATAAACGGTAAATCCCAATTTTTTTAATATATTTGTTTTTTCATTTATGTTTGAATAATTTTTATCTACATAATTAATAATAGATTTATCATATTCATCAAACCCTAATGTTTTTACCATTTTTGCTTTATCCATAAAACTAATATTTAAAGAATTAACTTCATTCATAATCTGCTTGTCATAACTATCATAACTGCTATATGACATTTTAATTAATGAAGCTTTTTGCGGAATGGTCAAATTTAATGAATTAACAAAAGA
>CALUVF010000145.1 GCA_944324155.1 uncultured Erysipelotrichaceae bacterium | reverse complement strand
ATGTCTGGTTATCCATTTTTTCATCCTTTTTAGGGGATGAACGGATATAAAATTGTGCTTTTAAAGGCTATTTTTATGCTTTATAGGCTACCGGAATGTGAACGGGTATGCTCCGGAATATGCACATCATCCTCAATGTAGAAATTTTCTAAACCTTTAAAAACAGATGTAGTGGGTTTTATCATTACATTTTTGCCACAATGTCCCATGGAGCGTTTGATAAAAAATGCCCAAAATCTGTCTTGTATGTATTGAATGAGTTGTTGTGTTTTGGATATTTTGTAAAATATATTCATGATGCTTATTTGAGTTTTGAAAGTAAATATAATAAAGCGAAAAAGTGAAATTTAATACTTAGCAGGAAAAACTTGTGCTGAAAGGGCATTTTGTTGATAGGATAATGGTTGTAAATTCTATTCCAATAATTATCTTTACATATATTTAAAATAATAGTCCTTTTTGTAGATAAAGGAAGATTTGATTTACATAAATTCTTTATGTTAGACCTTGCATATCCAATAAAAAAACGGTCTGCTCTTTGTTTAAACGAACTTGGCAATTTATACTTTAACCCACGTTTAATGATCTCTGTGTGTAACACTTTACTTTTCTCAAATCTGTCTGTTCTTATTTTTTTCGTGAGAGATTCTGGATTTACTGCATAATAATAATATGCTTGAGGGACTAGACCTACAGCTTTAGCGTGTGAAAGGTAATCTATATGAAATATTATATCTTCAGACATAAAGACTCTTTCTGACTCGAATTTTATTTGGTGTGAAGTTATGATTTCTCTGGAGTAAATAGCTCGCCAAACAGACATATCAATTGATCTTTCTTTTTTTATGTTCACATCTGACGCTATCATATTAAGCAATAAATCGTTTTTTATATCTTCATTTTTGTATATGTGAAATTCTTTTTGTTGTAAAACTTTATGTATATTTTGGTGTTGGTCAACTGTGTTAAAATTTGAAAAGACGGTGTCGAGATTGTTCTTTTGAGCTATTTGATACAATTTTTCATACATGTTTATATCAACGTAATCATCGGAATCTACAAAAGCTATATATTCCCCAGAAGCTATTTCTAATCCGGTATTACGTGCATATCCCAACCCTTCATTCTTTTTGTGAATAACTTTAATTCGCTGATCCTGAGATGCATATATATCACATAGTTGAGGGCAGTCGTCTGGAGATTCGTCATCAACCATTATAATCTCTATGTCTCTGAGTGTTTGATTTAATAATGATTGGATGCAGCGTTCAAGATATTTTTCTACATTGTAAATCGGTACAATAATACTAATTTTTGGCATATCTAAAAATTTTTTTTATTTTTCTTTTAAGTCTTTTCCAATATATTCTTTGCAAATGATGACAGTTACCCTTCTTTTTAATATTGTTGAAGTTGCTTAATGTAATATTGGGTACTTCTAAAGGAAGGAACTCATCAGGCACTATTTTGAATAAATTTGAATTTAATATCTGTTTATCCACTTTCATTTTTCTTGCTTGTAGATGCATATAAATAAATTCTTCTTTTTTAAGCTTCTTGTCTTTTATTGTGTATCTGAAAAGATGTCCGTGATCCCATGTATAAATAGCTTTTTGAAGTGATTCATTTATATATCCATGATTTTTAGGAGATTTGTTTATACCTACATATTGGGTTCTTATAAAATGGTTATATAAGATGCTTGGGTTCATAGAGTAATCGTTGGTGAACACTTTTTTCCCTTTTGATATAAATAGTTGATTTATGTTATTTTCATCTCGCCATTCTTCATCAAATGTCGTTGTTTCTTCTGTCGTAAAAGCTATTTTATATAATAACTTTCCTTTGTATGGTTGTAAAAAGATTCTATTGTTCTCAGGTGTATTTTTGAATATGGTCATGTGGCCTAAACAAAATATTTTATCATATACTTCGAATAAGTCATCAGTTAAATAATTGTTTAGATTTCCTAAAATTAGATCCAAATCACAATACCCCCAGAATCTAAATTCTTTTAGATAATTTTCAAATAGGTATCCATAAGCTGGTTTATAATCGCATAACTTATGTGGCGTATGTATTATTATTTTAAAATCAAAGAAAGATTGTATGTGATCTATAAAATCCTTAAATGTTATTTTAATTAACTTTACATTAGATGGGTAGTTATAGCTTTTATTATTATCGGTGAAAATAAGCCAATTATAATCAGGATTGAATTTGCATGAGTTTAAAAAAAGTTGGAAATAGTTTGGGAAATTTCCAAAGTATGGAATTATAAAACAACACTTTCTCATATTTTTATTTGTTTATATTTAATTGTAAATGGAATGAGTAACATTAAATATGCAATGAATTGAAGGTTAAATGTAATTTCTACAGATGATAATACAATGAATGTAAAAATTAAAGCCAATAGAGGGTAAGCTTGTTTGATTTTGATTTTTTTGTATATTATGTATATGAGGAATAATAATGAAATAGCTCCTATTATTCCATAGTCTGTGATATAATTAAATAATCCATTTTGTGCATTGGGTGTTTTATAATAATAGCCTAAATAAAACATGCCGTTACCTTGTCCCCATCCGAATAGCTTATTGTTAGCTAATGCATCTAGTAAAATAGTATAAATAGAGGTTCTTCCAGTTAGTGTAAGATCTTCATTTAAGACATCTTGAATAAGATATTGGATAAATGAGAATTTTGTTAGTTCTGACAAAAAGAATGACAAGGAAGAAAAAATTAACACATATAAGAGTGTTTTCTTTGCTCCAAACAGTGCTTTATAATTTGGTTTTAATAGCAAGATAAATACAATTATTGTGCCTATTAGTCCTGTTGAACATTCTAAATATGTGCTGATTGTTATGGATAAGCTTATTAGGAGAAAAAACAATAGCTTTTTTGGATGCTTAAAGAAGTAGTATAGAGTGCATGTGAAGATATGGAGATATGAAATTGTAAATTTATCACCAATAAAATAATAGGCGGTAATAGGAGAACCTATTGTAAATATTAAGATGTCAATTATTATGCATGTTAATAGAGATAAATAAAAAAAATATTTAAATATGAGATTGGTTCTTTTGTTGAATGTAATATATTCTATAAAGAAAAGGAAAGAAAAAAGAATTAGTGCATATAATAAGCCTAAAGTATATGAAGATACTTTATAATCTCCTAATTTGAGATTAATATTTGTGAATGAAGTGATAATAAGGCTTGTTATAAGAATATAAGTTACATAATTGATGGGCTTAAAAGCTTGGACTCTTAAAAAGGATTTATTACTGAAAAGTACAAAAGTTAGCATAATGGCTGTGAATACTGTCTGTATTTTTCGGCCTAGTCCATTAGTAAAAGGATCTATATACAAAAAAATCATGCAATATGATATGATTGTATAAAAGATTATTTTTTTATCACTCATCTTATTTTTTTAAAAATCTTTTAATTAGTTGCTTGATTTCTATAAACTTACATGTAATAAGTGCGTTGAGATAGCAAAATGTTTTCTCCTTGCTAGGGAAAGCTTCGGGACATTGTATTGAATTTAAGAATACATTCCACTCTTTGGTGATTTGAGATATGGAAAATCTATCAATGAATTTAAGAGTTTCTTCATAATTGTTATTTTCTGTTTTTAATAACTTAACAACATATTCGCCAAGTTGATCAATATTCTCATATAAATTGGATTGATCATAGATTGTGTCTAAATAGCCAGGACATTTAATTGTGGTTACTAAACAACCCATCATTTCCATTTCGACTGCTGTATATCCAAAGGTTTCTGATTCACCCCAAGGGTTTGGAACTCCTACTTTGCATTTATTTAAAAGATCGTATTTTTCAATGCCCATTATGCCCATAAAATGTACTGATGGTAATATTTTTCCATTTTTTGTTAGATAAGGCATAAACTCTGCTTCATAATTTTCTTGTGCAATATTCCAATGGCCAAGTTTTATATTTTTTCCATATAATCGTCCTGTACCGACAACATATAACTGAGCATCGGGTACCTTATTTAATATATATGGCCAAACTTTAGCAAGGCAATGAAATCCTTTAGCTTTATGGATACTCCCGATATAAATTACGTTATGTTTGCGTTCTGAAGTAGGAGTAATTTTTCCTTTATAATGATTAAGTATGGCTGTTGGGACTGCATTAAAAATATATGTTGACTTCTTACTTACGATATTCGCTTTTTTAAGTAATTCATTCTGATGAGCACCTACGTTTACAATTTGTATTAAATTTGTGTGTTTGGAGAAAATTTTTTGGATATTTTCTTCAATGAAACAATTGGCCCAAGCAATGAATTTGAGTTTATAAAAACGGACTAAAATATGTTCTTCCAGAAGTTTGGCATCAACAATAACATAATCAAAATGTTTTTTTTCAGCAAAGCGCATGGCACTTTCTAAGCATCCACAAACTTGAAATTGGAGCATTGATGGAAATATGCCTTTTTTATCACAAAGTAAAAGAATTTCTATATTGGTGGTTTTGCATAGATTGGATGCGATTAGAATTGCAGAATACTCACTTCCACCTATGCCGGGATTACCATTATCTACATTGCTTAAGTCTTTCTGGTAAGTTCCTTTATTGGGAATATAGAATGCTATTTTCATTATTGTAAGGCTTTTAGTAAATAACTTTTAGATTCTGTTGTTAAATCATTGATTTGTTTTGATACGGTGTCGTAATTGATATCATTAAACACAATATTATCTATAGATGAAATGATTCTATTTTCTAATCCAATTTTTTTCAATATATTTCGTAGTCTTAAATTATTCGGTTTGGATATTATGTAGAAATTCTTTTTAAGTATTAACGAAAGAGCTAACCCGTGAAAGGAACTTGTTATTATTAGATTTGAGTACGCAATATAACCTAATAATTCTTGAGGTCCTATATTCTGTCTATGTTTTGTTGTATCTTTTCTGTTTGCAAATCTGGCATGAATTTCTATGATGTTGGAGGAACTTTTTTTAGCTAAATTTTCTGCTAGTTTTGATCCTTCCGGTATTTCGGCCATGTGATAAACCAGAATATAATCGGTTTCTTTAGGTTGTATTGCTAATTTGAGATAATATTCTTTAGGTAAAAAGAAAGTTGGATCTACGCAGATATGAATTTTCTGGGATGTATATTCTTTTAAAGCATTTGCAAACTCATTTTCTCTGACAGAAATATAATCAAATGTATTTAGACTAGCAATTAACTCATTGCGGTATTCTTTTAATTTTTTTAAAGCGCTTTCTTCACTACTAACGGCATATGAGATTTTTTTAGCTTGTTTTGATATAGGGAAATCAAGATAATATATTTTATTGAAACCGTGAAGGAGTGAGGTGTTCCACACCTGGTCACTGCCTGTTATATATACATCAAATCCTAAATCTTTGTCAATCTTATATATCGGATTTGTGAGATGTAAATATTTTCTTCTAAAATTAGCATATCCTTTTTTCTTTTGTAGTCTGTCCTTCCACTGATATAGTCTTGTAAAATAGTTGATGGCGGAAGCTAAAAAATTTCTTCTATAAAATAAGGACTTTAAATTAAATAGATAGTAAGTTTGTTCTATTGCATTACAACGATAATCAAGTATTGAAACATTATGCCCGAGTGATTCTAAATAAGTTTGTAGTGCATAGCATTGAAGAACCGCCCCAAAGTTTTCAGCTCTGTGAAATGTCAATATCCCTATTTTCATATTATCTTATTAATTTTTTTATTGATTGTGTCATTGATTCTCCTATGATATTTCTTAATTTTGAAAATACTTGGCTTTTCATGTTATTCCCATTTATTGTCCTCATTAGTCTCAAAACATCCGCGTCATCCGTTTTGTGCGTAAACACTTCAAATATTATAGATTGCTTTATTTCTACAGAGAGGAATTTTGCACATACCTTGTCAAACTCATTCTTATCTGATGCACATAAATATTCGAATCCAAGTGAAGATGCTATGGATTTAACTAACGCGTGTGATTGGTTTCCATTGTGTCCGGCAGCTGCAATATATTTATCTGTGTCTTCTCCAAATTTAGAAGCTGAGTGTTTATAGGTTAGGAATTCAACCCCTCTACCGTTATTAATTACCATTATTCTTATATTTTTTCCTATGTTTCTGTTGCCGATAGAGTTTATATCATAGAAAAATGCTAAATCTCCAAGAAAGGCATAATATATTTTCGATGGATTGATTAATGAGGCGCCAATCATAGTAGATATGATACCGTCAATACCGAATCCGCCGACATTGCAATAAGAAAGAATG
The DNA here is from genome assembly GCA_944324155.1 of uncultured Erysipelotrichaceae bacterium. Classification (GTDB taxonomy): domain Bacteria; phylum Bacillota_I; class Bacilli_A; order Erysipelotrichales; family Erysipelotrichaceae; genus JAHHTG01. Next base: position 4,389 of record CALUVF010000145.1, on the reverse strand, counting down.
TTTTTATCTAGCTCGAAAAAATTCCAAGCTCTTAGTGTATTTAAAATTCCTAGGTGTACTACTGAATTATTGGGCAGAGAATTATGAATTCTTGATGCTATCCATATATTGGAGAAAGGGAGTTCTGGAATTCTTTTTATAAGATTATTTTGGCATTGAATAAACGTTTCAAAAGGATTCTGAAGATTATTGGGATTATAGGATAATGTATTGTAATAGTTGAAAAACGTTTTGTCATTCATTACAAAAACATTGGTTAATTTTTTGAATTTATCTTTGATTTTTCCATCTTTATCAATGCGCCATACTTCTTTTGCTTTGATTGCATTCATTGTATAATAGTCTCCACTGATACCTCCCAAATGGATTAAAATATCACATTCAAAAAGTGATGTGTCTAAAGGTGACTCTTGTGTCGCTATTAATGCAGATAAAACTCTGTATTTCCCTTTGTAATTACTAGTTTGGTCACATAGAGCTACTGTATTGTATTTTTCACAGAATAAGTCAAGTGCCTCTTCTTCTTCTTTGCTCCATTTAAGGTGGCTGCCTATAAATATTAGAATCTTTCTTCCTAGTAATGAAGGAAAATCTTTGTCTTCGCTTATTATTCTTTTGATATTCCTGACTATTGGCAACTCTTTAATACTATAATTGTTACATCCACGAGTAATCAAGTTTAGATGTACTGGCCCTCCGCCGTTATGTCTTAAATCAGAAATTGCTGTATTAACTTTTATCGTGCAGTCCCAGGCATCATCCTCATCTTTGATTGTTCTTATGCAATAACTAGAAATAACAGTATCTGCAGGGGGGGTGTTGCGATTTGTACATTGCGGATATAGATGTCCGACTTTATTAGGATCCATGGATGATGTAATGGCTAATATCGGTAAATGACGATAATATGCTTCCGTTAATCCAGGAAGATAATTTCTAGAGGATGTTGCCCCAGTGCAACTTAAAACAATGATTTCACCTGATTCTGCTGCCATTCCACATGCCATATATGCTGCAGAACGTTCATCTACGCAGGAATACATCTCAAAATATGGATCATATTGCATACTCGCGACAATTGATTCGTTGGTTGCTCCTGGAGATGCTATGACTTTTTTAATTCCGTTAGCTTTTAATAAAGCCAATACTATTTGTACATTCTTTTCTGCTGTATAATGAAATTCCATGATTGTTTATTGTTATTGATTTATGATTTTGACTTTTATATTTCGTTCTTCGCAAAACGTTTTTATTCTGTTTCGCAGTGGTATATTTTCTTCTATGAAGAACTCTTTATTTTTAAATTTTTTAAAATAAAAGAATATTGGGAATCTCGTAATGAATGAAGAGTCTGCTTTTAGTTTCATTCTTATGACTTTATGGTAACTTAATAGATCGAAAATTGTAACATGATTTTTATTTTCATCTTTATCTGAAAGAATATATACAATACCATTTCCATCTTCTTTTAGGTAACTAAAATTGTGTATAAGGTAAAGATAGGAGGCAAATAAAGTTCTTTTTTTGTGTGTAAAGGTTAAGATTCTTTTATTTCTCAAATCTTCTGGTTTGTTTTTTAAAGGTTTTCCTATAATAAGTACATCAAAATCTCTTTTGGTATCTGTCATAAAGTTAATGATATCTTTATTTACTATATGTATTCTATATTTAAAGTACCGATTTATTGAATATAGACTTATAATAATGCAGATAAAAACAATTCCTATCCAAATATTTATAAAATAGGCTATTGATGTTGTTGCAATAAGTGTTATAAAAGCAAATATAATTTTTTTTATATTCATATCCCTGGACAGCATGCTGATTCGACAAATATTTTATAATTAATGTTCATCCCATTGATTAATACTATTTCTTCTGGTGTAAGAGAAAAATCATAGATATCAGAGTTTTCTTGTATTCTTAAAGCCTTTTTTGTCATGAAAATAGGAATAACTTGTGTGTCAAGATGCCATCGGAGGATAATTTGAGCGATGTTTTTTTTGTATTTCAGAGAGATTTTCTTTAAAGTTTCTGATTCTATTAATCTTTTATCCATGCGGCAAATAGGAGAATATGCTTCTACTATGATATTTTGTTTTTGGCAATAATCAATGTCTTCGCTACAAACCCTTAAAGGGTGTCTTTCTATTTGGATAATGTCTGGTTTGATACTTGTTTCTTTAATCAATTTGTCTATATGCCTTTTTCTGACATTGCTCAAGCCAATATACTTAATTTTTCCTTGTTCTTTTAATTTAGAAAAAGTAGTCCAAGTATTGTTTAAGTAATCAGGAAATGGCCAATGGACGAATAGTACGTCCAAATATTCTGTTTTTAGTTGTTGTAGGCTATATTCAACAAAATAGGTGATATTTCCTTTTGTGACTTCCATTTGCCATCCATCAATTTTATCTTGTATGAATAGGTTTTCTCGTGGTATATTATATTGGGAAGATAAGACTGATAAAGATTGCCCTAACATACCCTCCGTTCTGTAGCTTGGAGATGTGTCAAATCCAACAATGTTATGTCGATATGCTGTTTCGACAATAGAAGTTAATTCATTAGTGTTATGAAATTGGAATGTTCCAAGAATTATTTGCGGTATAGATATCATTTTTTATGCTTGATTTTTTTTATATATTGTTTGATTATAATTCTTTCTTCTTTAACCATTCCCAAGAAATATATTGAGATTCCAGTTGAGATTATGCAGATAACAAAAAGTATAAAAAATCTTATAAGAGATTTGGGAATGATGAAAAATAGTAATAGTGGTAAGATAGATGATATGATAGCAACTTTTATATCTTTAACAAGTGTCTGAAGCCAAAAATATTTGATCTTCAGTTTTATCATCTTTTTTAATAGATATAATCTGCATATTAATTGTGCAATGAATATGGTTATGTGGATGATGTATGCAGATTCTACGGATAAACCGTTTATATAAGCTATATAGGTGAAGGGGAATATACACATACCTAATCCACCTACTATTATTTGATATCGTTTAATATTGCCTGTAGCTAGCATTGATGTTACTAATGTATTTGATATAACTGATATTAGACTAATACAAAGAGTTAGTCTGAGAAACACAGGAGCATATTCAGGTACTGTTTTTAGCCATATAGCTAATATTATATCGGTTTCTAATAGGATCGGCAGGGCGAAAAACCATGTTAAAAAAAATGAATATTTTGATCCAATACAAACTAATTTATGCATATATTCCAAATTGTTAGATGCATAAGATTTTGTTATTTGGGGATTAAGGGCAGTAGTGAAGTTATTTACAAACTGTTGTACGGTACTATCCACTTGATTGGCTATACCCCTAGCGGCATTCAATGTTACTCCAAAGAAAATATTGATAAGTATATTTACGCCTTGTGTCATTAATAAAGCAGAACCAGCTCCGAAAAAATTCCAACCAGCAAAACAGAACATATTCCTCAAAAGTTGTTTGTCTAAAATAAACTTGTAATGGCATTCCTCAAAATGTTTTTTGCAGTAATATCCATAGCAGAATCTAATTAGCAAAGAAACAAGGCACATTAAGATTGAATAAAAGATCAGTCTGTCTGTGAACGTTATGCTTATAAGAAATGCTGTTGCTAATTTTCCTATGGCTTCTAGAATGCTGATGTAAGCGAAAGCTGACATTTTCTCATGGGCTATTATCATTGCATTATACGGAATGCTGATAAGATTAATGACAAAAGTTGCTATAGAAAATTGCAATACCCAATTGGCGGCAGTAAGTCTATCTGTTGGTATTGTCATTTTTGTATTTAGAAACCAAACTCCAATCAATTCTATTAAAATGATAATGAGAAAAGATAATAATAACTGAATTGTGATAGAAGCTGAAAATATTTTTGTTAGTTGGTTTAAGTTTCCTTTTCCTAATTCAAAGGTAATGAATCGACTGATTGCGGTAGATAGTGAACCTGATAAGATAGAAAACATGGCAACTATTCCTCCTACTACATTATAAATACCATAATCTTCTACTCCTAGCGTATTTAGCACTACTCGTGAAGTATAAAGGCTTACCACCATCATGAATAGCATCCGAAAATACAATAGAAGTGTGTTCTTCGCTATCCGCTTGTTATTTTCAGCAGTATTTGTCATAATCTCGTAAGTACTCAATTTAGGGCATCCCCCTTTGAAAGGGCACTTTTCTGTGCCCCAAACCGAGTTTCGTTAATTAATTGGTTTTGAATTTAACATTGGTTGGTAGCCAAAGTGATTTTGCCAGGAACCATATTCACATAGTCCCTGCACCCGTTAAAGATTTTTTTGAAAAAAGTCCCGATGAAATTCCAAACGGAACTGCCGTGAAGTTTCACCGTACTTATTACACTGTGATAAGTG
>CALUVF010000144.1 GCA_944324155.1 uncultured Erysipelotrichaceae bacterium | reverse complement strand
TATTATGAAACGGTAATGAGTCCGATGGGGGCTAAATTGTTCTTTGGTCAACCGTTCACTTCGCGTCCTACCCAATTGAAAGGATGGTTCAAATACAATCGAGGTACAAGTATAGACAGAGGGGATGACCCGTATAAATCGCAACTGGAAGCTACGGGCGGTGACTTGTGTTCTGTTTATATTGCTTTGGCTGATAATGTAGGTTTGGACGGTGGCGGACAAAATTATGCGTTTGAAATTGATAATACGTTGAGTGCTGACGATCCTGATAATTTCAAATACAAGAACGCCATCGATTTTTCGGAAGCCAATCCGCATATCATTGCCTACGGTAGCATTACGGATGAAGAGGCTAAAGGTACAGGCAATTGGCAAGAGTTTACCATCGACTTAAAATACCGTGACTTGACCCGTGTCCCGAAATACATCATCGTAGTAGCTTCTGCAAGTAAGTTCGGCGATTACTTTACCGGAAGTGAAAGCAGTGTGATGTACATCGATGACTTCGAGTTGGTTTACGATGGCGTACCTGTTCAAGAATAATTAAAAACAAACGTTATAACCTTAACCGGGAGAGGGATGCGTGAGCATTTCCTCTTTCGGTTATCCTTGTAAATAATGAAAACAAAACTTTTTCTTTTCATAATCTGCTTAGCGGGTGTATGTACGGTGGCGGCTATCAATCCCCACCGTGTGCAACGCATCGACCGTGAAACGCAAAAGCATGTGTTTATCCCCAAAGGGCAATGGATGTTTGGCGGTACGGTTTCTTATTCCGAGCACGACGAGAGCAACCTCAACTTTACCGTGCTGAAGAACATCGAAGGCTTGGGATACGATTTCAAGGTCAGCCCCTATGTGGGTTACTTCTTTGCCAACAACATGGCGGCAGGTGTGCGCTTTGCCTACAACCGTACTTACTTGGACTTGGAAAACTTCGACCTGAATTTGGGTGAAGATTTCAACATCAACTTGGAGGATGTTTATTACTTAGAGCATAAGTACGAGGCTTCGGGTTTCTTCCGTTCGTATCTGCCGGTAGGACGAAGCAAGATATTCGGCTTGTTCAACGAAGTGCGCTTGACCTATGGCTATGCGCAAGGCAAGAACTCTACCGGTTCGGGAGTGACATACGACGGCACGTTTCAGACTACCCATAACTTGGAAATTGGTTTTGCTCCGGGTGTAACGGCATTCATCACCGACTTTGCTGCTGCCGAAGTGTCGATGGGCATCATGGGTTTCGACTTTAAGTGGATAGACCAGAAGACCAACCAGATAGAGACAGGCAAACGCCGTACCAGTTCGGGAAACTTCAAGATAAACTTGTTCTCGATTAACATCGGTATGACTTTTTATCTTTAACTTTACCTCCTTTACTTACATGAATACTTTACTTACTTGACACGAAACATGATAAAGAAACTACTCTATACTGCTTTATGCTTGCTGGCACTGCACGGCTGCAAGATTGAGAACGATATCCCTTATCCCATTGAGGAGGCATCTATTTCGGCTTTCGAGGTAGAAGGGCAATGCAACGCTCCCGAAGGTGCGCCCCAAGCTGGCATTAATACGGATACACGTACGGTTACGCTGTATGTAGACGATACGGTAGACTTGACCGAATTGCGCATTATGCGCTTTAGCGTTTCTCCCGAAGACGCGGTTATCGTAGCCGATGAAGATGCGTGTGTAGATATAGAACGTTTTCCTACGACAGGTTTTGAGATACCCGATAACTTGGCGGATACACGTATCGATTGTTCCGCTCCGGTGCAGTTCACCTTGCAGACGTACCAAGACTATGTATGGACGGTGAATGTGACTCAGGTGATAGACCGCCAGATAGATGTGGAAGGAATGGTAAATTCGGTAATCGATACGGAAAACCGCAGAGCTATCATTTATGTCTCGGAAGAACAATCCTTAAGCAACATTCAAATCCATACGTTGAATTTGGAAGGACCATCGGGTAGCATAACGCCCGATCCGGCTTTGGTACACAACTTCACTTCGCCTCAGCGGTTTATGGTGTCGAGAGGGTGGGAACCGGATACATACCGTGAATGGACGGTATATGTCTATCATGCCAGCGAGACGACATCGGAAGCTAACGTGTTTCCTATGACAACCCGTGCCACGCTGACCGGAAACATCGTAAGCGGGAAACGTCCTGAAATAGAATACAAACAGGCAAGTGCTTCTTCATGGAGCACCTTGCCGTCTTCGAACATCTCCGTGAATGGTTCACGCTACACGGCTACGTTTACCGGCTTGACCGGAAGCACGGCTTACCAGTATCGCGTGACCGTGGACGGTGTAGCCGGAGCAGAAGACAGCTTTACCACTGCCCCGGCTACACCGTTGGAGAACGGAGGATTCGAGAACTGGTCAAGTGAACCGGTAAAAAATGGTACATTGTGGCAACCGTGGTCAACGACATCGTTTTGGGATACAGGGAATAAAGGAGCTACAACGATTGGCGACAGCAATAGCATACCTACCAATGAATCATGTAACGGCTCGGGGAGAGCTGCTTCATTAGAAACAAAATGGGTCGTAATGAAATTAGCGGCAGGGAATATTTTTACAGGAACGTATGTGCGTACAGACGGGACGAATGGTGTTCTAAGTTTTGGCAGGGAATTCAAAGCTTTTCCTACAAAATTAAGAATTAATTATAAATATACGTCTTCTACTATTAACCGTATTGGAGATGAAGATTTGAATTATTTGATGGGAAGAGCCGATTCGTGTTATATCTATATCGCATTGACTGATTGGGATGCACCTTATGAAATCCGTACAAGAAAAACGGAGCGTCAGTTGTTTGACAAGAATGATTCTCACGTTATTGCTTATGCTGAATATATTAGTGGAAGTTCGGACACTCAATATCAGCAACGGGATTTGGTATTGGATTACCGTTATACAAATCGGACTCCCAATTACATTTTGATTGTTGCTACAGCAAGTAAGTATGGTGATTATTTTACAGGAGGAGATAGTAGTAAATTGTTGATTGACAATTTTGAATTAATCTATGAATAAGGAGAAGAGGTTTGGATATATGAGAATGATTCAGAAAATTGTAGCAGGTTGCATCGGCCTGTGCCTTTTTGCTTGTGCAGAGACCGATGAGTTGCAAACTACGGAGGGCAAAACCGGTTTTGTGGTTTCGCTAAAGGAAGAAACGGTAGGGGTAGAGGCAAGAACCGCTCCGAGAGATTTGCCTTACCCTGTAAAAAAAGATTTCACTATCCGAATCTTGGATGCCAAGACCGATGAAGAAGTAAAAAGCGAGCAGTGTACTGGCGACGACAATCAACTGATAATCGTTGGTGTAGGTATATACGATGTCGTGGCTGAATATGGCGACGCTTCTGCCGTAGCACTGGATGCACCTTATTATAGAGGGGTAGCGGAAGAGCAATGGGTTTATGCAGACGGTACTACACCGGTTGCTTTAACGTGTAGGGTAGCCAATTCGCTGGTATCCATAAAGTATGACGAGACACACGTAAAGTTTGCCGACAAATACGAAGAAGGCTATTATGTAAAGGTGATAGCGAATGGAACTTCGGTAGAAATAAGGGATATAGCAAAGAGTGCCTATTTCCCTGCAGGCTCTCCGTTCGAAGTTTATTTTTGTGCGGTAAAGAAGGGGGGAACGGAAGAGAAAGAAATCAAGCTGGATGTAGAGCGCAGTACGTTGAATCCTGCCGACCACTTGACCTTGACTTTATCTCCCGAACCGGATAAATACGAAATGCCGTTGAGCATCACGAAAGAAGAAGTGAAGCAAGAATCAATCAGCGCAACTATTCCGTTGGAGTGGTTGCCGAAACCGAAGGTGACGGCTACCGGATTCGATGCGAATAATACCTTGGCTTTTGTAGAGACCGAGCAAAAGCAAGCCGCGTTGAATTTGAATCTTTCTTCGGCTTTGCAGGATATGAAGTTGACGTTCAATTTCGAGGATGAGCAGTTCGCATCGCTAAACCGTTCGGAAGGCTATTCGTTGGCTGTAGCCGAAGACAAGCAAGCCATTGAAACGGCATTGGGCATCACGCTGCCTTCGGTAGGCGATAGGGAAGCAAGCATCGACTTGGCGGCGTTGATAGACCAGTTGCATACCAATGCAGGAGTGCCAACCACCAATACTGTTACGGTGGACGTGAAAGCCAATAACCGTTGGAGTAGCGAAGACGAGACGGCAAACCTGACTTATACGTTGACTTGTAATAAGCCGGAGTTTTCAGTTGCAGTGCAACCGGAAAATTGCTGGTCGCGCGAGTTTACGGTAGACGAAGTTACTGTATCGGGCAATGCAGATGCAGAAAAGATAAAAGCAGGTCTGACGTATCAGTATTATAACGGTACGGATTGGGTAGACTGCGCAACACGTGAAAATGTTGTCGGACGTACCCAGCAATTTGCAGAAGCAGCTGAAAATATAACAGAAAAGACATACCGGGTGCGTGCGCTTTATCGTGGAGCTATTGCTTCGGATGAAGTAGAGGCTACACTGGAAACGCCGGAGCAGTTGCAAAATGGGAATATGGATGCTTGGAATGAGGAAACTTATGAAGGAAGATATTCATTTAATCCATGGGCTAATGGTGGAACTTCATTTTGGGATACTAATAATGATTATACTACTCGACATCGGAATAATTCTTCTTCTGTGACTATGGCTAACTATAATGGTTTTCATGCAGTGTCTTATGTTCAAGGACGTTCGGGGTTGGCTGCGGAATTAAGAAGTACTGCTAATGGACGCGGAAATACTCGTGTTGAATTGCCTTCTTGGTTAGGAGGTACTCAGCGTTCGGAAAAAGACATAAACAAGGTTGCTGGAAAATTATTCACCGGAACAGCCAATGTCGAAATGACGGGAAATGACATCAGTGGTGCAGATACGTATAGCGAAGAGAAGAACGCGTCATTTTCGAGTCGTCCTACAACCTTAGCTTTTTATTATAAATATGTTCCTTACAATTCCGATTCATGGAGTGTGCACATTGAATTGTTAGATGAAAACAGAGAAATCATAGTACAGGGCGATAAAACATTATCGGAATTAAAGAATGATTGGACTCAAGAGTCTGTGGCATTAGAATATGCGGAAAATATAGTTTACGAAAAATGTATGTATGTATATGTCATGTTCAAGTCTACAACAAATGAAGGTGCGAATATGCCTTATCGGGAAATAACGCAAACTTTCTATGTTATGGAAAACGGGGCATTGTCATCTCATACTTATAGTCCTGCATACGTTGGCAGCGTCCTGACCATTGACGACATTTCATTAGTTTACGACAAATAAAAGCAAGCAGATATGAAACAAATCATACTATACCTCGTAGCGTCAATCTTCCTTTTGGCAAGTTGCCAGCAGGAAGAGCGAGTGGCGGAAGAAACCGCAACCGGTTATCTTTCAATAGAAGGCATTGCGTTGCAAGCGGATGTGCAGACCGTATCTTCGCGTGCGGTAGATGCAGACCTGTATGTAGAGATTCTTCTGCAAGACGGCGCAAGATACAGCCTGTACGAGCCGGGACAAGTGCCCGACAAAATCGAATTGCCCGTAGGGACGTACCAACTCCGTGCGTATAACGAAGCCTCGCTGATGGAAAATCATCCCTATGAAGGATTAGGCTACGCTGTTTATTCCAGCGAAGCACAGTCTTTCAATGTAGAAGCGGAAGCAGTGACACCGATCGAACTGGAAGTGCCGATGACCAACTTCGGCGTGACGCTGCAATTGCCGGAAGAGTTTGCCACCTATTTCGGCGACAACTATACATTTACGGTGACAAGTGACAGGCCGGTAGAACTGAGAGAAGGGGAAACCGCCTATTTCCCCTATAGCGAAAACGTAACATTCAGCTATTCATTGAAAGTGGTCAATGCAGACGGGGAAGAATCCACACCCGAAGGAGGAACCCGTACAGAAGTAGCTTCCGGAACCCTCTACACCGTAACCTACGTCATGGAGACCCAATCGCTCAGCGTAGCGCAATAAAAGGAAAACTAACTATACATGTAGGGGCGAGGTCTGCTCGCCCGAATGCATACACGTGTATGTTATCGGGCAAGCAGACCTTGCCCCTACAAGTTGCTGAAATAACTCCTTGTAACTTCTGATTGGTAAAATGCGGACATTCTATTGAGTTATTCAAGCAACCGTTGCTTGAAAATGATAGGGATAAGGCGCATTAAACATCAGCCAATAAAGCCGTTACTTCATTTTTCAGTTTCGGCAAATGATTGATAACCATACTCCAAAGAATATCAGCCGATAAACTATCATATCCATGAATGATATAGTTTCTTGCATCCACTATTTTGCGTGAATTGGTGATAGCGATATTTCTGTCTGCCTTTAAGATTCTGTTCATTGCTTCGCCTATAATCTCTATGTCCCGTTCAATGGCACGCCTGAGACATAAGTTGCTGTAAAAGTCATCAAACAACTTAGGCTTATCGCCAAAGAAACTTTCTATTTCTTGGATGGCAATCAGAATATCCTGCAAGTGTTTCTTTATTAAATCATCCATATATCAATGCTTTTGTTGCATCTACATTTCTTTTCAGATATGGATTCTTTATAGTCTGTTCTTCCAGCAAATCAACATCTCTGCCCAACAATTCCTCCAACGAATATTTGAAATCAAAGTAGTTGTCGAAATAGTCGCTTACCTCTGCCTTGTTGAAAGAAACCACCAAATCCACATCGCTGTCATCATTGAAGCGGTCAGTAAGTATAGATCCGAACACAAACAACCTCTTTACCTTGTACTTCTTGCACAAAGCGACAATCTTCTGTATGTTGTTTTCTATCAGCTTCATAAACAGACTTACTTATAATGCAAAGATAATAAAGTTACGCTATAACAATGTTATTTATGAGGACTTTTTTCAACCCACTTCCTATAAAAAATAAAAAGGCATGCATAAAGCCTGCAGGTTTCCTGCCCACAAATATACTACTGATATTTCCGGGCGTATGCGATACGCCCTTACGAAGCAATGCCATATAATATAATGTACGCGCGTACCTTTTATAATAAGGTATATAAAGCGAAAAAGCGTAGGCTATAAAATGGCATGGATATAAAAAACAAAACCCTGAAGTTTGTTTTGCAACAGGGACAACAGGGGATTACATTGCAAATGTAGAAGTTTTATCTTATATTTGCAAAAGAAGGAATTTTAAATTACAGGTTTATGGAAAATCGGACTGTATTTAATGATGCCCAACTGCATGTGCTGGAAATGGCTGCACGCATCAAGACCGAGCAGGGGCTGGAAGAACTGAAAGACCAACTGGCAGCGTATTATGCACGCCGCATAGACGAAGACATGGAAGCGTTATGGCAATCGGGCAAATGGAATGACAAGAAACTGGAAGAACTAAAAGGGGCGCATTTCCGTACGCCGTATGAGCAATGAATAGGCTTATCGTTTTAGACACCAATTGCTTGGTGCAGATTATATAGTAAGCGAAGATGCTCATTTCCGCACATTGAAAAACATCCCTTTCCCGACCGTACGGGTAATCAAATTGGATGAATTTCAAAGCATATTAGAAAATTGAATCGGGCAAGCAGACCTTGCCCCTACAGTCATTTATTCAGCTATCAGCGGATAGGCTTCAGGATTTGTTATGATTGACAAGTTCAAGTCTACATCTAAAGCGTCCCAGCGGATTCTATTTTTACCGAGCAACTGCACATTGAACACATCATCGACTGCCGCTTTTCTGAACCAAGGGAATTTGTCGTAAGACAAATAGTATTCTTTATCTCCGACCAACAAAATCAATCCGTTTCGGGATAAATGCGTAACTTCAACTTGTGTATTCGAGATCCTTCACTGCGCTCAGGATGACAAAATGAAAGCTTATTTCAATTTTGAGACAGCCTCCTACAGGCAACGCTATATAATGTACGCGCGTACCTATTATAATATGCAGCCTAAAAACTTTTTCATCGCTTTTCATTGTCCGTTTCTAAGATATTGTTTACCTTTGTAAAAAGCATTCAGAATGGGTAATTGGAGCGAACTACAAAAAGTGAAGGAAGAGGCGAAAGAGAAAGATAAGACGAGGAAAGAGATTTTGGCTAAATACTTCTTTAACCTCTCACAAGTTGCATTTGTGGGTCTTGTAATAGGCGTTGTTATTCCTCTTTATTCCAATATTCAAGATGTCAAGAACTGGTATGCTGTTTTTACAGGCAGCTTATTGACCATACTATTTGCGATGATAGGAAATAAAATTTTAAAATAAAGAGTTATGAACATGTTAGGAGTCGTATTTACGATAGGGATAGTAATAGCAGGTGGATTTTTGATTTGGCTCTATACGAAACCGGGCAAACGCTGGCTGAAGAATTTGTAAAGCCTAACTATACTTGTAGGGGCGAGGTCAGCTCGCCCGAATGCATACATGCGTATGTGTTCGGGCAAGCAGGTCTTGCCCCTACAAGATTCTGTATTTACTATACACCGCTGATGCTGTCGGGCGTATGCGATACGCCCCTACAGGTAACGGTATAATAGTAGTTATCTGAAAATAATTCGCTTCCTTTGTTTAGGAAAGACGGCACTCTTATCCCAATACAAATACCGGATGTTGGGGGCTGCTCAGTTCGTGCCGGTAGGTGAATCCTTCCCATTCGAAAGTCTTGATTTGCCCGGTGTCTTCTATCCGGTTCGTTAGCAGGAAGCGTGTCATTTCGCCGCGGCACATCTTGGCATACACCGTCACGCTTTTGGGCTTTCCGCCTTTTTGCACCAAGAATTCCGGCGTGATGACCTGCACGTTTTCTTCTACCCGTTTCCAATACAGCAAGTCTTTCATTTCGGCGCTGGCAAGATTGACCAGTGTGTTCCCTTGCTTCCGGATGGCTTCGATAAACCAGTCGGTAAGGATGGGTTTCCAATAATCGAACATCGTGCATCCGTGCTTGGGGAGGCGTACATCGCCTTCTAAGCGGTAAGGTTTGATCAGGTCGAGCGGGCGTAACAGACCGTATAAGAAAGAGGTAATCAGCAGGTGCTCTTGCGCGTATGCCCAGTCTTCGGATGTAAACGTAGCGGCGTCAATGCGTTTGAACACGATGCCGGTATAAGCAAGCAGGGCGGGTAGGGGAGGTGTGTCTGCCGAAAGGAAATCTTGATAGCGCAGGCAATTTTCGGCTGCAATCTTGGAGTTGACGTGCAGCAGGCGGCTTAATTCGTCTGAACTGAACCTACTCATTTCCATAGCGTTCTCTCTCGCTTCGGCCTCGAAACGCGGGATGGTAGTAAAAGGAACCTGCAACCGGCTGTGTCCGGTCATGGTCTTGGCACACGATATAAACAGTAGCATCTGGTGGGGGATTTAAAAATTGAGAATGAAGAATTAAGAATTAAGAATGAAGAATTAGTAATATCGCTTGTTTATTCTTCATTCTTAATTCTTCATTCTTCATTTATTTATACTCTTGCCAGCTCTTTATCTTGATGTCTTCTTGCTTCATCCGGCAGAAGGCTTCGATAAAGGCTTTCGCCAGGCGGGCATTCGTTATCAACGGGATGTTGTGGTCGATGGCGCCACGGCGGATGCGGTATCCGTTGGTCAGTTCACGCTTGCTGTGGTTCTTCGGAATGTTGACAATCAGGTCGAACTTGTGTCCGGCTATCATCTTCATTACGTTGTTTTCGGCATGCGGACGTTCATCGGGCCAGAATACCGGTGTGGTCGGTATACCGTGCGAGTTGAGGAAGGTAGCTGTACCAGCTGTGGCATAGATGTGGTAGCCGTTCTTGCTCAGTTCGTGGCTGGCATCCAACAGGTCGACTTTTGATTTTGTGGCACCCGAAGAAAGCAGGATGGATTTTTTCGGTATCTTGTATC
>CALUVF010000143.1 GCA_944324155.1 uncultured Erysipelotrichaceae bacterium | reverse complement strand
GTCGGCCATCTTGTGCAGGTGTGGCGCGCGCTCTATGGCAGGCGTGGCAGCCCACGGTTTCTGTGCCGGCTGGGCTGCGTCGAGGTCGCGGTTAACGTCTTCCACTGTTCCGTGCGGCTGGCGGCTGATCACTTCCTCGGTGGAGGGGTTAAGCACTTCAATCCATTTGCCGGAACTGCTCTCAACGAACTCGCCGTTGATGTACATCTCGAGATTTTTCATTTTGCTTATGTTTTCGGTAGATTGTTAGCCGTTGCATCTTTCGGATGCTAGGCAAAAATACTCAAAAAAAACGAGAATGGCAGTGCCGTTCTCGTTTTTTATGATAATTTTAGGGTTTGTTTCGTCTCATTTTTCGAGTAGCTTCGTAAGCTGCTTTTTGTAGAGCGGGGCGTCCATGTAGCCACAGTGTACGTTGCGCAGGCGGCCCGTTCGGTAGTAGAAGCCGTATGTTGGCGCCCCGGTGCCGTGGTAGTCGTTTTCAAGTATGTGCTTCCATTGCCTTAGCGGCAGCCTGTAGTGCTCCCCCTTTAAGTCGCCAGCGAGGTATTTCCACGCATCGGTCGACGACCAGTCGGTGTTGTCTAAGTAGACGAACACCACGCCGCGGCCGGCCATCTCGTCGCGGATGGCCTTCGTGTCCTGGAATCCTCTTATGCAATGGCCGCATCGTGTGTACCACATATCCACCACCACAGCCTTGCCCTTGTATCGCGCCACGATGGAGTCGAGCAGCAGCGAGTCTGGCGCGGCGGGCGTTTGGCGCAGCATGGCCATGGCCCTGCGCTCACGGTCGGCCTTCTCTTGGAGCAGCGAGTCGTTGGCCTCTTCCAAGTATTCGCGGTAGCTGGCGGGCAGCGAGTCCATGGTTTGGCGGTCGGCGGCGGTCAGCGCGGTGTGCTCCCAAGCTATCTTTTGGAACAGATCCCCTGCCTTTTTGTCGGTGAAGTATGTTCCTTTGTTTGTTCCGAAGGCTTTTATGAGCATATCGTCGGGATAAAATCCTATCCAGGATGAGTAACCTGTGGAGAACAACGCCTTGGGGTTGTTGAGCGATTTCAGTGCGCCGCAGCTTTTCATGTGGCTGCGCATGGAGTCTTGCAGGCTGTAGTAGAACTCCTGTGTGTCTTCTTCACTGCTCATCACGCCATTGTTGAGGCGGGCGTTTCTGAGCGCTGCCGTTCCCATTTCGAGGTTGGAGAGCAGTTCGAAATCGTTTGTCATCGCTTCCACTTCGCGCGTGGCGCGGCTCACGGGCAGCTTGCCCCACCGCCTGGAGCGTTCGCGGTGCAGGTTCTCCACGTGCTCGGCGTACCGCTCCGCGCTCCAGTGCTCTATGCCTTCCTGATTCCACAAGGACAACCAGGGGTTGGGGTTGTCGGTCAGTTCCTGGGCCAGCAGGGCGTGGGGGCCGCTGAAGTAGGCTATCGGGCCGTGGCTTCGGTCGCCTTTGTGCAGCGCGGAGCTGCGGCGCGAGAGTTCGCGCAGGCTCACGTAAATGTCGGTGGTGCGGCCTGCTTCGGCGTAGCAGATGATGTCGTATGGCCACGGGCTGGCACGGAACACCAGCGGCGTGGTGGCGGCCACGGGCAGGCTGACAGTGCTGCAGCCCGTGCTGTCTATGCCGACAGGCTGCAACACCGATATGTTTGGCTGGAAGATGCCAAGTTGTTTCCACCTTACGCTGATGCCGTCCATGGACGGTTGGTATTCCTGCAGGTGTATGTTTACCTTTGCCACGCCATATTTATATGTAGGTTCCGGCAGTGGTGATGCCGTGTCGTCGGGCAGCTCGCCCACGCCTTTGGGCAGGGCGAGCGGCGGCAGCTGCCCGTCGAGCCTTATCCCGGCAATGGTCTTGCCGCGCTTGCGGGGCGTGGCCGTCTCGCAGAGCGTCACCTTGCTTGTGCCTTCGGCCACGGGCTTGAACACGAGACTCAGCCGCAATTGCCCCGATTCAGGCAGCCGCACTTTCTTGCCCGGCTCTATGCCGTAGGCCCGCAGCAATGGGTACGAGGGTCCGCCTGTGGCGGTAAGGGCGGTCGTGGGGGCGATGGAAAACCGCTCCTTGGGCCTGCCGGTGTAGAGGATGGCTACGGTCGTGGCTGTGTCGGAGAGCGTGATGCTCTCCACTTCCAACCCCTCGGTGCTGTTCCACACGTACTGCGGGCGGGCTATTGTGCGCGCCCTGGCCATGGCCGAAGCCGCGCAGAGCACTGCCATGAGCGTGAGCAGGCTGCGAATAGGCTTTGTTTTCATCATTGTAGCTTTTGTCTTAGGTTCCTTAAATGAATCATGCCGGCGGCAACACCGTCGGCATGATGTCCTCTTTGCTGCCGTATGGAGGCTCAGCACTTGTGGGTCATGATGTCGAGCACCATGTTGTCGGTGCTTGCCATGGCGTCGGCACCGATTGAGGTCAGGTTGTGTATGCTGCGGTCAACGTCGTCGTCGATTATTCCTTCGGCGCTGCTCACGCACTTGCCCTCCATCGACAGCAGGGCCGAGAGTATGGCCGTTGACACCCCCGACGATATTTTCAGCGAGCAGCTCGGCTTCGCCCCGTCGCATATCATGCCCGTTATGTT
>CALUVF010000142.1 GCA_944324155.1 uncultured Erysipelotrichaceae bacterium | reverse complement strand
AATATATTTTTAACTGCATCCAAGAAAATAAAGATGATGAACTTTATAAACACCTGTTGATTGCCCAGTGTAATGATATGGGCAAATATCTTCCAGGTATGTTTACTAAGATTTCAGATTATAAAGTTCTTTTATTCCCGGATAATCTTTTAAGAGAGGATAGTGTTCTTGGAAGATTAATATCTGATATTGATGAAGATTCATGGTTAGATCAAGTACAAATCATTGATTGGTTCTATCAGTTTTATAATACGGTACCTAAAGATAAAGTTTATGCGCGTAAAAAGGGGACAAAGCTTTCCAAGGAAGATATTCCTGCTGTAACACAACTTTTCACACCTGATTGGATCGTTCATTATATGGTGGAAAATAGTTTAGGTAGAATCTTCATCAATAAAAAACAAAATGAAGGCGTTTTTGCGGATGGACGTGGCGAAGATGAGATGAGTTTTGATGAAATAGAAAAGAAGCGAATCTCAAACGAAAAGTATATCGCTGATAGTATGGGATGGAAGTACTTTTTACCCGAAGCAAAGCAGGAAAAAGAAGTTCGTCAACAGTTAAATGAAATCAATAAACAGATTGCTTCTAAAGATATTCAAGATATTAAGATAATTGACCCATGTATGGGTTCTGGTCACATACTGGTTTATGTTTTTGATGTGCTCATGCAGATTTATGAAGCTAGTGGCTGGACGCAAAGAGATGCAGCAGTTTCCATTTTAGAAAACAACATTTATGGAATTGATATTGATAAACGTGCCTATCAACTAGCTTACTTTTCAATCATGATGAAGGCAAGATCATATAACAGAAGGATATTAACTTTAGGATTGAAACCTAATGTATATGAAATCGTAGAAAGTAGTAATGAATACAAAACTTATTTTGATGGAAGTGAATTATCAAAGGAAACTCAAGATGAAGTTTTATCTATACTCAATGAAATGCACGATGCCAAAGAATATGGATCTTTAATAACAACAGGGAATTATGCATATGATGACATTATCAACAAATTAAAGAATACAGATTTTTCTCTATTCAATGATTTAGTCATGGATAATCTTTTACCATTAATTGAATGTGCAAAAGTTTTATCGATGAAATTCGATGTTACGGTAACAAATCCTCCATATACACCGCTTAGTGGTTGCAGCGCAAAATTGAATGATCTTGTGAAAAGAAAATATCCGGATTCTAAGACAGATTTCTGTTCGGTGTTTATGGAACGTTGTCATGAAATGACAAAAAAGAATGGTTATCAAGCTATGATTACCATGCATTCATGGATGTTCTTATCTAGCTTTGAAAAGTTACGAAAGAAGATATTGATCAATAACACAATTATGAACATGGCTCATTTAGGAGCTAGAGCTTTCGAAGAAATTGGAGGAGAAGTAGTTCAAACTACATCCTTTGTCTTTAATAATAGCTATATTAAAGATTACAATAGTTCATTTAAAAGATTAGTTGATTTTAAGAGCCAAGATTCTAAAGAATTTGCTTATTTAGAGGATAGTAATTTATATCAAACAAAAGCAATCAACTTCTCTAAAATTCCGGGAAGTCCGATTGCATACTGGGTGAGTATAAAATTTTATTCCATTTTTGAAAACTCAGTTCCTTTAGAACAAATTGCATATTCCTTTCAAGGTATTATAACAGGTAATAATAATTATTATCTTCGTTATTGGCACGAAGTGTCTAAAGTTAATACAATTACAGATTTACAAAATAGAGATATGTATTCATATAATAATATTTGGGTCCCTTATAATAAAGGCGGAGGCTACAGAAAATGGTATGGAAATAATTATTATTTATTACGATGGATTGATGGAGGAGAAAAGCTAACTCGAGCAAGAACTGAAAATATTGACTGGTATTTTAGATCTTGTGTAACATGGTCATTTATAACGTCGGGAGATTTCTCTTGCAGATATATGCCATATGGTTCTTTATGGGATGTCGCAGGATCAAGTATTTTTCAGAATGGTAAAATTTCAATTAAATATATTTGTGCATTAATGAATTCTAAATTTGCTCAAATGTTTTTTGATATTACTAATCCTACAATCAATTATCAAGTAATGAATATAATCTCCTTACCTTTTATTAATTGCAATAGTACAGAAAAAATAGTGAATAAAAGTGATGATTGTATAAATATGTGTAAATCTGATTGGGATTCATTTGAAACCTCATGGGATTTTACTGTACATCCATTAGTAAAAAATCGTGTATCTACCGTTTTAGAAGCATATTCATTGTGGTCTAAGGAATGTGATGATCGATTTAATCAATTAAAGGCTAAGGAAGAAGAATTAAATCGTATCTTTATTGATATTTATGGATTACAGGATGAATTAGATCCTTATGTAGAGGATAAAGATGTGACAGTAAGAAAAGCTGATCTAGAAAGAGATATTAAGTCTTTAATCAGTTATGCTGTTGGCTGTATGTTTGGACGTTATTCTTTAGATGTAGAAGGTCTAGCGTATGCTGGTGGTGAATTTGATTGGAATAAATATCAATCATTTATGCCAGATAAAGATAATATTATTCCTATTTGTGATGATGAATACTTTGAAGATGATATTGTAGGAAGATTCATTAAGTTTATTAAAGTTGTATATGGCGAATCTACATTGGATGAAAACTTATCGTTTATCGCATCGGCATTAGGTAGGAAAGGAAATCCTAGAGAAGTGATTCGAAGCTATTTCTTAAATGACTTCTATAAGGATCATTGTAAGGTCTATCAGAAGCGACCTATTTATTGGTTGTTTGATAGTGGCAAGAAAAATGGCTTTAAGGCTTTGATGTATATCCATCGTTATCAACCAGATTTAATAGCTCGATTAAGAACGGATTATGTTCATGAAACACAATCCAGATTGAATCATTCTATAGAAATGATTAATACACAATTAGATAGAGATTTAATTTCTTCAGAAAAGGTGCGTTTAAATAAAGAACTTACTAAATTTAAGGCACAAGCTGAAGAAGTTAAGAAGTATGAAGAAATCGTACATCATTGGGCAGATAAGATGGAACCAATGGATCTTGATGATGGTGTTAAAGTAAACTACGAGAAGTTTAAAGATTTATTGGCAAAGATTAAATAAATGAGGTGGCGCACTATGGCAAAAAATATTGAACCAAAGTTAATGAAAATTGGAGATTATTTAAGGCTCGAAGAAGATACCATTTTTACTATTCCTGAATATCAAAGAGCTTATTCTTGGAGAATAGAGAATTGCGATAAATTATGGCAAGACATCAATGACTATATGGAAAGTGATGAAAAAGATTGTTACTTTTTTGGAACGATCATCATTAGTTGCCAAGATGATGATACACGTTTTGGCTTGATCGATGGCCAGCAAAGAACGACTACCTTCTTGCTTTTATTAAAAGCTTTGTTAATACATATTAATAAGGCAATTCTTGAAACGAAAGTCGATCCTGATTCTGAACCTTTATGTAGAGGGTTACAGGAACGCAGGCGTAGGATAATGGAGATTCTTTATAGAGCAGAAATTGAAAATATCTCATCATTGCCAGATAAAGATAAAGATCTGGAACTGTTTAAGAATGAGATCATTTTAGAAAACCATTCGATTAATGAAAAATATAAAGATGAGCTAGCAACAATTCTTCGAGCCTATGATTTTGAAGATGCAAAAAACACGGTAATAACAATCCCATATAAACAAAAAGATAATAAATATACCAACTTTTTCAGAAATTTTAAATTTTTCTATGACAAGGTAGAAGAACTTTCGGCGTCTGAAGTAAACAAAATCACTAAAACCATTACCGATAATTGCGAAGTGATTGAAATCAAAAGTTGGAAACTAGAACAAGCCATTAAGATGTTTAATTCTCTGAATTCTGATGGGCTTCCTCTTTATGACTCAGATATTATTTCGGCTCAATTGTATGCGGAAGCAGAAAAACAAGGCGTACAAAACGAATTTGCTGAATTGTGGAAAGAATTTAATAATTCTGTCGCTGAATTAGAACAAGGCCGTATTGCGGATATCAATTCAATCTTAATGCAATATATGTATTTTGAGCGTCGTATGGAAACCGTTAATGAAAAAGGATCGGTAAATGTTACGACGCCAGGATTAAGAAGATATTTTACAGAAATCCGCAAGGAACTATTGCAAGATCCAATTGGTATGTGTAAAACCATGATCAAGATAGTAAAAATGTGGAAAAAAGTTTCTAAATATCCTACAGCTCAGGTCTTACAAAAATATAATGAAAACTCAAAGTTATTTTTGGCCAGTTATTTTTTGAGATTTAACAAAGAAGACGTCAACGAGGAAAGCGTTAAACCGATCCTTGAATCTTTCTTGCGCTTGTTTGTAATTTTAGAACTGGTTGATGTTGGATACTCTAGCAAATTATTTAAAACATTCTTGTTTAGAGAAGAAATTAAGCTAGCAGATAAATCGATTGATGAAGCTGAGATTATTAATGATTTTGATGATCATATTCGGACAAATTGGGACGAAAAAAACATCAAAGAATCAATAGAAGATTATGATGGCAATATCTTGGTCTATTTAAATGAGTATCTATTGGCTAAAGAAAAGAATAACAATTTTTTGATTGGATCAACATGTGATATTGAGCACATTATGCCTGCGAGCGGTTCCAATTTACAGTCCATAAGAAAAGATGCAGGAATGAAAGATGAAGGGGAGTTCCAAGAATATGTAAATAAACTA
>CALUVF010000141.1 GCA_944324155.1 uncultured Erysipelotrichaceae bacterium | reverse complement strand
AGTGCTTATTTATAAGACGATACCTCAAAAACTGTTGTTGGCATCATTGAATCTATCAATTATGATGTAGTCTTGAGATCAAAAAATGTGCTGCCTTATTAAAACTCCCCCTAAAAATATGTAATATAATATTTGTATGGGAATGATATTTAAAAGAAAGATTGAGAAAGAATTTATCGCTTGGAAAGAATCTCTTAAGCTTAAAAAACGTGCTTTAGTGGTGAAAGGCTTAAGGCAAATTGGTAAAACGACATCGGTATTAGAATTTGCGAAAGCTAATTATGAATGTGTAGTCTATATCAATTTTGTGGACGAAAAAACAATCAAAGAAGTGTTTGATAATGATTTTGTTGTTGATAACCTGATTAGAGATCTATCGGCTGTTCTGCCAGATGCCCGTTTTATTGAAAATAAGACCGTAATTATTTTTAATGAGATCCAAGAATGTGCTAATGCCAGGTCCTCGATCAAAGCGTTTATGTTAGATGGGCGGTTTGATATAATCGCCACCGGTTCCCTTACTGGCCTTAGAGGCTACAATAAAAAAGAATCCCGAGGTGTTCCTGTGGGTTTTGAAACTATTCTCAAGATGTATCCGATGGACTTTGAGGAGTATCTTTGGGCTAAAGGTATTGACGATAATGTTATAAATTACATTAAGGGTTGTTTCAAAATGAAACAAAAAGTTTCGGAAGCACTGAATAAAACGATGCTTGGATATTTCAAAGAATATCTTTGTGTTGGTGGCATGCCGGATGCCGTAAATACTTTCTTAGCGACACATGATATGAATCAAGTGCGCCAGGTTCAAAGGGACATACTAGAGAATTACCATGATGATTTTGGAAAACACCTCAATAAAGATGAAAAAGAGATTAAAAATAAGACAGAATCAATAAAAATTACAGAAGTTTATAACTCTATTCCCAGCCAATTAGCTAAAGAGAATAAAAAATTCATGTATAAAGAGATAAACCTAAAAGCTAATGCCAGAGAGTATCGAAACGCCATAACATGGCTTGAGGAATTTGGCCTGATCGAGCTTTGTTATAACTTGAATGTGATGGAAAAGCCGCTTAAAGGGAATAAGATAGATAATATTTTCAAAGTGTACGTTGCTGATACTGGCCTTTTTGTAGCAATGCTTGAAAAAGGGACAGCTCATAATATACTAAATGGCGATATGAACACCTATAAGGGCGCAATTTTTGAAAATGTGATCGCTGATGCTTTTTCTAAACTCGACAAAAAACTATATTACTTCAGCAAGAATTTAGAAATTGATTTTGTCACGATGTATGATCATGAAGTAACGGCCATCGAAGTCAAGGCGACTAATGGCAATTCTAAGTCTCTTAAATCGGTTCTTGGAAACTATGCAAAATATCATGTCAAAGGCAATTTTAAATTAATCGATGGAAATATCGGTACAGAAAACGGCATCAACACCATTCCTCTTTATATGGCCTTTCTAATAGATTAATTCACAAATGTTTATATAAAGGTGATAAAAAAAGTATGAACGAACCATTAGACATCATCAAACTCAAAAAGCAGATCGATAACCTTAAAAAAGAGAATGAGTATCTAAGAAAGCTTCTTAACGAACACAATATTGAAATAAACTATAACGCTTGGAATAAAGAAGCACATGAATCTCTAAGTCAGGACAAGGCACGGCTTTTTTACAGTTATTTTTGGGGAAGGACAGATGTCTATGCCAAACGATCAGTAAATAAAAATACCGGTAAGGCTAATTATTTTACGCAATGTGACAATTTTTGGAAAAACGGCTGTCATCGCAAGATCAAAGACAATGTTAAGTGCAAGGATTGTCATCTTAAGAAATACCGCCCCCTAGAAAAGTCAGATATCGTCGCTCATTTAAATGGATACAAGGAAAATGGAAGTGATGTAATTGCCATATATCCACTATTTGAAGACGATACTTGTCGCTTTTTAGTCTTTGATTTTGACGATCATCAAGAAAATGACCTTGAAAATAATTTTGATAGACTTAAGGAAGAGGTCAAAGTAATAAAGGATATCTGCTATGACAATGGTCTTGACCCTTTGATTGAAAGATCAAGATCTGGCAAAGGAGCACATGTATGGCTATTTTTCAAAGAGCCGATCGAAGCGTCTTTGGCTAGAAAATTTGCGGAATATTTGCTTAAAAGCGGCGCTGAAAAATATAACATGAAATCTTTTGACTACTATGACCGCATTTTGCCAGCTCAAGACAAGTTAAAAGGGGGAATGATCGGAAATGCTATTGCGTTGCCTTTGCAAGGGAGGGCTTTAAAGTTTGGCAACAGTGCTTTTGTTGATGACAACTGGAGACCATACGAAGATCAATGGTCAGCCCTTTTTAGCAAAAGTAAGATCTCAAGAGAATATATCGAAGACAAACTAAAATGCTGGGATAAAAGAAACAGTTCTTTAACCCTTTTTGACGATGAAAACCCTTGGGAGCGCAACGATCTTTTCCAAAGATCAGATATAAACGGTAAGCTTAACATCACTTTAGCAAATGCCATTTATATCAACAAATCTAACCTGAGGCCAAGATTACAGAACAGAATAAGAGAATTGGCCGCTTTTAAAAACCCGGTGTTCTATAAAAATCAAGCTATCAATTTAAGCAACCTTAATAATCATCGCTATATTTACCTAGGTGAAGACAGTAAGGATTATATAAGTATCCCAAGAGGCCTTTTAAATGCACTTTTAAACAAGTGCAAAGATTCTGATATTGAGTATGAGATCAAAGATTTAAGAAATGAAGGAAAAAAGATCAGGGTAGAATTTAAAGGTAATTTAAAGAAAAGCCAAAAGCCGATCGTTAGTGTCTTTGAGAATTTTGATAATGGGATCATAGAAGCTGCAACCGCTTTTGGAAAGACAGCGATATGTTGTTATGCTATTTCTAAATTCAAAACAAATACTTTGATCATTCTTGAGAATACTAATTTGATCAAGCAGTGGCAAGATGAGATAGATAAGTTTTTAATGATCGATGAAAAACTACCTGAATATAAGACGAAAACTGGCATAATCAAACATAGAAAGAGTGTTGTCGGTGTTTTAAAAGGCGGAAAAGGAAACTTAGACGGAATTATCGATATCGCCATGGTCGCCTCCTTAAAGAATAAAGGTGGGTTTAATCCGAAATTAAAGGAATATGGCTTAGTCATCGTCGATGAGTGTCATCATTCTGCTTCGCAAACAATGGTAGAGATCTTAAAAGAAATAAACGCCAAGCGGGTGTATGGCGTATCGGCTACTCCTAGAAGAGGTGATAAGCTTGAAAAGATCAGCTACATGTTGATAGGCGACATTATTTTTAGATACACTGCCAAAGACAGGGCCATTGAGCAGGGAATACCGCATTTGGTATACCCGCGATTTACCAGCACCTTCATCAAAAAACTTTCACAAAAGGACTTACACCCTAATGAAGCGTATCAAGCCCTAAGGGATGATAAGACCAGAGATCATCTGATCATAGAAGACGTAAAAGAAAGCGTCAAAAATAACAGGAGCCCGCTAATTCTGACAAGATATCTGGAACATGTCGATAAGCTGGCAGATGAATTAAAAGATGCGGCAGATAATATTTTTGTTTTGTCGGGCAAATACTCGCGAAAAGAAAATGCAGAAACTTTGGAAAAACTCAAAGGTATAAAAGATGATGAAACGATGATCCTTATAGGCACAGGACAATACCTAGGGGAAGGATTTAATTTTCCTAGACTAGATACCTTGTTTATGGCGACGCCTATTGCCGATGGAAGCCTCCTAGAACAATATGTAGGACGCTTAAATCGCGATTATCCAACTAAAAAAGATGTGATCGTTTATGATTATATCGATACTCACATTGCCATGTTTGACAGAATGTATACCAATAAACGGCTAAAGACTTATCGCAGGATCGGTTTTGATGTCGTCACCGATATCCAAAATGACATCACTAGTCGTAACGCGATTTATGGTTACTATGACTATAAAGAAGCATTTTATGATGATGTTCAAAATGCTAACGAAGAAATTATCATATCTAGCCCATTTTTAAGCACTGCAAAGGTTCACGGATTTATTAGTTACACACAAAAAATGCTGATAAAAGGCACAAAAGTAAAAGTCATCACCTTAAAACCTGGAAGCATCAGTTTTGGAGATGCCAACAAAAGAGAGATGTTACATGACGAGATGATCGAAAATGGAATTGAGCTCATATTAAAAGAAGAATGTTATGAAAGATATGGCATCATCGATAATAGACTAGTGTGGTATGGAAGCACCAATCTTTTAGGGAAAGACGATATTGATGATAATTTGATTCGCATCGATAGTGAAATGATTGCTAGAGAATTGCTGAGCAAAACTTTTGTTATATAAAATGATTTTGATAAAATAAGTCAATTTTTCTTTAAACAAGTCAAATCAGATTTGAGTTTTTAGAAAATAACGGCTATGCCACACCACTAAACTGAATGAGCCAATTAGTGGTGTAATGTAAGCAAAGGGAGGTAGTTCAATATGAATTGACCCTATACTTATGAAGAATTAAAATCATTATCACCTGATCTCTTAAATGAATTATTTGAAGTGTTGTCTTCAATGAAGACAGTTGTAGAAGACCCACAATCACAACAAGTTGCCATATGGACAAATAAAGATCATTGTTGCCCATATTGTGGAAGCAAAGGATTTATAAAAAACGGCCATCAAAAGAATGGTGTTCAAAAATTTATCTGCAAGGGCTGTGGCCGCTCCTTTTCCATGTCTACAGATACAGTAGGATATGGTAGTCACTTCAACATCGAGAAGTGGACTAAGTTTATTGAATGCGAACTGAATGGACTCTCGCACCGTAAGACTGCAGATATCGTAGGAATACATCGTAATACCGCTTTATTATGGCGCCATAAACTATACAATGCCCTTGATTACTTAAAAGAGAAAATTAAAAGGTCATATCTAAATAGATGCCAAGAATGTCTCAATCAATTTCAAATGGCAAAGAAGTCTACCACGGCTGCCTAAGAAAAGAGCTTCTAAGCATCAATCAAGTAAAAATCGTCATACCTCATGCATCGTCTCAGCTGCTGATGATGAAGATCACATAATACTTAAGATAACTGGCTATGGCAAAAAAGACAAAAGAAATATATAAGTGCCTATCTGAACAAATAGAAGCTGGATCATCTATTACTTGTGATGGCTTCATGGGTTTTGAAGAATTAAGTAAAGAATGGGGATGCAATATAAATATCATCAAATCTGATAAGCACATCTACAATGAAGATAGCTCATTATCTTCGATCAATCAGATCCACTCTGGACTTGAGATATTTCTCTCTAGATACCATGGTATATCCACAAGGCACCTACAAGGCTATCTTAATATGTTTGTCTTAAGAAAAGAATTAAACTACCTTTCCATTACAGCTTCCAAAATAGAGAAGCTTGGAAGAGCTCTATACCATATCACACAGAGATCAAAAGGCGCAATGAATCATCCATACCATATCCCTTTGATATAAGGGATGTCTATAGCGACTATTTATGCCAAGAGATGCCTGTTCAGTTGAATGATGTGGCATAGCCGAATAATTACAAAAGGCGCGTCTAGCTACGTTATTGGAAGCGCTATCATTTTTTATTGATTTTTTATTGATTATTTGCGAATGATATGTTATAAAGTAGCTGTAGGGAATGTTACTTTAATGTAACTGTTAAAGGCGTAACCCAAGCATCTTTTAGTTTAGCTATTAGATGCTTGGGTTTTTGTTGTTCCGGGTGCACACAGACACAACGCCTAATTTCCTAGGGGAGGAGTATTATGGATTACAAAAAAATGACTCAACAAATTCTTGCTAACATTGGAGGAGAAGAGAATATTTCCAATGTAGCGCATTGTGCAACACGATTTCGTCTAGTATTAAAAGATGAGTCTAAATTTAATGAAGATGGCATTAAGAATATCGACGGAATTTTAAATGTAATTAAAGTTGGATCGCAATTTCAACTGATTGTTGGAGAAAATGTTAAATATCTTTATGCAGAGTTTATCAAGGATATCAATTTAGATTCTGACGTTACAAAACCAAAACATTCGATTAAAGATATTATCATTAATATGGGAACGTTTGTCGGTGGAGCAGTTGGGCCGGCTATTGTTCCAATGATTGGTGGAGGTCTTATCAAAGCCTTATTGACTATTCTTAGTCAATTTGGGTTAATGTCTTCCGCTTCTGATACTTATTCTATTCTGTGGTTGGCAGCTGATGCTGTTATGCAATTCTGGCCTTTATTTGCTGCATATGGTGTTGCAAAAAAACTAGATGCGACACCAACGCTGATTATGTATGTAGTATGTATTACATTATCTCCTGCTTTTGCAAATTACGTAAATACAGCGACTAATGTAACTTTATTTGGACTTGATATTCCTTTGATCAATTACTACAACAATTTCTTGCCGGCTTTATTTAGTGCCATAATCGCTTGTTATCTTGAAAAATGGCTCCGAAAAGTATTACCCGATATAATTCAAAGTTTGCTAGTACCATTTATTGTTGTGTTAGTAATGACTCCAATAAGTCTTTTATTCGTAGGTAGATTTGCGACATTATTAGGTGAATGGATTTCAATTCCATTGTTAGCTTTGGTCGACTATTCTTTCGTTATCGTACCTCTTTTGGCAATTTTAATGCCTTTCCTTATCATGTTTGCCTTTCATGCTCCAATTTTTAGCTTTGTTATGGTTGCTTATATTGGCAATTTTGGATATGATCCTTTGTTTATGCCGGCAAGTTTAATTGCACACACAGCCATGGGAGCAGTTGCTTTGGCTGTAGCTATAAAAACTAAAGTAAATAAAACTCGTGGTATAGCTATTTCGTCTTGTTCTTCCGTATGGTTGGGCTCAATTTCAGAACCTGTAATTTTTGGTATTGTTATTCAGAATAAAATCAATACTTTAGCTACGATGGCTGGTGCGTTAGCGGGTGGTTTGATTGCTGGTATTGCAGGAATTAAATGCTATGCGTTAGTTGGATCTGGATTATTATTTATACCAACTTTTGTTGGTGCTGAGTCAAGTTTGATTGCAGTGCTGTTAGCTTGTCTTGCTGCAGCGGTCGTAGCATTTATTATTACCTTTATGTTCTATAACGATAAGTACACTGATACGGCCGACATGGAATTTTAAGCTCATCGTTTATCCCGCCTGTGTTCTATGCGGGCGGGATACTTTGCGAGGTGATTGAAATGAAAATTACAAGAATATTAAACAATAATGTGTTTCAAGCGCTTGATGGTGGAAAAGAACTTGTTGTAATGGGCAAGGGTATTGCTTTTGGTAAAAAAGTCAATGACGAAATAGAAAAATTAAGTGCAGACGCAAGAGTTTACGAGCTAAATAATTCTTTCGCTTCGAAGTATATCAATAGTTTATTGGTCGAGGTACCTGAAAAATATTGGCAATTTACCTATTCCATTGTTCAAGTTATCGAAAAAGAACTTAATCTGAAACTTGGTATTAATTTTTATTTTGGTCTTCTTGATCACATATATGTTGCAATTAAAAGAAGCAGAGATAATATTAAACCTCCAAATATTTACATGACCGAAGCAAGATATTTGTATGAACAAGAATTCAAGCTTTCTGTTCGTATTGTTGGAGAAATGAATAAGTATTTCGGTGTGAAATTACCTGATTCAGAATCTGGCTTTATCTTGATGCATATTATTGATGCTATTAGTCAAAGTGGAAATATTAGTGATAAAGACGTAGATAATATCGTTGATTCTATTACAAGTAACGTAGATAATGAGTATTCTTGGGAAATTGACAAAAAGTCAGTATACTATTCTAGATTTTTAGTTCACATAAAATATTTAGCACAAAGAATAATTATGAAAAAATCTTCGGATAATAAAGATAATTTCTTTTTTCCAATATTATCATCTCTGAGGAAAGATTTTAAAAGGCAGTATGACGTTGTGAATAGAATATCATCTATAATCCAAAATAAATATAAGTATATAGTTAGTGAAGAAGAGAAGTGTTATTTGTTAATCCATATTGTTAAAATTACAACAAATAAAGGAGACAAAAATGCATTTATTTAGAAAAAAAATAAAAAGTGAAATAATCAATTCTCCATGCAAAGGAAAAATGATTGATATCAAAGATGTTAATGATCCTATGTTTTCCCAAAAAATGTTAGGAGATGGAGTAGCTTTTATTTTAGAAGATGGTTTAATCTGTTCGCCAGTTGACGGGATTGTAACAGCTAGCTTTCCATCTAAACATGCCATAGGCATTACTTCAGCGAATGATGTGGAAATACTGGTGCATATTGGCATAAATACAGCAGATTTTAATGGCAATGGTTTTAAATCTTTTGTTAATGAGCACCAGTTTGTTAATAAGAATGATCCTTTAATCAAAATAGACTTAGATTTTTTCAAAAGCAAAGAGGTTGACACAACTACCATTCTTATTATTACTAATTCTCAAAAATTCACCATTGAAAGACTTTCAGACTACGTAAGAGTCAACTATCAAACAACTGTTTTAAAAGCAAATTCAAAATAACGAGGAGGTAAAAATGGAAGAAAGACTATTAGTTAAAGACCAGTTCTTAAAATATGTAAATGCATTAGAATCCGACGATATGAATTTGTTGGATGAAGTATTATCTAAGGACGTTGTTCTAGAATCTACAAACTACGGAAATGCTATCGGTTTAAGTAACGTAAAAGCTAAATTAAAATGGCAAGGAGTAGATATAAACGTATCGAGATATAAGATTTTTAATTTTGTAGCTTTTACAGAAAATGAGGTAGCCTCACAAAGTGCCGTCGTTACTGCGTTAGTAGGATGGAAAGAAGAAACTTATTTATATTATTTTAATTTTGGCGGCTATTATCTCAATGATTGGACAAAGGAAGATGGCATTTGGAAGATCAAACATATTCGTTTCAATTTGGATTTAGAAGATGGGAATTCCTTGTTTGTGAAAGATTGGTGGAATCTAATTGATTATAGATATTTTGAGGGCATAGTGCGTTATCCGATCATCTCAGAAGTTAACAACCCTTGGATAAATATCAAGAATCCTGAAAGTTTAGGCAGCGAAGAAGAACAGGTGCTAGACTCATATTATCGCTATAGTTGGGGCATTGACCATGGAGATTTTGATTTGTTCCAAACATGTCTTGCGGATGAATGCTATTTATTTGAAAGAGAAAAACCATCTAACAAAGAAGAAATAATAGCATTCATGAAATACAAGCGTTATAAAGAAGCGATTATGGAACATATTTGGAAGATTGATAGTGTAGAAATAAAAGGTAATCGTGCTGTTTTAAAAACAAGACGTTATGAACCGCATCGTATGGGTACAACCAAATTCAATATTTTAAATATGTATACAGATTTTTACACAGGAAAATTTGAATATGAATTTAAGAAAGTCAATGGTAAAAATTATCGTGATGGTGGCTGGAAGATGATTTCAAACAGATGCGTACTTTCCAAGGTTATCGGCGAAAATACTTATGATAAAAGCAAATTCTTTTAATAATCCGAGTCACTTAAGAATAAATGAATACGGAATATTTTTAGATGGTAAACTAGTAAAAATGTTATCAGAACTAGATTTGAAAGTTTATCAACTTTTGCACAAAAATAAGCAAGAGTATTTAGCTTTATCTTTGATTGGTGGTAATTTTACGGAATTGATCAAAGCTGTAAGTGAGGATGTATTCATCAAAATTAAACAGAGCTGGTTTAGATCACATATGACAAATGAAAGAATTGAAATCAAATATATGTGTGATGCCATAATTATCAAATTAAATTTATTATCTATAATCATTAAAAATAATACTGTTACATTAAAAGGGGATAGATATGAAGTATCATGAGTTTGTAGAAGATCTTTTAAAACAGATGACTATTGATGAAAAGATTGTCCAAGTATCATGCATTATGCCTATCGTAGTTTTAACTGGACAAGAAGTAGATGTAGAAAAATTGAAAAAAGAATGCCCTAATGGCGTGGGAAGGATGACACAATTTGCTAATACTTTTACAGATGGACCAAAGGCAGTCGCTAAAGCATACAATGCGATTCAAAAATATCATATAGAAAAAACGCGTCTAGGAATTCCTGTCTTGATGCAAAACGAAAGTGCTGTAGGATTAAATGAAGCAGATGCAACAATTTTCCCTACTCCTATTGGATTAGCTTCGACATGGGAACCGGATCTGGTTTATGAAATGGGTAAAATTATATCTAAACAAGCAAAAGCTGTTGGCATTAGAAAATGTCTTTCTCCAGTGGCGGATGTCGCAAGAGATTCAAGGTGGGGTAGAGTTGGCGAAACATTTGGAGAAGATCCTACTTTAGTTTCAGCTTTTTCTGTTGCTGAATCAAAAGGAATTCAAGGAGATTATTATGGCGATAATGTAATATCATGTGCAAAACATTTCATGGGATATGGCGCAAGCGAAGCTGGTATAAATTGTGCAGTGATCAATTTAGGGGAAAAAGAATTAAAAGAAGTTTATGGAATGCCTTTTGCGGCCATGATTAAATTAAATGACCTCCAGTCAGTTATGGTTACTTATTCTGAAATCGACGGTATCCCAATGACAATAAATAATAAATATGTTAACGGATATCTTAGAAAGGAATTAGGTTTTACTGGGTCAGCTATTTGTGATGGGCAATCTATTCCTTGGGTACATCACACAAATGGTATTGGCAAATCTAAGGAAGATATTGCGATAAGGGCAGCAAAAGTGGGAATTGATGCTGACACCCCAATGACCGAGTATTATAAGTTACTAAAAAAAGAAATTGAAGAAGGAAGACTCGATGAAGAAGTTTTGAATAATCTTGTAAGAAGAGTGCTAAATCAAAAATATGAACTTGGTCTTTTTGACAATCCATATGTAGATGTAGATAAAATCGACGAAAATTATAATTCCTATCAAGATCAAGAAGTGTCTAGGCTGTTGTCTGAAAAGTCAATGACACTACTAAAAAATAAAGGTGCTATATTGCCTCTGAAAGATAAATACAGAAAAATAGGATTAGTAGGACCTTTTGCAGATGTCGTTAGTACCATTTTTGGAGGTTATGCATATCCAGCTCATGTTCAATCTTTGTTTTCGGCAGTTTATAATTATTCAAACTCAATGAATGGAGGTTTTGGCGGTTTTTATGAGAAATTCATGGATCTAGATGCGATGGCCAAGTACTTTGAGATTGATTCTCATCTTTCTTATGACGAAAACCTAGAAAATTTTTTGAGGAAAAGATTCGGTTTTATTTCGATATATGAAGCAATGAAGAAATGCTTTACCTTATCTGAGATTGATATTTGCAAAGGATATTTTGATAGTGAAAACTACGATAAAGATATTGAGAATACTTTAGAAAAGGTAAAAGATGACGATGTTTTAGTTCTATGTCTAGGAGAAATTACTGGGTTTGGAAAAAATGCAACAAGTGGAGAAGGAAAGAATACACAGATTTTATCTTTACCAGATAAGCAATGTGATTTAGTTTTCGATCTTGCCAAACTAGGTAAACCAATGATTCTGGTTTTACTCAATGGTCGAGGTCTTGAAATAACAAATATAGAACCTTATTTTGATGCCATTTTAGAAACTTGGTATGCTGGAAATCATGGGCCGATGAGTATTGCTAAAACCCTACATGGAGATATTAATCCCGGTGGAAAGTTATCAATCACTTTCCCTCGATACTCATCTCAATGCCCAATATACTATGGTTTCCACACTGGCAGTGGGTACCACAGCATTTCTAAAGCGATGGGATTAGGAGATGATTTTAATAAAAACAATGAACCATTGTACTGTTTCGGACATGGTTTATCGTATACTAATTTTGAGTATACAAATCTCTTATTAAAAAATAAAAAAGTTAAGGCAGATGAAGATATTGTGATTTCTTTTGATGTTGAAAATACAGGTAGTATTGCAGGAGAAGAAGTTGCCCAAGTATATTTTAGAAATGTTACACCTTCGATTAATCGGCCTTTTAGAGAACTTAGAGCTTTTAAAAGAGTTAATATCGAAGCAGGCAAAACCATTAATATAATTGTTACGATTCCTGTCAATTCATTAGCTTATTATAATGAAAAAAATAATTTTATTGTAGAACCATCGCATTATGAAGTTTACATCGGATCAAGTAGCGAGGACATCAGACTAGTTTCAGAATTTGATATCGTGGGAGAAGTTGTAGATGTTAGTAATAAGAGAAAATTTTTGTTTGACGCATGCGTTAACAAAAAATAGACAAAAGTTCATATAACAATTTTAAGTGCTGTAAGCTGTGTTCCTAAAGATCATTCTTTAAAAAATCAGACTTGGAATGGTAATAAAAACGTGTCTACGATGAACAGTGTTACTTGCGATTTACATTTATCTATGCTATATTAGCTTTAGAAAATTGCGGGATTGTAACGAGAGGCAAAACCCACCTTCTAACTAGGTTGGTTTTGTCTTTTTTTGTTACTAGAAAGGAGAATAGTAGTGAAAAATCCTGTTAAGATCGTAACGATTGGTGGTGGCAGTAGTTACACACCGGAACTGATGGAAGGCTTTATTAAACGATATGATGTGATGCCGATTAGGGAAATATGGCTTGTCGATATCGAAGAGGGCAGAGAAAAATTAGAAATCGTCGGTGCTTTAGCTCAAAGAATGTGGGATGCATCAGGTCATAAAGTCAAAGTTCATATGACTTTAGATCGAGAAGAAGCGTTGAAGGATGCTGATTTTGTAACGACACAATTTAGAGTTGGTTTACTGAATGCTAGGATTAAGGATGAGCGAATCCCTTTGTCTTATGGAATGATTGGACAGGAGACAAACGGAGCGGGCGGTATCTTTAAAGCTTTCAGAACGGTTCCGGTTATCTTAGACATTGTTGAAGATATGAAAAGGTTATGCCCAAATGCATGGCTTATTAATTTCACTAACCCCAGCGGGATGATAACAGAAGCTGTCATGCGTTATGGAAAATGGGATAAGGTGATCGGATTATGCAATGTTCCTGTTGGTTCAATCATAATGGAACCTGAACAAATTGGCTGTAAAGAAGAAGATTTGATTTACAAATTTGCGGGATTAAATCATTTTCACTGGCATAAAGTTTATGATTCAAGTGGTAATGACGTTACTCTAAAAATAGCTAAACGACTTTTGGAATATGCCGAAGATCCAACAGCGCCAAGAAATATCAAAGGCTGTAAATGGCAAAAAGACCAATTGGAAGAAGCAAATATTCTACCTTGTGCTTATCACCGCTATTATTATCTAACCGAAGAAATGCTTAATGATGAACTGAGAGAATATAATTCTAAAGAAGGAACTCGTGCGCAACAAGTTCAAGCTGTTGAACACGAATTGTTTGAATTATATAAGAATCCTAATTTGCATGAGAAACCAGCTCAGTTATCTCTGCGCGGTGGCGCTCATTATTCTGATGCGGCTTGTGAAACAATTGCTTCAATTTATTCTAATTCATATAAGCGGATGGTTGTTTCCACTAAGAATAATGGGGCAGTTAGTGACCTTCCTGACGATTGTGTCGTTGAGGTTTCGTCTTTTATAACAGGACATGGCCCTTTGCCGATTGCTTTTGGATCTTTAGGTGATTTTGAAAGAGGTTTCTTGCAATTGATGAAATCAATGGAACTTTTAACTATTGAGGCTGCTGTTACTGGCAGTTATGCCAAAGCAGTAGAAGCATTCACGATTAATCCGTTAATTACATCGGGTTCAACTTCGATCAAAGTCTTAAATGAGTTGTTAATTGCTCATAAAAAATATTTGCCACAATTTAAAGATAAGATTAAAGAGCTCGAAGACAAAAATATCACTGTCAAAGATGATGTAGTTAGAGATCTTTGCGAAAGGGGCTTATAATGGATCGCTATTTATTAGCCGGCTCAATAGGTCTTCCATCTTATAAGAAAAAAATTGAAACAGGCAGTATTGGTGGCCATGGCGAAGGTATTTATACAATTAAACTTGGCGATGATAACAAACTTAGTCTAATCGCGTTAAATTATTGTGATAATGCTAGTACGATTTGTTTAAACAAAGCAAAAAATGTTGTATATATCACCAACGAGAGCAGAGATTTTAAAGGAGGGAAGGCAAGCGGGGGTGGAATCAGCGCTTTTAAAATCAATCAAGATAAAAGTCTTTCTTTGCTTAATGTATCCTCTTCATATGGGTCAAGGCCGGCATATTCATGCTTGAGTGAGGATGAACAATTTTTAGTAGTTGCCAATCATGGCTCGCATTCTTCGGCTGTAATTAAATTTGTCAAAAACAGCAAGAATGAGTACGAATTACAAAATGTATACGACGACTCATCAATAGCAATTTTTAGACTTCGTGAGGATGGATCAATAGGATCTTTAGTTGATCTTAAAGTATTTGATCATCATGGATATTGGGCTAACGGCAGGGGCCAGACCAGCTCTCATCTACATTGTGTGCGATACAATAAGGGATTGTTTTTTGCACTAAATCGAGGAGCGGATGAAATTGAAGTTCTAAAACTTTCAAAAAATGGTGAAATAGATATCGTGAACATATATAAAGTGCATAATGGAATGGCACCGCGTTATATTGAATTTCATCCAGTTTTAAATATAATTTATGTCTTAAATGAGAATTATCCTTATTTAAGTGTATATGAAGTAAATTATCAAAATGGGCAACTAAATCTCTTGCAAGAAATTCCAACGATGGACAAAGAGTATTACGTCAGACACCCTTGGGTGGAATTAAGTGGGGATGAGGCGCCTATTGATCTAAAATGCAATAATGCAATAGTGGATCATGAGGTTATGATGCCTTCGGATTTACATCTGGGAAAGAATTGTGAGTATTTGTATCTAGCAAATCGTAATTTCACTACAAACGCAGTTATTACGTGTTTCAAGGTAAGAGATAATGGTCAAGTTGATTTTGTAGGTACTAATAGTTTAGATGGACATGATCCACGAGGTTTCAATATTTTGGAAGATAATTCTCTCGCTGTGGGTCTTTTGGATCAAAATATGTTAATAATATATAAACTAGGCAAAAACGGAATGTTTAAAGATGTCATCGGTAAAATAAATATTCCGTCAATATCTTGCATACAAGAAATATGAGGAGGAAATATTTATGGGATTTAGAAAAGATTTTTTATGGGGTGGAGCCATTGCTGCTTGTCAAGCAGAAGGTGCTTATGATGTCGATGGGAAATCGCTGACATTTCCAGATATTATCAAACACATAAGTCCCGAAGAACGCAAGACTTTTTCTCAGGCCATCGTTACTGAAGAAACGATAAAACAAGGGAAAGAAGGTCCTGTTAGTGACTATCCTAAAAGATGGGGCATAGATTTCTATCACACATATAAGGAGGATATTAAACTCTTTGCTGAAATGGGATTCAAGGTATTCCGTTTTTCAATCTCTTTGGCCAGAATTTTCCCGACATTGGACGAAAAAGATCCCAACGAGAAGGCTTTGCTGTATTACGATGATGTTATTAATGAGTGTTTGAAATATCATATCGAACCTTTAGTGACGATTGCTCACTTTGATCCACCGATCTTAATATGGGAAAAGTACGGCGGCTGGTCTAATCGCCATATGATTGATGTTTTTGTCAAATATGCAACTTGTCTGTTCAGACGTTATAAAGATAAGGTCAAATATTGGGTTACTTTTAATGAAATCAATATGATGACAAAGGCGCCATTTAAAACGGTTGCCATGATAGCTGGAGAAGGCAAGGAATACGAGGACAAACGTTGGACTGCAGTTCACAATCAATTTGTGGCCTCTGCTAAATCGGTTTTTGAAGCAAAAAAGATTAATCCTAATTTTGTGATCGGCTGTATGATAGCAGATATCACGACCTACCCATATTCCAGTGATCCTGATGATGTCTTAGCTAACTTTAAGAAGGATCACATGCTCAACCTTGCGTTTTTGGATGTGATGGTAAAGGGATATTATCCTTACTATTTTAAAAACTATTTAAAAGTGCATGGAATCGACGTTAAAATGCAAGCAGAAGATGCAGACGTTATAGCTAAAGGAGTTGTTGATTTTGTTGGAGCGTCATATTATATGTCCATTGTTACTGCCGATGACCCGAATGGAAAGGCGATAACAGGAGGTAATATGACCGGAGGCCTTAGAAACGAAAAGATAAAGACAGTAACAGATTGGGGATGGCAGATAGATCCGGTAGGCCTAAGAATTGCTGTCAACGAGTTATACGATCGTTATGAAAAACCAATTTTTATTTTAGAAAATGGAATTGGTGCCATCGAAGAATTAGAAAATGGCACTGTACACGATACGTATAGAATAGAATATTTGAAGTCACACTTAAAAGAACTAAAAAAGGCAGCAGATGATGGTTGCGATATTATCGGTTATACTTGGTGGGGGCCAATTGATTTAGTCTCATCAGGAACCTCGGAAATGTCTAAGCGTTATGGATTTATTTATGTCGATCAAGATGATGATGGTAATGGCACAAAAAAACGCTATCCGAAAGACAGTTTCTACTGGTATAAAGAGCTTATAGCAACCAATGGAGAAAATCTTTAAACCCTATAGAAATTAAACATATCAATGATTATTTCATGCGTAGCCGCGTGAGTTAACCTTCTTGTTGTTGATACCTATAATCATACATTCATCAAGCATCGTGTTGACAGCGCTTACATTTTAGGCTATATTTAATCCCATCTTCGACAGTTATAAAAGTTTAAAACGGGCGTATCTCCTTTAGTATAGAGGCATACGCTCGTTTTTATTTAGAATCAAATGTTGTATGGGTTTTTATTTCATAATTTTTTTAAGTATTGATTCAATATTTTAGGTAAATAGTATTTCCTGTTTAATCTAAGGCCAAATAACTGTTCTAGTGAATCTAGTACATCTGACCCTGTATAGCAGGCCTGATGGTAGATATTCTGGCAATTGACCACATTCATGTTTTTTAGAGTCTCAAGAATCTGGTATTGCGAAAAATGGGTACCGTTTTTATCTAGCTTGACTTCTAGGAGCCTATATATCAATAAGGCTGTATAGCAGATCAGAAAGTGAGCTTTTATTCTTGACCTTAGTCGGTGATATACAGGTCTTGAATTAAAATGGGTCTTAAGGATACGGAAACAATCTTCGATTTTATATCTTCTTGACTGTATGGCAATGATCTCTTTTTCTTTCATATCGAATATATTGGTAGCTATGGCATAATAGCCGTCGTATTTGGCTTCTTCCTTAATTCTTTCTTCATCGAGATAGTAAGTATTTTTTTGGTCGCTTTTAATAAATCTCTTCACATCGTTTGGTCCTTTTTTAAAAGTTTCAGGATCCATATTATCCAAGATCTTTTTAGCTCTTTCTATTTGCCCCAAACGGATCGTCTTTTGATATTCAGCCATCTTTCTTGAATAGGTGACGATAATTCTCTGTTTTAAAGTTCCTTTATCCTTGACCTTTATTGTTTTGCCATTCTTGCCTTTTTTGGTTTTAAATAGACCGAGCTCTATTTCTTTATCCACAGGTATTGATTTATAGATATAGCCATCATAGTATTCTCTGTTTTCCTTAAGGCTTTTATCAAAGGTCTGCATAAACTTTAAGGACATTTTCTTATCATCTTTATAAAAGTGATAGTCATAGTCATTGAATACAGCTGTTTTTAAAGTTTCACTCAGTTTCTTGATTGATTGGGTAACGACAAACCTCCTTCCTGCGAAATCATTAAAAAGTCTGATATCGCTATAGCCAAGACCGGCATCAGAGCAGTAGATGATGTCTTTATTTTTAAACATATCAAGCAGCTTCTTTTCTGAAGGGACAGCGCATAAAGATTCCCCGTCACTGCCTGAATTGATACACATACTAAGAGGTATGCCATCCCCATCCATGAATAGACCCATCTGTACGATTGGGTTGGGCCTGTGTTCTTTGGAAAGGCCATATTTTAAAAGTCCCTTGATGAGTTCGCCAGTAACTTCATCATATACGTCTCCATCTTCTTCCTCTTTTTCAAAGTAGAAGTTAGTACAATCGAAGTAACATACGCTTGTATTTCTTTTAATTATTTTATTGCTGGCATCAAAGAGATGGTTGAGATATCCGTCATAGTTGTCATTCAAGATATCCATAAAGCGCAATATATCCTGATGGGATATATCAAACTTCCCATATAATTCATGAAGATGATTCATGGTGTGAAGTTTACTGCCGGGGTTTAAGATGCGGAATAAGGTCAATGTCATATTGATAAGATCAGGATTAAAGCAGATCTTTTTTCCCTTGCATATCGTTTTGAAATAATCTTCTAATTCCAAAGAGTCATAGATCTTTTTAAGATAGAAATAACCTATATTACTACAGGTAGATTCAGATACTGTATTGCCGCTATTGATGAGCTTCTCATCAAAGTTCAACGTCAGATGATATTCAACTTTACTCGTCTTTATTTTGTCATTATATTCTTTTACTTTTTTCTTGGCGAATTCTAGTGGATCATCAGTGATTTTTAAAAGTTCTGAATGTTTACCAATTCTTTCAATATTCTTGGTAGTTACTTTTTTGCCATTGCGTATCCCTACTTGAATGAAATAAGTGGGATCTTTCGATTTACGATCATAGTTAAGCTTCATATCTCACATCTCCTTAATTATTATACCATAATATACAACACCGTACAACAACCATACAACAAAATAATTTATAAGCTTGACATAAAAAAAGCAGCATCTAAGCCACTTTATGAATATTTATAGATTAGCAAGTGTCGAAGTGCCG
>CALUVF010000140.1 GCA_944324155.1 uncultured Erysipelotrichaceae bacterium | reverse complement strand
TCAATGTGATAGCCACTAAGGCACTGTCGGAGATGATCTGTTTTCCGTTAATGATCAAATGATGGTTCTTATTTAAAAACTCCAAAAAGATGGTAGCGCCGATGCGTTTACAGCCATCGGCGAACGGATGGTCCTTGATAAGAAAGTAAAGCAAATTAGCAGCTTTCTCTTCAATGCTAGGATAGAGTTCTTGACCAAAGACATTTTGGTATACAGCTGCTAAAATACCATTCAATTTGCCTTCTTCTTTTTCCACGCCAAAGACAGCAGAGTTGAATTTCATCTTATCAATGAGTTTGCGACATTCTTCATAGGTCAGGCGATATATTGAATCTGTTCCTTTTGGTTTTGACAAGGAACCATGATCATAATCATCTAATAAGGAAAGCGCATTTTGATAAGCTTCAATGACATTGAGTATTTCACTTTCATCTAGCTCTAAAGTAGATGCCAGCATCTTTGTCTGTATGTCGATGGTTTTATTTAGGATCTCTAAGCGCTTCTCATTAACGGCGTAACCTTTGATCATGTAGTCCTTCAAGATCGAAGTGGCCCATTTACGGAAGATGATACCGTTTGGTGATTTCACACGATAACCAACAGCCAAAATCATGTCTAGGTTATAGATCTTATTTGAGTATTTCTGAACACCCAAACTACCCATGTGTGCGTTTTCCGCACATGTGCTCTTTTCATCTAGTTCACCATCTTTATAGATATTATTGATATGCCTAGTTACTCGTGTTCGATCAACATTAAAAAGCTCGGCCATTTGGCGTTGTGAAAGCCATACGTTTTCGCGATCTTCACTTACTGTAACTTCTAATTCAAGCTCGCCGTTTTTAAATATTACAATGTCATTGTGACTCATGAAAAACCCTCCTGAAGTTTTATTTCCCGGGAGGATTCTTTTTCCTAATAAATTTTAAAGCTTCTTACTTTTGTCAGGAATTTCGACAGGTTACATCTTTTTATAGTTCATTCTTTTTATGAATATCTTTGTTATCTTGCACTTAGTGGTTGTCGCAAAATTTGCGACAACCACGTCTATATCAAGCCCATTGATTTAAGTGTTATGTATCCTTTCGCAAAAAGGCCTCCCTGCTTCTTAACATCAAGGAGGCTATAAGGTCTGATCTTTAAACAATTATTAGCATGGGTTATCCAGTTTTTGATGGTGCCTTCGTTTTGGTGACAATCATTTTATCAAAGTTTTTCATCAAATAATTCTTTTCAAAAGAATTTCTTTTTAGAGTTAATTCATAAACCATTTTTTGAAAAAAGACGAGGCAGCTTATCGGCAATAGAAACTCTTCGATTTTTTCCGAAAAGGAGAAAACATTTCTGTCGTCATAAACTTTATTTGTAATCAAGAATACCCTGTCGTTTATTTTTCTCAATGTTTTATATATTTCTTCGCTTCTATCTTGTGTATCGTCGCCTGTGTCAATTAAAAAAACAATTGTATTCTGATTAAGACGATACAAAGGGCCATGCAACGCCTCTTCTGATTCATAGGCAGAACTAGGAACTTTTAACAATTCAGAAAACTTAAGAGCAGCTTCACATGCCATACCATATGCAGGTCCATTTCCACAGAATATAGTTTCCGTTATAGTCAGCAATTCCTTTAAATGCTTGTCTGTAAAAATCTTACTTTTCCTCATTATTTTATCGTGTAGTTCTAAAGAATCCATTATCATGCATTTTCTGTTTTTATAGTCGTTATTGCCCAATAATTCCAATCTTTTTGCGCTTTCCAGCCCAAATAATATCAAAAAAAGATTTTGCAATGTTAGTCCTTTGGTAGTATAAGGATCATCTTCGCCATTTAAACCATAATCCATAATAAAAGAACAATACTTTTTCATATCGCAATCAAGATTTCCAACTAAACCAATTGTTTTAATTCCGATTTCCTCAGCTTTTTTAACACTTCTAATAATGTTTGTACTTGAACCGCTAAATGATATAAAAATACAAAAATCATTTTTAGACAGGTTCATTTCGTATTCATAAAATGTTACAGGGCTAAATACATTGCATCTTATTTTTAGAATTTCTTGCAGATGGTGTTTGACGCATAATGCTCCGTTATAACTAGATCCACATGCAATTAAATTTATGTTATTCCAGTCGTTTGCACAATACAGGTCAACTAACTGTTTTGTTAAAGAATATGAATTGTTAACATTTTTTCTTCCTTGGGCTCGAACTTCTTTTAAATACTTATTTATTCTCAATTTGTACCTCATATAATAATCCTCATAAATAATTGAACAGATCGGTTAAGTCTTCAACAATTATATCGGCCATTGATTGATCCAATCCAAAATATTTGTCCTTAATTGCAAATGTATATAAATCAGCTCTCTTAGCCGCTTTAATTCCATTGGTTGAATCTTCAACCACACAAATATACTTCCTATCAATGGCTAATTTCTTTATACAGCATTCGTATATTTCTGGATTTGGTTTAGCTTCTTTAAATTGGTCTCCTGTCAGTATGACTTCAAAGTAGTTCTCTAACTCTGTTTCCCTTAAATGTCTCTTAATATAATCGTTATCCGATGATGAAGCCAAAGCAACTTTATAACCCTTTTTTGATAAATAAATCAAAAGTTTTCTGGTCGCAGGGAAGATAATGTTATTAAAATCATAATTACTATGATCATTAATATATTTTTGCATTTTATTTTTAAATATGTCGTAACTTGATTTTATTTTGTCCTTATTACTATGATATATCTCATAGTAAGGTTTATCGCCATCAGCTGTTCCAATGGCATAATACAAGTCTTCTTCTTTTACTGGCAACCCTTCGTTCACAAAGAAGGAATGTTCTAATTTCGTAATCCATTTTTGCGAATCAAATAAAACTCCATCAAAATCAAAAATAACTGCTTTAAACATAACTTTCCTCACTAAAAATTATTAATTATTTCTCGCATTTTGATGACATTCTCATGGAAATGGGCTTCGTCTGCATAAACCCCTGTTTTTCCAATGGCAAATATATTTGCTCCTTCTTTAGTCATCCAACTTGCGTTTTCGTAATCAACATTTCCATCAACCTCTAACATTATTTTTTTGCTTGTTTTTTCGATAATTTCATTGATCTGCTTAATTCTTTCTTTCATGCCAGGCAAGATTTTTTGCCCTGGAAAACCTGGCTTTACACACACGACATTTATAAAATCAATTTTGGTAATAAGAGGAATAATTTCTTGTATTTGTTCACTATAAGATAAGCTGATCCCGGCTGAAGCTCCTCTCTTGTGAATTTGATCGATACAATCTTTTGGCTTTCGAGTGCTCGATAAATGAAAAGAGCAGTGATCACCTTCCCTCAAATCGAAATATGTTATCTTTTTTTCGGGTTCAATAACCATCAAATGAACATCAAGAGGTGTTTTAGTCCTTTTGTGAAATATTTTTATAATATCTGTTCCTAGCATGTAGTTAGGAACAAAAATCCCATCCATAATATCAACATGTATGTACTCGA
Organism: uncultured Erysipelotrichaceae bacterium; assembly: GCA_944324155.1. Taxonomy (GTDB): domain Bacteria; phylum Bacillota_I; class Bacilli_A; order Erysipelotrichales; family Erysipelotrichaceae; genus JAHHTG01. Next base: position 1,390 of record CALUVF010000140.1, on the reverse strand, counting down.
TTTGTTCCTCTTCTATTTTTTTAATTTCTTTTTCTAAATTTAACCAGTCGCCACAAGTAATAACGCTGGATAATGCTTTATATTTATTTCTTTGTTTCATATTTTGTACCTAAAAAAGGCCATTCGGCCTTTTTAAAATGGAACTTCTACTTATCAATAGGATAAATAATAGTTTTTATACCACGTCCAGCTTCTCGACCGAAGGGATAGTCGCAGCCTAACCCAAATTTCCATCCACGATAAATCATTAACAAATGCATTACTAACGAAATTGGAAGAGTTAAGAATACAGATGGCAATTCGTGATCATTGAAATAAACTTCACAATCAGCATATTTGCTCGTGACTTCTGTATGTCTTGGAGTCAGAACCATAATTCTATTTGCGCTACGGCCCAGTCTTCTAATTTCCATCAGAAGATCATCGGCATATTTATTTACGTATTCATCGTTTTCATAGAAAATGACGGTTAACGTATCAACCATTGCCGATTCCACTATGCCCATTGGTCCGTGCCTAAATCCAGGAATTGAGTCATGCCACGTTGCGAGTCGACCTGCACTAACTTCAAGAACTTTAATATCTGCTTCAATTGCCATAGATTTAAGATTTCCGCTACCTAAAAAATTAGCTTTTACAAACGGGAATGAATCGACAAAATTTCTGATCTTAGAAGAGTCGTTATTTAAAATTTGCTTGCCTATCTCCGCTGCTGAAGAAACATATTTTTCTAGTTCATCGAGACGATCTAAATTAAACATCAAATAACATGCTAATTGCATACAAGTAAAACTCGATGTCATAGCATAGCTTTGATCAAATGTACCTTCAGGCATATGTAAAATTAAAACATTATCTGGGTGTTCTTTGGCATAACGCATCATTTTGCTATCACCACGGTTGCAAAGCAAGAATATATGCTTGACCTCATCAAAGATTTTGTCAGCGTGCTCTATTGTTCCTATCGATTCCGGGGATTCCCCTCCTCTTGAAAATTGAACTAAAATCGTCTTTCGGTCCTTTTGGTAATAAAGATGTGGATGTGTTACTATGTCCGGACTTCCTATCGAATAATATCTACGATCACCTTTTAAATTTAGTTCTTTAACAATTGTACCGCCAGCATACTCCGAGGTGCCTGCCCCGGTCATGATGACATCATAGCCGGGGGCCAGGTACTCTTGTAATTTTTCCTTATTATCGCGTACAATCTTAAATGTTTCTAACCATTTTTCTGGTTGTTGTTCTACTTCTCTAATTACGTATTCTGAATCTCTCAGAATATTATCTGCAATTCCTGTCTTATCAATCATGTACTATTCCTTTCCTTACGCTAAACCTAAATACGAACAAGCTATACAGAAAACTAATATTATGATAATCAACACAA
>CALUVF010000139.1 GCA_944324155.1 uncultured Erysipelotrichaceae bacterium | reverse complement strand
GATCTGTGATGATGATTTAGACATATCGCCGTGTGGTCTAGGGGGTAGTTGTGGTCCAGGCTGCTTTTAAAACGAAAAGGGGGTATGTGGAAATGATTAGTTATAATCTTTCAAGATATAAGAATGGAGATTTGAAATATTAGGCTTCGAAAAGTCTAGCTTTTGCAATAGTTTGTGTGTAGTAAATAAAGGAGGGTTTTCATGAAAAAGATATTTATTACATTGATGATTTGTTTATTGTGTCTAACAGTAGTGCCAAGTACGATTTTCGCATATTTTGGTAATTTCACCATAAATGCCAATAATACATATGGCGACCGTTCCACTGCCAACACCAAAATGGATACAGTTCAAACTGCTTATGTAAACTGGAATGGGTCATCGGCTAGCAAACACTATGAATGGTTCAGAATCGTTAATTCTGACGGCATGGTCAGAAGTGATGAAACGATTTTTACGCATCTTCAAAGCAGATTTATTAACGAACGTAATTGCGTTAAAAATTATTACTATTACCTTCAAGCTAGAAGAGAAAATTTCTGGGATCCATTGACCACAGTTACTGGAACTTGGGAATCTTGATTACATACTTGCCACTTTTTTGGTGGCAAGTATTTGACTGATTTATAAAGTGATCTTCTGGTTCATAAAGATTCAAGGGTTAGAAATTAATTCATAAAAAAGTAAGAATTTGACTTATGGATCTGTTGTAAAATTTGATTATAAGAAAAATTATGAATCTAATCTGGGGGTGAGGGTATGAAGTTTTATTTAAAGAATAATTACATATATATCATTGTAGGAATCTTAGTGATCTTGCTTTTTTCACATGCGATATTATCATCAGTCAATTTCTTTGAAATTACTTTCCGTGCTTTAAGCGAGCCGGATTATATCCATAATTTTTTCTATAATTCTGATCGAAGTTTTGCGTTTAGCAATCTTGAACCCAATCTCTTTAATGTGTGGCGCGTGATCTTTAAGGAGGCTATGGAATTTGGTTTTCAGTTTGATGTCCTCGTTATTTTTGGAGCGTCGGTAATGCAGATTCTGCTGCCGGTCTTTTCACTCATCGGCGCCTATTATTTTTATCGCGAATATAATAGTATATTAGCAATGGAAGCAATCCGTGAAAGAACTTATCGAAAATTAGTTATCAAAAGAATAATCGTCAATGCCTTAAAGATCGCCATCACTTTATATCTGGCATATTTTGTTTATATGACCCTCATGAACTTTTTTGCGACAGGAAATCTTGGGGCGTCTTCGCGTACACTCTTTGGTGACATTCTAGATCCGTCTTTTTATGTTGAACATACTTATTTCTATTTTTTATTAGAAGCATTTGTTACGATGTTTATGATGCCTTTGGCCTATACGGTATTTGCGCAGGCAATGGTCTTAGTTTTTGAAGACTTTAAGAAAGTCATCTTAGTTCCGCTTACTTATTATTATGGAGTTACCATGATCGGCTATGTTATGGCGGCCTTAAAAATGCCTTTTCATGTGTACTTTAATCCAAGTTTGATGATGGCTAGCGGGACATATGAATTTAATACAATCCTGATGATCCTTATTAATATGTTGCCACTATTCATCGGGATATTTATAATGATCGACAGGACACGTTATGTGGAATCTTAAAGATGAGCTAAGGACATCACTTATTATTGGGGCATTGACTTTAATCTTTGCCATATTTGGTGTGATAGCCGGTGTTAAAAGTGGATTATATGCCTTGGCTCTAAGTAATTTTACTTACTTTTACCTCTTTACTTTTTTGTTGTTAGGGGATCTTTTAAAAAAATATGATCTGTCACTTATAAGACATCGTTATAGGACTAATAAGGCTTATTATTGTGACTCATTCAAAAGGGCGATCATACATTATGGCCGCATTCTTTTGATGTGTAGTGTTATGCAGTTAGTCATATATTTTTTATTGGGCGATGATTTTAAGGTTCATGTTTTGATTTACCGCAATCTTGTGATCTATGCGGCAGTACTTTTTTGTGCGGGTCTAAAGGTAATGTTTAAGGAATCAAAACTTCGATTCAAGGTGGCGCTTATGATTATCTTGTGGCTTGTGTTATATACCTTAGTAGGTCTGAGTGTTAATTATTTAGGCGGCCTTAACTATTTTTCGCTATTAGAAAGCTTTGATCCTTTATTGTTTGTACTATATGTATGTTTATTTATAAGCGTGCTTGCCTTGGTATTTATTCTAAAAACAGCGAAAATGGAAATAAAAGAGCTTTTCAATTTCCTGATCGATCCAAAGATAATTCTGCTTTTATCATTAGTGATTGTGACAAGCTATTTTTGTTTCTTGTTTATTAATGGTCTGGGATCTTTTAACGATATGGAAATCGCCTTTTTCCAAGATTACAATAATATGATGTTGATCCGCTTCGACCCTTTAAATATCAACTTTAAAATAGTATTCATCTTGATCTTTCATCTGGCATTTAGCTATGGCTTGGCACGTTTTATTGATGAATTGTCGTTTATGAGCATGGCTGCCCACAAGATCGGACAAAGAGGTTTATTGAAGAAGAGCGTCATTCCAGTCATTGTCGGCTTGCTTCAGTACTATTTAGTTTTATACGGGCTGATAATACTAATGTCGCTTATTAAAGGAGGACTTCCTCAATCAATGGATGCAATCAATCTTTTGATCTATATAGTCAAGCTCTATTTTATCAATATCATTTGTGTTTTGTGGTGTGGTTTATCTAATATGGTAAGTGAAAACAAAGCTTACTATGCGCTTGTTTATTCATTTATTTTGGGTTTTATGATCATTGATCTAATCTTTAAGACTCATTTTATATCGATCAGTACTGATTTTATCACCAATTTGAAATGGTCGCTTTTCGTGTGTTTGATGGGAGCGATCCTTACCATTTTCATCATATATCGTTTTATAAAAAGAAGGGAGCTATACAGATGATCAAATTATTTCATGTTAAAAAAAGTTATAAGGAGCTAGTGCTTTTTAAAGATCTGAATATTACCTTTGACAAACCGAAAACCAAGATCAAAGGCTTGAATGGTTCGGGAAAAAGCGTACTTTTAAAAATGATCGTCGGATATAGCCGGCCTGATAGTGGAACGATTTACGTCGATGATAAAGAGATCCATAAAGATCTTGAGTTTCTGCCTGATGCTGGTGTCAGCATCAATGCCCCGGAATTTATCAAAGCTTGGAGTGGTATGGAAAATTTACGCTATCTTGCTAAGATAAGAGGCATAGCTAATGATGCAAGGATCTTGGAACTAGCTTTAAAACTCGGCCTTGATAATGATCTCAAAAAGAAATATAAGACTTATTCTTTGGGTATGAGACAAAAAATGCGCCTTATCCAAGCTCTCATGGATGAGCCAAAATATTTGATTCTTGATGAACCTTTTGACGCTCTTGATTCTGCGATGAAAAAAGAGGCTATGGATCTTTTGAAAGAATATATGACCGCTCATTCAGGAACGCAGTTAATATACACGAGCCATCAGGACAGTGATGATGAGTTTGCCGATGTCTGTTATGAAATAAATGAATACTCTTTGATTGGGGTATGTGGAAATGATTAGTTATAATCTTTCAAGGTATAAGAATGGAGATACGTTATCTGTCTTAGAATGTTCAGTATCTAGTTAATTGATAAGAAAAGCGAAATTAGAATTTTCTTTAGAAGGGAGATATAAGCAAATGTTAAAGAAAATATCGAAGATGTTATTAGTTGTTTTGATGTTATTGGTAATGTTGCCAGCTAACATTTTTGCAGAAGAATCCCAGTCAGATGACAAAGATTATATTGTTTTAGATTTCGAGTATTATTCAGTCGAGACAGATAAGACATTAGAAGAATATGAGGTATCTATGACAAGATCTAATGAATCTGTGGAGTATACACTTACAAATAAGGAGACTGGAGAAGTAGAAACGTTTACAGATAAACCATCTGAAAACAGTAGCCTAACAAGGGCGGGTACATATGCCGAAAGAACCTTGGTTCATAATTATAGTATTTCTATATTTAATCTCCAATCTGCAATAAATGTGACTATTTATTCTGCGGGCGGATCATTTGTTCAGATTAATTCAGTTAATGGCAAAACAATTTCTTTGTTAAGCGTTTTTGGAGAAATTCAAAGTCAATCAACTGGTGTTAGTTCGGCGACAGGAAAATTTCCGACCAGCAAAATAAATGTATCAGCTTATTGCGTTGTTCAGATTCCGATTAATATAGCGGGATCACTTGGTTTTGATAAAAAACTAATAGAGGGCGGTTTTCAAATTTCTGGAAATTTATATTATAGAAAAGCACATACGGAGCAATATTCAGTAAGTGTTCCATACTAGGCATTTGATCATGAAACATATAGAAAATACAATTAAAACTACATTTCGATTGTTATCCGTTTGTCTTTTAATTTTTTCTTGCGTGTCTTGCTCGGCATCAACGAGCAAAGAATCCTTCGAAGAAGTTTTAATTCCATCAGAAATTGAAGTGAATAGCGATGATTCTATAGGTGGAAAATTATATTTTTTGACGAAGCAGATATATCATCATCACGAATCCAACACTGATTTTTTGGTCGAAATACCCGTATATTTAAAGACGAAAGAAAATAAAGTTGTTGGAATATACAATGATGAATATAATTCGATTGTTGTTGATTCATTAAAAGATGATGTAACAATTTTGGGAGATGTATTATTTAGTTCTACATGTGAAGACGGCAAAGACAATTGTTTGGTTTTAAATACAAGTTTATATTTTACATTTAAAAATGGTGGAACTATTTTTGAAGTTCGAACTAATGAAATAGACCTATCTATTCATTAGAACCTAAAAAAGCGATAAAACTCGTATATAAAGGGATTTATCGCTTTTTTATAGTCATATAGGTTCGAAAAAAGAGATTAAAACTGTCCTTTTGCACTCAAAAATGGTCAAAAAAGCCGTTTTTCATGAAAAAAGGACACTAGAATTTTGATTCTTAACTTTATTGTGGTACTAAATAGTTATAAAAGAAAGACCAGAGGAAAAGGTTATGAAAAAGAATCATTCTCACTTTGTGTGCATTACTTGTAGTGCAGTAACAGCCGAAGAAGAAAACAAAGACAACTGTTACTTTAT
>CALUVF010000138.1 GCA_944324155.1 uncultured Erysipelotrichaceae bacterium | reverse complement strand
ACTCTTCTTATACATCTTCATTCTTTTCGCCATCTAAGACTACGTTTCTTAGTTTTAGGCTATCCCTTTAAAGACAAAAGAAGAGTTAAGCATAGCGGTAGCACTATACTGACATTAGGTCCTTCGATTTTATCTACTATGACCTCAGCTGACTTCCTTTTGATTCGCCTTTTTCGCTACGCTTACCATTACTGATTTAAAAGTTTATTGGACTTGCGCTCAAAAGGACCTCCCAGGGTAAGACATCTATCACTATCATTCCTTCACGACCTCTTGATTTACTGTCTTGGCTTTACGTTTACCTTTTGGACTTTGACTTGATGTGCAGTCTTATCCGCCATTTAGCCTTATATCAAGTTTCTGTTCGTAGGCCCAAAGGAATCGCTACACCACTTCCTTCATCCTTGACATCACTGTCAACGACTTGTGGTTCACTACACTTGGCGGTAAATACCTGTGACTAGCTTAACTAGCTTGATAGATGCCATGCCTGGTACACACATGAAAAATCCTTCTTTTTGAACTCTAAAGCTAAAAGAAGGATTTTTTTGGTTGATTATAGTCTATTATTTCTTAGAGGCCATCATCTTTTGAATAGCGGTAAGCGATATAGTTTGGCCTGGATCTCTTAGCCCGGCGACTTCTTCAGAAGTATTGCCATAATCGACTTCCATAAGGACGCCCGAGGCATAGGTCGCCATATCGCTATTTAAGAAAATGATCGGTAAGGCCATTTCAATGGAGTCTGCTAGTCTTTGGGCATAGCCACAATGTGACAAAAGTGAAGCCTCTCCTCCAGCCATCTTCTCGAATTCATCTTTCATACCAGTATCGGTCGATCCTGGCAACACAGCGTTGACCCTGATGCCCATCGGTCCAAAGATCTTTTGAATATATACCGTATAATAGTTCATTGCCAGCTTGGCAAAAGGATAACCAAGCGTTCCTGGAAGATATTGAAAACCGGTTTTATTCAAGGCTTCCAAGGTCTTATCCCAATCTTTAGCTTCCACGACTTCTTTATAGATATCCTTGTTGTCGCTAAGTTGCCAGCCATTTCCGGCCGTAGATGTCATAAAAGCGATCGAGCCACCTTTTTCCATCATATTAGTAAGATAGTTCTCCACAATATATTTGTTGGCGATAAGATCGATCGTCACGGTCGATACAAAATCATTCTTGGCGCCCGATACACCAGCGATCCCAAAAAACGTATCAATTTTAGATGGCAGTTTTTTCATTGCCTCATCGATCGAATCTTTTTTGGAAAGATCGACATGAACATAGCTTTCGATCCCCTTAACATCACACTCGTTCCAGTCAAGAGCGTAAACTTTTGCGCCCAGATTCACTAGAACTTCGGCCGTCGCCTTACCCATGCCGCTAGAAGCGCCAGTAACAACCGCAACCTTATCCTTATAGTTCAAATAGTCTTTCATACTAAGACCTCCTTCGAGCATATTTTAGCCCACATTTTTAAACATACCTCTTTAACATCGCTAATCCTAACAAAATGCATCGGTTTGTTATGATATGATAGAAGCATGAAGAAGGATCAAAAGACAAAAGAAGCCCTAAGCTCGACACTCATCTTAATGCTTAAGCGCCTTCCGCTAGATGAAATTTCACTGACTACTCCCACGGGCAAGCCCATGGGGTTCTTACTGTCAAGTTTAGCTTGTAATCGTACATCATTTTCAGACTTTGGATCTACAAGTATAAGTCTATTTGAGTAAGAACTTTTATTACCAAGCAATCCTATGATCACATTAGCGGTAAATTTCTATCTATTGATAAGGAAGGATAGTCAATCTCCCTAAGAGAGGCAATTAATTTATGCTAAGTTAATGCCGCTGTTTAATATCTTAATTCTGTTAGCCTTGATATGTTTTATTAAGGCTTTTTCTTTTATGTAATGTTTTTTAAATTCACTAATACATTTGTTTTTATTTATGTTTTCAGTTTTAAAGTCGTAACAGTACAATAAGAATGAAGAATACCAATCTCGTTGTACCAAAGTTCCATCACAAAGTTTATACATTCTATCAGACAATTTCTTTTTAACATAATTATCAACAGTATGATCATATTGTGAGGCTCTATAATCATTTGGCACTTCTATATAGATTCCGCCCGATGTTTCAAACTTTTTCTCAACAGTAGTTTGAAATTTAGATGGGCAACGATTCTTGATCGACTTACCAAAACGTTTTTTCTTATTGAATTTACCTTTATCGTTCTTAGTAGTTTCTTTAGTTCTTTTCATTAGTTTACTTGCATTTTTTGTCTCAGTTATAAAGACATTTCCTAAGCTTCTCAAATGATTGGCATCTTCGTTTATGGCAAGCTGTCGGTTAGTCGCATTAATACGACATAATTCAGAATATTTAGCTCTTAACTTTTTGTAATGGTTTGAATATATCCAAAATTTACGTCCTTTCTTAATGGTGCCATCTTTATTATAATTTTGTGGATTTGTCGCTCTTTTGGATCTGTCCATCGCTCGATGAAGCAGGCGCTCTCTTCTTTCGGATTCATGGATACTGTTACCTCTTTCTGATAAGTTTTTAAGTCCGACTTCGGTATCAGAAGTGTAAGCGACTGTCTGTGTTCCAATGTCGGCACCAATAATGCCTTTACCAAAGATGTGTCTTGGATAGCCAAACTTATCGTATTTAGATTTTGCCTTACCTTCAATAGTAAGGTGTAAAAAGATCCTATACTTACCTCTTATCATTTTAGGTACAAGTGTGGCATAACAAGGTCTGTAGGTATCTATGCAATAGGCATCCTTAATAAATGTTTCAACAGCCTTTTTATCTATAAACTCAGATCTTGAAAGATATGAAAGGACAGCACTTATTTCATCTTCTTGAAATCTGTCATTAACTTTTATATCAAACACCATCTTATTGAGTTTAAATTGTAGCTTATTATTTTTAACGAATAAAGAAATGCCACGATTTATTTGTTTTGCCCTTATAGAGGGAAGATCGCCATATTTTGAAAAATGGATGGTCTTACCATTATCATATAGACATTTTTCTATACCCTTCCATATGTCCTCAGCTTTAGTAAGTGCAAATACAGCATCTATCCCATACTTCTTGCCTATAGGTATCATAGAGGTTCGACAATAATCCCATGTGACATTGTATCGTTTCTGCATCTCATTAAGCTGGCGGGCAAGGATCTTGCGCTTAGCCTTATCTTCGGTATTGCCATACAAGGATAACACTTTTCGATATTTCTTAGTGCGTAAAAGCTGTTCGTATCTTTTTCTCATAAGACCTACAAGCTCATTGCCTGCTTTTCTGATCTTATTAGAGAGAAGCACCACTTTTTGCACATCAGAATAAGGCATGTCGGCTTCTATGATCAAGACATGTCTGTTTGATAATTTATGAAATTGTCTTAGATATTTTTTATAATCTTCATTATCTATCATTTTTTCTGTTCTTCAATATATTTAATTACTGTGTCTTCACTTATATGTCCAACGGTTGATACAAAATATCCTCTTGACCATAAAGCGCCGCATTTTGCATAAAATCGTTTTAATTTTGGATACACCTTAAACAATTCTATTGCACTGATACTCTTAAGAGTTCTTACAACATCACAAGGAGCAACAGTCTGTGGGACATCTACAAATACATGTATATGGTCACCCGTTACTTCGAGTGCTTTAATATTATAGTTAAAATCATTACAAATCTTTCCTAATATGTGTTTTAGAACACTTTGAGCGTCATTGTTTAGTACAGAAAATCTAAATTTAGGACACCATATAATATGATATTGTATCAAATACTTACAATGCGAAGCGCTATGATATCTTTCCTCGCTCATCGTCATTTTCTCCTAACTGATATTTTTCTTGAATACCTCTTCGCATTAGATCAAGAAAGGTAACAGTCTTTCCTTCTTCAACAGAATATATGCGAGCAAGATTTTCAAGTTCCTTTTTCCATTCTAAGGGAATAGATATATTAATTTGTACATTGTTTAATTTTGGTCTACCCATACAAATATCCTTTCTTTTATACATATATTATATATTTATTCTATGAAATATTCAAGAAAAATATAAGCGGCATTCATCCCACAGACAAGTCTATGGGTTTTTGCCGCATAATTTATAACAGATGGAAGCGAAGATTATTTTACTTTATTCATTAGCAGCAGCATCTTTAATGTCTGCTTATATTGGGTTTTAAAGAAAAAAGACCTGACACCAGAGGAATTATTTAAAAAGATCAAATATTATCTTAAAATGATGGCCAAAGGCTAGCGATGATCGCTAAATCCATCTATCTTCTTATTTAAACTTGCAAGAGATCTTTGACAATACATTCAATTTAAGACTATCACTCTTTTTTACCAAAAGTAAGAATGACCAAAATAGCTGTCAGTATAGCCGCCATAATCAAAAGAAGATCTTTTTTAAAATACAAGCTTAGTAAGATCACCACTAAAAGGATCAGACTTAAAATTTTATCTATCTTCATGCCCTAAGTTTACCACCCAACAAAGATGACAGACCTGTTTTAATAAAAATTTAACGTACATTTTAACTTCTAAAAAAAGGGCACCGGATTATAACCTCGTACCCTTTTAAACCCTAATAATTTAATTATTTAGTCCAAATCTTCCCCGTTTGAGGCAATGACTTTTTTATACCAATAGAAGGAATCTTTCTTATAGCGGTCATAAGTTCCATTGCCCTCATCATCGGCATCGACATAGACAAAGCCATAGCGCTTAGTCATTTGACAATCTCCGCAGCTGACAAGATCAATGCAACCCCAAGGCGTATACCCCATAACTTCTACACCATCATTTATCGCATCTTTGATGGCTTTAATGTGCGCCTTTAGATATTCGATCCGGTATTGGTCATGAATCGAATGATCTTTTTCTAACACATCATGAGCGCCAAGGCCATTCTCTACAATAAAGATCGGGACATTGTAGCGATCATGCATGTCATTTAAAGTGACCCTACGGATCCATAACCGTAGCACACCCGCTGATCGGCCACATTTTCAGAGGTTAATCAATTATCATCAATAGAAACTCTTTATGGGTGGTCTTTTTCTATTTATTCTATTTTAGATTTGAAACTATAAGAAATTGTATTCTTGCAATATATTCTTCGCTAAACAATAAAAGAAGGATCTTCATCCTTCGTATCTGACATAGCTATTCGATTAGTTACTTAGCCATTTTTCTATATCAACGATTTTAATTCCTTCATATTGGTACTCATCATGATGTGTGTTGGCAAGCAATATTTTTGGATAGTTATCTCGTATTTCTAACAGTGATGAGACTTCTCTTTCAAATGTTTTTTTATTAGATATATCATCGCTTACTCGAATATAAAGCTTTGCGCTTTGCTTGACTGCTACAAAATCTATTTCTTTTTGATATAGTTTTCCGGCATAAACTTCGTATCCGCGTCTGATCAATTCCATTGCGACTATATTTTCGTAGATTTGTCCATAGTCCATATTTTTAGTACCAAGACTTGCATATCTAAATGAATGATCGGCTAAGTAATACTTATCATTTGTACTTAAATATTTCTTGCCTTTAATGTCATAACGTCGTATTTTATAAAACAAATATGATTTAGTTAAATACTCTATGTACTGTTTAATCGTCTTATCGGAGATTTTTAAGTTTATTTTCTCTATTTCCTTAGATATATTGTTTGCAGAGGTCAAAGAACTAATATTATCCATCATGAAGTATGCTAAATCATGTATGTTATTTTTATTTCTCATTGGATACTTATGTATAATATCTCGTATTATTAAAGTTTCAAAGACATCGCGTATATATTTGTATTTATCTTCTGAACTTGAATATACTAAAGCCCCAGGCATTCCACCTTCTAATACATATCTATTCAATGAATAGTCGTAGTTATAGTATTTTAAACATTCTTTATAAGAAAAAGGAAGGACTTCAATCGTATATGTTCGGCCAGTGAATAATGTAGCTAAATCGCTGCTTAGAAGAAATGCGTTTGAACCTGTGATATAAATATCGTATTTCATACTGCTGTGTAAACTGTTGATTACTTTTTCAAACCCGCTGCACATCTGTACTTCATCAATGCAGATATAGTTGTTTTTGTTGATCTCGTAATTACTCTCAATATAATTGTTTAATGCATGATATTCTAAATAAGGTTTACTGCTTAAGGAGTTAAAGTCAATATGGATGATATTAGAATTTTGATCATTCTTTTTGATATATTCCATAAATTGAAGAAGTAAACAAGATTTTCCTGAACGGCGAATACCTGTGATGACTTTTATATCAGGTGTGCCTTTAACGCTTATGATTTTATTCAAATAATCTCTTTCTAAAAGTTTCATATCATACCTCTTGAACATAGTATATCTTTTTATTCCGAAAAAATAAATATTTTTTAATTTTTCGGAATAGGACCCATCAATTTAGAATGTAAAGGATCTACATTATTTAATTTATCTTGAAAGATAAACTGCACAAATGCTTTCTATTAGAAATTTCTCATTGTTATCTCGCTATAATAATCTCGTCTTGAAAAAATGAATATAATTGTCATTTATAACGATTTATTGCGACAAGGATATTTGGTCGATGTCGGTGTAGTTAATGAGCGACGAAATGGTGTAAGCAAGGTAAAAGAAATCGACTTTGTAGTCAATAATGGAAATAAGAGGACCTATATCCAATCAGCGCTAAA
>CALUVF010000137.1 GCA_944324155.1 uncultured Erysipelotrichaceae bacterium | reverse complement strand
TAACTAGAATTCTTTGACTCTATTTTTACGCTTTCGCGTTCTTGTATTTTGGTAGTTTTACTACCGCTTTATTGGTTTCTCAAAGTTTATTGTTTACTTTTCAATGTGCTTTCTTTTCTCAATCGATTTGTTTCGACGACAAGACTTATTTTAGCATAATTCATATCATAATGTCAATACTTTTTTAAAACTTTTTTAAGTTTTTTTTAAGGTAATTTTTGTTATTATTTTTTTGCCAATTTGTTATGCTATTTTTGATAAAAATTAGCCTCTTGCGAAGCTGTTAATTATAATAACACCTTACGTTAATTAAGTCAATACTTTTTTCTAATTTTTTTGATTTTTTGTGTCTAAGTTGCTTTTACAATTTACCATTCTTATGTCGAGCAACGGAGTATCCCCTTATTCAAGAGTAATGTATCCCTTTATTTGTGCACACTTCAGGTTTTAAGTATAAGTAATACGATAGCATTTTTTTAGCTATTTATGTAACATGTAATAGGAAATAAATTAATTCCTATTACATATTATACATATCATAAAAGTATATTAACTTTAATAATTTTTCTTTATAGAATATTTTTTACATTATTATTTTTCGCCTCATCTTTTATCATCTTTTACAAATCGTTCTTACCTTAACCAGATAATTGCTCTTTCGCCCTTCGGTGCATTCCATGGTGAACCACTTATGCTGTCTTTTTCTTTGTCGATGTTTATTGTTTCTAGCTTACCACAATATCCAAAAGCACTTGAGCCTATTGTTTCTACATTATTTGGTATTTGTATTTCTATTAGACTCGTACAATATGAAAAAGCACTATTACCTATTTCTTTTAATGTACTTGGTAATTTTATTTCTGTTGCACTGTCAAAATCTACAAAAGAATTACTTTGCAGTTTTACTACCCCCTCTGGTATTATTTGGCTTTGTGCATTGTTAATATATGTTACTACCTCTTCCCCATTTTTGGTTAATATTAGGTTTCCTTCTATTTTATAATAAGGGTTATCTTCATCTATAGTTAACTCAAGTCCACTTGGAATACCTGCCCATGCTTTAAAATTAGGTGATAAAGTTTTTAATCCACTTCCTATTTCTATTTTTTTAACTTAGTAGTATTTTTAAATATTGACCCATTTATTGTTGTTACATTATCTGGTATTATAACTTCTATTACTTTTGGTCCGTTTATTGCATTATTTCCTATCGTTTCTACTGTTTCTTTTATATTTATTGTTGTTTTTGTAGGTACTACATATACTAATGTTTTTCCTCCATTGCTATATAGGTAACCATCCTCTACCGTATAAGTATTATTACCATTTGGGAAATTTATTGTCTCTAGCAATTGAACAGTTTCAAATGTCTCACCAGTTATGCTACTTAGACTACTTGGTAAATTTAAAGTAGTCATGCTCTTGCACATTGCTAAAGCCGAACTGCCCAAACTTTTTATTCCTTCCCTTATTGTTACTGTTTTTGCTTCTGCCATTGGTGCTAACATTATTAATGTACTATTATCTTTTCTATATATTATTCCATCTTCTACCTCATAATATTGATTTGCTTTATCTATTGTTAAATTATATAAGTTGTTACAACTTAGAAACGCAGAAGCAGTTATTGAGGTACAACTAGCTGGTATTGTAATATTGTCTAGTTTATAGCAACTACTAAATGCATTATCTCCTATGTTTGTTAGGTTAGTCGGTATATTTATTGTTGTTAAATTGCTACATCCAGAAAATTGCCAACTAGTTAAACCAGTTAAATTATTTGATAATTGTACTGTAGTCAGGTTAGTACAACTTCTAAAAGCTTCGCTTCCGATTGATATTACACTATCAGGCATTACTACCTCTTTTAGACTAGCACAATGTCTAAATGCATTTTCTCCAATACTTAAAACTCCATCCTCTATTGTTATCTTTTCTATTTCTGTGTTATATGAAAATGCATCTCTGTCTATTACTTTTACCGTTCCCGGAA
This sequence comes from uncultured Erysipelotrichaceae bacterium, assembly GCA_944324155.1. Lineage (GTDB taxonomy): Bacteria > Bacillota_I > Bacilli_A > Erysipelotrichales > Erysipelotrichaceae > JAHHTG01. The sequence goes on along the minus strand of CALUVF010000137.1, from coordinate 986 downwards.
TTATTACCTCTTTTAGTCCTGTTACTCCTGAAAAAGCTCCCTGCCCTATTTCGGTTACACGCTCTGGCAAAGTTACTACTCCATTTTCTGTTTGTAAACCTAGGTTTGCATTTGCTGATAGTAATACTCCATCTTCTATTAAATATGGGCTTACCTGTATTCCTAACTCAGTTGCAACCTCTCTTTCTAACTCACTTGCTGCATATAAATAGAATTCTCCTTTTATTATTTCAAACATTCCGGCATATTCATCGTCCATTGAAGGTATTACAGTTTGTATGTTTCCTCCTGTGTCTTCTTGTGTGTTATATGCTAATGTAGTTCTTCCTGCATTTAAACTTTCTTCATTATAATCTGAGTCTTCATACTTTTTCTCCGAGTCATAATTTTTCTTTTCTTCTATGTATACAGTAAACTTTACTATCAAATCCGTTTTTCTTGCCTGTGCCACTAATCCATCTGCTCCAAATATGGCATTTATTGATACTACCGCTAATATTATTAACACTATTATGGTTACTATTAGAGCTATTAACGTGATGCCTCTTTCTTTTGTTTTTATTTTCCTTGTTTCATCTCTTTTATTTACATTGCCAACTTTTGTGTTTTGTTTTCTTTTCATCTTTTACCATCCTTTCATATAGTAGAGATTATATTGAATACCTTGTGCATTTAATATCTAAATACTAATGCTCATTTTTATTTATTCTTTAATGCTTTTACATTTTCTCTACCTTGTGTTTTTTATTTTTTAATATTAAAATCTTGCCTTAAACGCGCAAAAAGGACGGACTATATAGCAAATTTTCATTGCTATACAATCCATCCTTTTATGTGTTTCTATTCTATTTATTTTTGTGCTTTTTTCTCCGTTAACAACTACTATAGCTATTGCTATAGTAACCATTATTATTGCAGTATTTTGAGCATAGTTAATAAAGCTTAATTCATTAGAATTACGCTCTCTCTCTCTCTCTCTCTCTTAC
>CALUVF010000136.1 GCA_944324155.1 uncultured Erysipelotrichaceae bacterium | reverse complement strand
GCCATAGAGTTCATACATGCAGAGCTCCTGAAAAAGAGAAGGGAGGGGATTGGAATTCTTTTAATCAGCGAGGAGCTTGATGAGATAATGAACCTTTCAGACAGGATTGCCGTAATATATAAAGGTGTGATTCAGAAAGTGCTTCATCATGGGGAGGCGAATAAGAAGAGCCTCGGCATCCTGATGGCCGGTCTTGATACGGAGGAGGGTAAGAATGACTAGGAATTTTAAAATAGCCTATAAGATTGTGATAATCCTCTTGGCGATCCTTGCAACCGTTCTCCTTTCTTCCGCCATCCTTTTGATACTGGGAGCTGACATCTGGCGTACGTTCTACACCATTGTAATCACGCCTCTTACAAGGGTCGGGCACCTTACGGAAGTGTTCGTCCGTGCCGTCCCTCTTTGTATAATCGCACTAGGAGTTGCGGTTGCATACCGCTCGGGAATCGTGAATATCGGAGCTGAGGGGCAGATGGCTATGGGAATTCTAGGCTTTACCTCCGTTGCCCTTGCCCTTCCAGATCTTCCGAAACCGATTCTTCTGCCATTCGCGCTTTTAGCAGGTGTTGTGACAGGAGGACTATGGGGCTTCATCCCGGGAATCCTTAAGGCGAAACTGCAGGTCTCGGAGCTCCTTTCGACTGTCATGCTCAACTATATAGCAGCACAGTTCTATTCATTCTGTCTTCGCGTTCCTATGCTTGATCCGGTAGAGGCACTCTCCGGTGCCGGTACACCCCAGTCTGCACGTCTTAGTGCTAATGTCGAGATCGGAAGAATCACAGGCCGTCTTCACTATGGGATATTCATCGCAATCGTTCTCGCGGTTCTTGTTTATTTCTTCCTCTGGAAGACAAGCTTCGGTTATAAGATGAGAGCCAGCGGATCTGAGCGCAGGGCTGCCCGTTATGGCGGAATAAGCGTGCCGCAGTATATTACGCTTGCCATGGTTATCTCCGGGGCTTTCGCCGGCCTTGCCGGTGGAATCGAGATTGCCGCCGTTCATAGAAGGGCGATTGAGGGTGTTACGAACAACTATGGTTTCAGTGCTGTCGTCGTAGCTCTCTTTGGAATGCTCCATCCATTTGGAATCATTCCCGCATCATTCTTCTTTGCTCTTTTAATTTACGGCTCTACGCTCACACCTCGTGCAGTAGGGGTCCCTGCTAATATCGTGGATGTCATGCAGGGCCTTATAATCATAGTGATCGTTACGGCTCAGATGGTACTTCAGAACTCATATCTGGAGGATAAGGTCTGGCATTGGTATTCTCAGAAAAGAGGACTTAAGGAGGAGACGAAGTGAATATTATCATAAACATACTTGCTATGACCGTGCCGTTCTCTGTTGCACTCCTTCTTGCCTCAATCGGAGAGATGTTTAACCAGAGAAGCGGAGTGTTCAATCTCGGATGCGAAGGCATAATGGCCATGGGTGCATTCATTGGAATGCTAATCCCGTTCTCAATCGGAGGAGGTGGTGCTGTTGCGGCTGGCTGGAACTATCTGGGACTGCTGCTAGCTGCCATCATCGGAGCTCTGATGGGTCTCTTCTTCGGCCTGATAGTCGTTACTTTCCGTGCTCCGCAGGGAATTGCGGGAATCGGACTTCAGATGTTCGGAGTCGGAACGGCAGGAACTCTTTTCAGACATTTCGTAGGTGGTACCCAGTCGATTCCAGGCCTTTCTTCCAATCCAATCCCCCTCCTGTCAGATATCCCTGTGATAGGAGATATATTCTTCTCCCACAACCTTGTGGTCTATCTGGCATTTCTGTTTGTGCCTGTCGCATGGTATATCCTCATGAAGACAAGCTGGGGGTTGGAGGTAAGGGCTGTCGGAACATATCCAAGGGCTGCGGACAGCATGGGAATAAACGTGAACAGGATCAGGTATGAGGCTCTTGCCCTAGGTGGGGCTTTAGCAGGACTTGCTGGAGCATATCTTTCTGTTTGCCAGATCAAGATGTTCTCAGATGACCTTATCGCAGGAAGAGGATTCATCGCAGTCGCCCTTGTATATTTTGGACATTGGAAACCTGTGAGAATCATGCTAGGTGCGCTTCTCTTCTCTTTTACGCAGACGATACAGTACAACGTACAGGGACTTGGAATAAACATCCCTTACGAATTCTTCGTTATGCTTCCATATGTTGTCGTAATTGTCGTTCTTGCCTTCACTTCCCGCAATCAGACTACGAGCCCGGCAGCACTTGGCAAGCCGTTTAACAGGGAAATTAGGACATAGGGTTTCACTGGAATCTTCTAAAGCTCTCATGGAGAAGGAATTTCATGGGAGCTTTTTTATATTTTGTCCTGTCGGAAAATATTACAAGAAATGACGGAGAATTTTACAAAATATATCGTAGGATTTTACAAATTTTATATTAATTATTTGCATTAGAACTATTTATATAGGAAAATGGAAATATGTTAGAAAGAACGCTTGCCAGAAGAGTAAAATCATTACAGAAAGATTTCAAAATCATCTTTATATCAGGTTCTCACCAAGTGGGAAAAACGACTATCCTTAAAACTTTAAAGGAAGATGAACGTTCTTATGTAACCCTTGATAACCAGGTGGATATGGAACTTGCACAAAGTGATCCTAATTCTTTTTTCCTTCTCCATCCTGTTCCTTGCTTTATTGATGAAGTTCAGCGGGCAGAGGAGCTTTTTATAAAGTTAGCCGCCAGAAAACCGACAAGGCTTGTCCTGCCGGATGAAGGCGGCAATGATCATCTGATCTTATAATCGGCAAATACATGTCCACAGGATTGGCAGACATATGCCTCCG
>CALUVF010000135.1 GCA_944324155.1 uncultured Erysipelotrichaceae bacterium | reverse complement strand
GATGCTTTAGATAAATTCTATAAGCTTGGAAAGAATTTAAATCAAAGAGATGTTATTGCCGTAAGAAAAAGTGTTTCTGGTTTGATTAAACTTGTATATCCTGATGGAAACTATTCAAAAGAAGAATTAGAAGAGATCCTAAGAATCGGCTTAGAAATGCGCCGTCGTGTAAAAGAACAACTTAAAAAGATTGGCGGTATGGAATTTTATGATGTCAATTTCTCTTATATCGATAATGAAACTTTCGAAGAGAAATATGTATCTGTTCCGGAGCAGGGGAGCAGTACATTGATTCCAGAAGGCATTTGTAATCCTGGACAAGTTTATACAGTATCGCAAGGTAAGTCTGGAATGATTGGTTTATATCGTTTAGAAACTCAAATGCTTCCAGGAAATGGCAAATTTGAACGAACAGGTATTGGTACAGATCGTGAATGTAAAGAAGCAACGGCAATTGCCTTCAATTACTTAAAAGCCAATAGTAATCACATTTCACAATCAATTAGCACAACTACAAAAGACTACTTTATTGATTATCGTGATCTCCAAGGAATTGGAATGACAAATAAATTGGCATTACCTACATTGATTGCGATTTGTTCTATTGCCTTAAGTAAACCAACACTTGGATCTTTAGCAGTATTAGGAGATATTAGTATCAGTGGAACAGTTATTAAAGTGGAAAACTTAGCTAACTGTTTACAAGTTTGCTTAGATAGTGGCGCAAAGAAAATATTATTGCCAATTACATCAGCACAAGATTTAGGAACTGTACCAAGCGAACTTATGGGAAGTTTTAGTATCATTTTCTATAACAGTGTAGAAGATGCAGTGTTTAAAGCATTAGGTGTTGAATAAAAGGGGTTGATAAAAGTGTATATTTCAAAACTAATTATTCATAATTATAAACTTTTCCATAATCTCTCTATTCACATGAATAAATTAGTAAATATTTTTGTGGGAGAAAATGATTCAGGAAAAACTACAATCTTAGAGGCATTATCAATGGGGTTAACAGGAAAAATAAATGGTGCCTCCATTATATCAAAACTAAATGTTGATTGGTTTAACTTAAATGTAAGAAACCAGTATATTGATGAAGTAAAAAAAGGCGGAAAACCCGAGTTGCCTAGTATAGATATTGAAATTTTTTTTGAGGGCCTTTCGGTTAAAGATAGCCATTTCCAACACTACAAAGGAACAAATAATTCTTTAATAGAAGATGCAGTTGGAGTAAAGCTTAGCATTAAGTTTAATGATGAATATAGTGAGACATATAAGCAACTTCTTAAAGAAAAGAAGATTATTGATATACCGGTAGAATTATATAAAGTGGAGTTTAGTTCATTTGCTCAACCGGAATATTATTTTACAAAAACTGCAAATAAAATAGTATCTATTGACACTACAAAAAAAGATTATGGTGCGGTACTAAGCAGATTTGTTTCAAATAGCATCGCTAATTATTTATCAGAAGAAGATGAAACTAATTTACGATTGGCTTATAGAGGCAATCGTAAGGAATTTATAGAAAGTCCAGTAGTAGCAGGCTTGAACTCTAAGCTTAAAGAAGAATATAAATTTGGAAATAAAGAAATAAGTTTAAATTTAAGAGAAGGAGAAATTGACGACTGGAAAAAGGAAATGTCGCTATCTGTTGATAAAATTCCATTTGAAAATGCGGGTTTTGGGACTCAAAATATGATAAAGTCTGAAATGGTTTTTAATCAAAATATTGATGTAGATTTTTTGATATTAGAAGAGCCTGAAAATAATCTCTCATACTCAAATATGTCAATGCTAATTTCTAAACTTTCAGATAACGAGACTAAACAAATATTCATTTCAACACACAGTAGTTATGTTGCGAATAAATTAGGTTTAAATCATATACATTTAGTTTCTAACATGACAACTAAACCTCTCACTGAATTGCCTAAAGAAGCATATGAATTTTTCGTAAAATTACCTGGATATAATACATTAAGAGTGTTACTAGCCAATAAAATTATTTTGGTTGAAGGCCCTGCAGATGAATTAATTGTTCAAAGAGCATATTTAGATACATACCGGAAATTACCTATTGATGATGGGATTGATGTTATGGCGGTGAACGGAACATCATTTAAAAGTTATTGTGAACTCGCAAAACTAATAAAAAAGAAAATTGTAATTGTTACGGATAATGATGGATCACTGCAAGAAGTTCAAAAGAGATATGGAAATTATAACGATATTGTTTCCTTATGTGTAGAAGAGGATGAAACCCTTAACACGCTAGAACCATCTGTGTTGAAAGAGAATAAAGAAGCGTTTGATAATTTTAAAGATATCATTTATAGAGGAAATAAAGATCTTAACTACGAAGAGCTTTGCGAATTTATGTTAAAGAACAAGACAGAATGGGCAATGAGAGTATTTTTAAGTGAAGAGAAAATATCGTATCCATCTTATATTAAAAAAGCGATAGGAGCGGATATTGATGAAAAATAAAGTCGTTTTCGCCTCTGCTGGAAATGGAAAAACATACGATCTATGTAGACAAGCTATAGAGTTAGCGAAAACAACAAACAAAGAAATATTGATGATTTCTTATACCAACGAAGGGAAGAATAGCATAGAAAACGAATATCGAAAGCAAAACAGCGGTATTATTGACAAAAAAGTTGTTATAAAAACGTGGTACAGCTTTATTCTTTCTGAATTTATAAAACCATATCAATGTAAACTATCATTAAATTTTAAACATTTTAAAGATGAATATGAGTTTAAATTTCCGCCTAATTATATCAAATCAATAGCTTTTTATTCAGATGAGAAGCCCCAAAAATGGTACAATGGCGGTCATGTTCAATATTATTTAAATGGAGCTAATGATTTGTATAAAGACAATGTTACAGCTTTAGCTATCAAATGTTTAAATGATTCAGGAAGAGCAGTGATTAAAAGATTAGAAGATATTTACAGTCATATTTTTATTGATGAATTACAAGATTATGCAGGATGGGATTTAGAAATTTTTAAATCATTGTTTTATTCGAATATTAATGTAATTTGTGTCGGAGATTATAAACAAGCTACTTTTAGAACAAACAATTCATCAAAAAATAAGAAGTTTCGTGATGACAAAATTAGAGTGTTTTTCAAAGAACTAGAAAAAGTTAATTTATGTGAAATTAGTTATTCGAATGAAACAAGAAGATTCAATAAAGAAATATGTAGCTTTATTAATAGAATTTTCAATGAAGAAGAATCTAATGTAATTCCTAATAAAAAACTAAAAAATAATGAGGAAGAAAATACAGGAATATATATTATTGAAGATAAGTACATGAAAGAATACTGTGATTATTATAACCCAACAATTTTAAGGTATGATCGCAGAAGCAAGATTAATTTCGAACATTCATGCAATGTATTAAATTATGGTAATTCTAAAGGTTGTACATTTGATAGAGTTGTTATAATTCCTGTATCAACGGCACTTCCCTTTATAATTCAACACGCGGAAATTTCTTCAAAGCAAACTCGATCTAAATTTTATGTTGCCTGTACAAGGGCTAGAAACAGTGTTGTTTTTGTAGTGGATCAATTAATATCTTCTGATTTATATAATGAAACTACATTGGATTTGAACGGTGTAGCAATTCCGGCTTTAAAATATGCATGCATGAACTAATCGAATGAAAAAAGAAATAATCTATTGAATTTCGAAATAGATATTACATTTTTTATGGAAAAATTCTAAAAAAGCGAGCTCTAAGATTTTAATATTTAAATATCTTATTATCGAGACTCGCTTTTAATAAGCGTATGGTTTATTTTGGATTTGCAAATACCACTCCTTTGTAGATGCTGTTGAGTTGTGCAAGGGTATAGGTCTTAGTTTGCCAGTCTGTTTTAGCTTCCTGGAAGGTATTGGTTTTGCCGTCGAGATTACCTTCCTGTATGGTGATGTTTGTACCATCCCACGCGATCACAATGCCGACGTGATTATGTCCAACACCAGAGAAGACAGCACCTGCCTTTGGAGTGTTGGATTTTTCAAATTTATCAGGATGTGCTGCAACCAGCTGATCAACACATTGATTGCCGTTTCCAGTAAATCCGGGACTGTATCCATAGAGCTCATAAAATCTTCCCCAGGCAAACCAGGTGCATTGGCCATATAATCCCAACTGACTGTAGTAGTTATTCATGCCCCAGGCTTTCATATTCTCAAAGTTAGGCTCTCCTCTGATATTGCCAAATCCTAAACCGACATAGCGCATGACATGATCTACATAGTCTGGATCACCATAACCGCTGACCCCCAGTTCTTCACATTTCATATTAGAAAAGACTTTGGCATTGGCTTTAGAATAGCCGCCAAAATTGGTGATGGCCCATGATATATAGACGTTTCCATGGTTGTATCCTTGTAATGCCAGATAGATGCCTTCTGTGTCAGAAGGATCTTTTACTTTTGCCTGTTTGATGCAGTCGGCAAATGTTTTAACACCGACTTCAATGGAATACTCTGGGTCGGTGATGCCGTTAGGGACTCTTGGATATTTCTCGTTAAATCCGCTCTCGCTTGCCTGCATCGGGTCATTTCCTTTACCGCCTGATTCCTGCATCATAATGGCCTGTAATATGGCCACATAATCTTCGATCTCATATTTTTCGGCATATTTTTCAATGGTTTCGGTATGAGCCAATACTTCCTCACTTAAAGAAGCAGTACCAGGAAGGATAATGGAACTTGATGAAAAAGCGCTGAATACGCCGATGAACAATGCGATTACTAGCAGTAAGATCAATCCCAATCCGGACATGGCTAAAGAAGGAAAAGCCGTTACTGCTTTTTTCACGGCGATAAAGGTAGTTCGTATTACTTTTATTCCAGTGTCTTTAACAGTAACGGCTGCAGTTTTTGCTTCCTTTGCTTCTTTTACTTTGCGCTTATGCTTGGCAATGTTTAACTGGCGCATTTGTTTGGCATACTTCTTTTCTTTGAATGAATGGGAAGCAGGTGATGAATAATGAATTGGATCATCGACCACTATTGTTTCTTCTAAGATCTTCGCATTTTCTCTTTTGGTTTTGATCTTATTTTTGGTATAGATTTTTGCCTGATCAAATGCCGTAACGCTTGTCTTTTTAAGAGTTCCTTGAACATTGTTGGCTGCTCCTGTTTCGGCAGAAGTTTCTTCTTTGTTGCCGATATCATTAGGTTTGATCTGTATGCCGGCATCCTTG
>CALUVF010000134.1 GCA_944324155.1 uncultured Erysipelotrichaceae bacterium | reverse complement strand
TATGAGCAAAAACTTACAGCTGATGGAACTGAACCGATTAAATGGAGTATCAGCAATGGCAACTTGCCTGCTGGTTTAAGCTTAAACGAGAATACAGGTGAAATTAGCGGCACTCCTACCGCAGCTGGCTCTAATACATTTACTATAACAGCTGAAAATGTTTATGGCATGAAGACCAGGGAATTGGCTATTACGGTTGATGATGCTCTTGTCTATTCTGTTTCACTTACCCCTAACATAGTAAAATTTCCTTCTTTAATCGAAGGATATGAACCTCAAGACCCTAAAACGATAACGGTCAAAAACACCGGTAATCAGACGATCAAAATAGCATATTATGGAAGCGGTGGTAGTGAGTTTGATATCACCTTAGATAAAACAGTCTTAAAACTAAATGAAGAAGCAACCCTAATGATCAGACTGAAAGATGGTCTTAGTGCTGATACGCCATCGACTCTAAAGACTTCCATCAGATATACCAGTGAAGATGGTACATACGAAAACAGAGTACCATATGAGGTATATAGGGCTATTAGTCATGATATGGATTGGATCGAAGCTAAAGATCCTACTCATTTAGAAGATGGCAATATCGGATACTGGTATTGCAGGTATTGTGATAAATACTATAAAGACGGAACTGGAAATAATGAACTTAACTTAGAAGATATTATTATTCCTAAGCTGAGTGAACATAGCTCTACTGGAATCTGGCATTATGATGATAATGGTCATTATCATGTCTGCGAATGTGGCGAGATCTTAGATCAAGCTGCCCATAGCTACAAATGGGTAATAGATAAAGAAGCTACAAGCACTAGTACCGGTCTTAAACATGAAGAATGTACCATCTGCGGTCATCAAAAAGAAGCAGTTGTTATCCCAGCTCTTGAAGTAGAGTTTCCTGATACTGGTATAAGATCGAATACATCTGTTTGGATCGCTACAATTTTATTATCTATATCTGTTGTTTTAGCTGGCACCGTCATTTATCAAAGAAAGAAAAAGGAAAGCTAAAAGATCAAAACATTCTATTTCCCTCTATGAATTCATAGAGGGAATTTTCTATTTACATGCTATTTATAATAATGCACTTCAAATTTTATGAAATTTGGGTGGCAAATGGGTGGTAAGAAAACTTAAAAGGTGTTAGTTATGGTGTACTTTTTGTTCCAAAATAAGTTTTTTATCTGTTTTTATAGTTTTTTACCCATCTGCTAAAGGTAGCATGATTGGTATTTAATAGCTTAGCCCCTTGTCTGAGACTAAGCTTTTTTTCTACATACAAATTATATACAGACTCGAATTCATCAGGAATTTCAATTCTTGGTCGTCCGAATTTAACTCCTTTTTTCTTGGCAATTCTTATACCTTCAGCTTGTCTTTGCCGAATATTTTCTCTTTCAACTTGAGCAACATAGGAAAGAATTTGAAGAACCAAATCTGCTATGAATTTACCTGTTATATCAGACACTTGCCTTCTTGTGTCAAGTAAGGGAAAATCTATGACTATAATATCTACTTCCTTTGATCTGGTAAGGAATTGCCATTGTTCTATCGTTTCGTCATAATTCCTTCCTAATCTATCAATAGCTTTTATATATAATTCATCACCTGGTTTTAATTTTCGTATAAGTTTTTTGTATTCTTTTCTATCAAAATCCTTTCCTGATTGTTTTTCAACATATATGTTCTTACGTTCAAGACCCACTTTTATAAGAGCTTCGATCTGTCTATCGGTATTTTGATCTTTAGAAGAAACACGAACATATCCATACTTATCCATTCTATCGACGCCTCCAATCAACTTTATGTTATAAAACTGAATCAAGATAAGTTCAAAATATGATATTTCACATTTTTATTGAATATTTCTTGGATATATTTGTTTTTAAACATATGTATAACAACAATATAGGAAAACTTCGGACGAAAATAGTAATAAGCAATTAAAATCCGCCATCATGATATTATCTCTCATAATGGCGGTAACTAATTTGCTACTTAATGCATATTATTCGTTTAGATTTTAGTTTTTATATACATTTTATTTTATACTTATACGCTTATTTCGTTATTATTACCTTGATGCAGTTTTTCATTCATTCTTCTTACATTATGCCTACCTACACAGAATGCTATCATCCATACGACTGCAAATATTAGAGCAAAAATACCAAAATAGATTAAAAATCCAGCTACGCTATGTTCCATCCAATATGAAAAATAAGCGATTGGCAGCATGATGATTGAAATAATTAAGAAATATATCGCGGTCTGTTTAACGATGCTCCAATTATCTATTTCCCATATCATTGAACTCGCAGCAAATCCTATGCCTAATGTTCCAGAAAGAATTGTTTGCAATATGATGGCATTTACTTCGTTTCCTACAAGTGATATGAGTTCTGGGGCACAGGATAAGTAATTTCCATTTCCCCAGAACAGTGAAATTAAAATTGTAATAAAATAACCTATTGTGATTCCAAATGGAAATCCTAAAATACTGCGTATAATAATTTTCTTTTTCATAACATTCTCCTCATATTCCTAATATACGTTTTAATTTCGGAACAAACCGTCTAGACACATATGTTATTGTTCCGTTTGATAATTTAACGCAAATTGTTCCTGTAAAGTTTAAATCGAAATGAACAACCTTTTTAAGATTGATAATTTCTGAATTTGATATACGTATAAATTGATTAGAGGGCAGTCTATTTTCTGCCTCGTAAAGCCTAATGCGAAGAATATACTCTCCTTTATTAGTAATGGCATAAACCTTTCCTGAACTTGCGTATATACGAATCAAATTTGCTTGCTCTAATATTTCTATTTTTCCATCTTTATAAGCCGATAATATTTGTGAAGTATTATCTGTAAGTATTTTTACAATATTATTAACCTCTTCGGTCATTGAATGGGTAAATACAATCACTCTAGGATCAATACAAGAAGTATCGATTTTTATCTCGACTTTCACATTAATCACCTCCTTCATTTGATGTATGATGTCATTTTAAATTTTGAAAATCTTAACTTCAATACATTTGCGATAACTGGTCGATTATTAAATATAACTGGCATCCATACTGCAAGTTAAATACACCTTTGAGCATCCCCACATCATTTCTGACGACCAATACCCGGGGGCTTGTTTTGGCAAACAGACGTTCTAATTCTTTAGTAATTCCGTTTCCATCTTGCGGACACAGATGGCAAAAGCTATCCACTCGGCTTTGTTTATTCTC
>CALUVF010000133.1 GCA_944324155.1 uncultured Erysipelotrichaceae bacterium | reverse complement strand
GTGTAACCTTTATATCCATATCAGCTTGTTTAAATATCTCTTTTGCAAAGTCATACCAGCTGATAAAATTTCCAGAATTAGTCGCATGATATGTGCCATATTTATCACTTTCGATCATATCAACTACTAGTCTTGACAGATCATAGGTATAGGTGGGAAGTCCGATCTGATCATTGACAACACTTACGGCACCTCTTTCTTTGCCAAGCCTTAGCATTGTCTTAATAAAGTTATTCCCGTTTTTACCAAACACCCAGGCAATACGAACAATGAAATGCTTCTTTAACTTTTCGACGTATTCTTCGCCTTTTGCCTTGGTTAATCCATAAACATTTAAAGGATCTCTTTTATCATATTCTTTCCAAGGTCTATCGCCTTGCCCGTTAAAGACATAGTCTGTTGAAAAATACATCATTGGAATATCAAGTTTCTCACAAGCATCAGCGATATATTTGGTGCCAAGCACATTTACGGCATAGACCTTATCATATAATTCGCTCTCTTCGGCTTTATCGACCGCTGTCCAAGCAGCACAGTGGATTACACCATCAAAGTTGCCGTTTTCAATCACTTCATGCACTTTCTTTTCATCGGTGATATCCATTTCATCGATATCGACTCCTATGGCTTCGATATTTCTTTTTTGCGCTTCATTTACGACATCAAAGCCTAATTGCCCCTTATAACCTGTAACTAATAAACGCATTAGACTCTTCCCTTATCAAGATACATCTTTTGGTAGTAATTTTGGTATTCACCAGACATGATGGTCTTCCACCAATCTTTATTATCTAAATACCACTTAATAGTTTCTTTAATACCATTTTCAAAGGAAGTCTTAGGAAGCCAGCCTAATTCATTATGGATCTTAGTTGGATCGATCGCATAGCGACGGTCATGACCCTTGCGGTCAACCACGAAAGTAATGAGATCTTCGCTCTTTCCTAATTCTTTTAAAATCAGTTTAACGATCGTTAAGTTATTTCTTTCATTATGGCCACCGACATTATACACTTCGCCAACCTTGCCCTTGCGACAAATTAAATCGATCGCTTCACAGTGATCTTCGACATATAACCAGTCTCTAACGTTAGCGCCATCACCATATACCGGTAACTTCTCATCATTTAATGCTTTAGCGATCATTAAAGGAATAAGCTTTTCTGGGAATTGGTATGGACCATAGTTATTTGAACAACGTGATATCGTCACCGGCAAGCCAAATGTCCTATGATATGCCATAACTAGTAAGTCCGCCCCAGCTTTAGAGCTTGAATATGGAGAACTCGTATGAAGTGGCGTATCTTCATGGAATAAAAGATCTGGGCGATCCAAAGGAAGATCCCCATATACCTCATCAGTCGAAACTTGGTGGAAACGCTTGATACCATATTTTCTGGCAGCGTCCATTAATACTGAAGTACCAACAATATTAGTATTCAAAAATAAACTTGGATCTTCAATGCTGCGATCGACATGCGATTCAGCTGCAAAGTTGACGATCACATCAGGCATTTCTTCTTCTACTAGCTTATAAACCAGATCACGATCACAGATATCGCCTTTGACAAACTTAAAGTTTGGGAGATCCAATACACTCTCTAAAGTCGATAAGTTACCGGCATATGTCAGCTTATCTAAGCATACGATCTCATCATTAGGATACTTCTTTAAAAGATAGAAAATATAATTTGAGCCAATAAATCCAGCTCCACCTGTAACTAAATGTTTCATCTTATTTCATCTCCTCATAAACAAAATTACAATCAGCTTTATCTAAAGTCGGCCCATTTTTATCCTTTTCAGAAAGGATCGGTTCAATACCGTTTAATAGACCTGACCAGTCAACATTAATAAAAGGATCATCATATCTAATGCCACGATCAGACTCTTTGTTATAAAAGTTATCGACCTTGTACCTGAATTCCACATCATCAGTAAGTGTCAAAAAACCATGAGCGAAACCTTGTGGGATATAAAACTGCAAGAAGTTTTCGGCACTAAGCTCAACGCTCGTCCATTTACCATAGTTTGGAGAACCCTTGCGGATATCCACTGCCACATCAATGACCTTCCCTCTTGTACAAGATACAAGCTTCGCCTGTGCAAAGGGATTATTTTGATAATGCAGACCTCTTAAAGTTCCCTTATGAGCACTAAAAGACATGTTGTCCTGTACAAAATCATTAATGATACCTAATGCTGCATACTTTTCTTTTTGATAGGTCTCCATAAAATAACCGCGATGATCACCATGAACATCAGGCTTAATGATTAATACCCCATCTAGATCTGTCTTAATTACTTCCATTAACCTACATACTTCCTTTCGATAACTCGTTTGATATACGCTCCATATTGATTTTTCTTATATATTTCATAAGTTTCATGCATTTTATCAATATCGATCCAGCCATTATTGAAGGCAATTTCTTCAAGGCAAGCGATCTTGCGGTGTTGATGCTCCTCGATCGTCTTAACAAAATTAGTCGCATCGACTAATGATTCATGTGTCCCGGTATCAAGCCAAGTGAAGCCATCACCCAATACCTCAACCGATAATTCATCATTTTCCAAATAGATCCTATTTAGATCTGTTATCTCTAATTCGCCACGAGCACTGGGTTTTAGGTTCTTAGCATATTCAACGACCTTGTTGTCATAGAAATATAGACCTGTAACAGCATAATTTGATTTAGGCTCTTTAGGTTTTTCTTCAAGCGAGATAGCCTTGCCGTTTTCATCAAATTCAACGACCCCAAATCTTTCAGGATCATCGACATAATAACCGAAGACCGTTGCGCCTTTCTCCTTGGCGACCGCATTTTTAAGACGTTTGGTAAGCCCATGGCCATGGAAGATGTTATCCCCTAAGATCATAGCGCAGCTATCATTGCCGATAAAGTCGGCGCCAATGATGAAGGCTTGTGCTAAGCCATCTGGCGATGGTTGAACTTTATATGATAAGTTAATGCCAAACTGTGATCCATCACCTAATAATTCTTCAAAACGCGGGGTATCGCTGGGTGTAGAGATAATCAGAATATCTTTGATACCAGCGCTCATTAAGATACTCATTGGGTAATAGATCATTGGTTTATCATAGATTGGTAATAGTTGTTTGCTTGTTACTTTGGTCAGCGGATAAAGTCTAGTACCGCTCCCTCCTGCTAAAATAATACCTTTCATTTTCTTTATTCACCTCACTATAATAATAAACCACTACGTAACGTAGTGGTCAATGCTTATTTTATTCTTTACCTTGGTTGCCTTTAAACCAATTATTTATGCATCTATAAAATCGAAATCATGTTTTGCTATCCGATGAACATGAACATTTTCAAATTTAGAGCCAATATAAAATTTAATTGATTTTTAGTGTTCTTAATAAGTCGATGTCATACATATTCAGTTTTTCATTATGCTCTATGTAGAAAAACTCGTTTTTATCTTCTACTTTAAAGCTAAAAACAGATATGAATGCTTCGTCGTATTTTTGATTAAATTTATCACTATTTTCTCTAAAATGAATGAAATCCAATGTACTCGTAGAATATCTATTTCTATTTATTTTTCTGTCGGTAAAGTATTCTATGACTCCGTCATAAACGTATATTTTCACTACTTTATTAGAAGATAATGCTATATTAGCAGCGATTTTATCTACATCATTTAATAGGCTTATTTGAGATAAAATGGCGTTTTTCTTTGCCGTTTCGATTACTTTATATTTCATTATATTGAAAACAACAATATTCTTTTTTTCTTTTTTTATAAGCTCGCTATAATGATCAATATATATCTTAGTATTCTTATAACCTTCTATTGTTTCTTCAGGAATATATTTTTTTACAAAATCTTCACTGTAAGCTTCGGTAATTGAATCAAAACATCTCATTTTTATTTCTTCGTCCATAAGCAAGATTGGAAAAGGATCTATGGCCAGTCTCATAACAGCAACTACTCCAATTGTTTTTTCAAGAAAGTAAGAAAAATCTTTAATAAAAGCGTCTTGATTGTTCATGCTAGCAGGAGAATTTCTACTTACATAGAAATAACGGAGACCCTGTTTATGCACATATTTATTAATTCTTTTACTTAGCTCTTTTGTTTCGTTAAAGAATGGTGCTTGTTTCTGCTTCATATCGGAAACCACTTTTCCATTTTGATACAGCTGGCTTAGCATCTGTCCTTGCATTGGGAAATCTTTTGCATTTCGCCATGCTTCTATTTTTTCTTCTCTTTCTCTTTTTGGCATTTCCGAAAAAAAGACTATGGTTGTTGATATTTCAATCGCTTCTCTTAAGGAATAGTACGCCGCATCAAAATACCCGAATTCGAATAAACTAATCGAGTTAATAATTAGTTGAACAGATTCTTTTATAAAAATATTTGCTATAAAAATATCCGATCTGCCTGTCAGTGAGTACTCTATATTCAACAAATCATTAACATACTGATCTGAATTTGGAATATTAATTTTCTTTATATTTTGTAATCTTCTCTGCTTTGCAAAACTATAGTCACTATTCATTTAAACTCTCCAATAATATGAATTTACTTTACTGCGATAAATAATCCAGCCTCTTTTTCGATCTTCAAGAATCCGTTTTCAAAATATCCATCGATGAACTTCTTGAATTCTTCAATATGATTGTTTAGATATTCATTTTGATTGCCATGACAACTCAAGACATAAGAAACGACGTCCATAGCGTCAGTTACCCTTAATTCATCGATATATGGTACATATCTTACCTCTTTAAAACATTTTTCTAATAGCTCTTTCGCATTTTCAATACCAAACTTAGAAAATAGTTCATCACGAGATAATTCAATTCTTTTATTAAAAGCCTTGGCGATCTCTCGGATCTTAGCCATATGTCTTTTACCATAGGTAGATGCATATAAAAAACCACCATCTTTTAAAACACGATAGATCTCTTTTATACCATCATCTACATCATGCGCATAAAAAAGGACATGATTAGCGATCACGACATCAAAATAGTTATCTTTAAATGGTATGTGTTCCAGATCAAACACCTGGTACGAATAATCATTCCCCAAAGAATCTCTGCATCTTTTGATCATGCCTCTTGATTGATCACTTAAAAAGATCTCACCTTTTACGCTTTTCCCTTTCCAAAGTGACCCATCGCCACAACCCACTTCTAAGATCCTTAGACCATCTTTTAGATCCATCTCTTTAAACAACCAGTCAAACCACTTAACCCTATTAGTTCCATATTTTTCATGAAGATTAATCCTGACATTTAAGTTATGACCATTCCGATAATTATCTAAGATATCTTTTTCATAGTTAGAGCTTTCAATTAACCTCAAGATATCAATATCTTCTTCTCCTGACTCAAGTTGTCCGATAACCTTGTCAACCGTTTCTTTTAAGCTACTTAAGCGATCTAATTGGGCATCGACAAGTTCAGATTGCAGTTTCAAGCTATCAATTAATGATTTACGATCATCATCGACCGTCAATAAATAGATCTCATCTAACCTTAACCCAAGATTCTTAAGCGCAATGATACGCTGCAGCTTAAAAAGATCATCGTCGCTATAATATCGATAACCATTTTCAGCAATAAAACTCGGCTTCAATAACCCAATCTTCTCATAATAATGCAAGGTCCTGACACTAACCTTAGCCATACCGGCAAATTGCCCGCTTCTAATCAACATTTGCCGTAACAGGTTTCTTTAAGACCCTAAAATTAAATACATTATTGTTAAAGACAACAATTGCTTTTTTAAGATATTCTTCTTTTTTGCTTGTATCTATTATTCCAGCAAAAACCCTGGCAGCGATCTCTTTTCCCTTAACATCGTCAAATACCGTAATAGTATCCTTGTTCATAGACTCAGCATAGTTCATGAGCACTAACAATCTATTATCGTTGTTCATAGCCCATGTTTTCAAAAAATCCCACCATCTTCCATCAGTTGATCCATAAGACAATCCGAACAAAATAACAATATCACTATTATTTATAATATTCTCTGCATTTTGATATCTTTCATCACCACAGATTTCATTTATTCGTTCTTTAATCATATAATTGCATAGTTCAATATTTCTAGAAAAATCTTCTCTCTTTATTTGATGCTCAGAATTAACTCCTAGGACCGGTTTATAATTTACTGTTCCATGAACGTGTAAGACTTTTCCTATGCATAATTTAATAGGTGATTCCGACAAGAAATTCTTGATAGTTAACCTTCTTCCAGACCATTTAACAGCATCGACGATTCTTTTTAATATATTCGTATAATTGAAAGTTATAAAATCAATATGAATAGCTTTATCACTTGAGTTTAATAATACTCTTCTTATTTTCTTCTTTTCTACTTCATTAGTTCGATCAAACATTTTTTCTATTGTGTGCTGGAATTCATCTATCAATTTATAATTACTGCTTTCAATTCCAACTACTTTATTCTGCTCTTTTGAAAGATATTCCATCAAAAGACTTTCTAACTCCGCTTTATCCTCGATGAAATCTAAGTAAGCTAGTTTGTTTTCTGGTTGATAAGATGATGTTATTTGTCCTAATTTTCTCTCCATATCAGCCCAACAAACAACGCTCTCTTTCTTTTCTTTATCCTCTTTATATATTTCCAAAATGGAATTAATCTCACATTTTCCATTTTCTTCAAACCATTTAAGAAAATCAGTATAGCTTGTTTTCAATCCTAAATTAAGATCGAAGCCATTTCCAATCAAAAAGGTAATATTCATAATCGACATCTTCTCACAAATAAATCTTTTATTTGTTATCTGATTTTTTAATTCAGAATCAATATAAATCGAGAACACCTTGACTTTGTTTTTTCTTGAACCAAGGTCTTTTCTTATTTCATTAATTAAGTCTTCAATTATAACCTGACAATTATACGGATTTTCTCTGCTTTCTTTTAATAATCTTCCCCATTTTTGGACTACTTTCGGAGAACCCCTCAGCACGATTTGTTTATTGAATTTCAAAATATCTTTGTGCAAATCATTTTGCGTGTAATTGTTTTTAAGAAACAAAGGATTAAATATTACTTCTACGAAATCTCCGTATGTAGCTTCTCTTTTTGAAGACAAATACTCTCTCAGACTATTTTTATATTCGATAAATATGAAAACCGTGAAAAAAGGTTTACATTAGCAATAATAACTTTTCACCTATATTTAATATTTCCTGATAAGGTTTATTAATTGTTTTATATTTTCTTTTTTAAAAAAGTAAAAAATAGCTATCGCAATACTATATAGTACAAAGGATATACCAGTTTCCAATAAATTTGAAAATAAAATAAATAATGCGCTCAACGCAACATCCCATACGACGTTGTAATCATTAATACTTAACATTTGATTAAGCAATATAGAGCAAATTACAGACCGAACTGCAAACACAAATGTTATCGATAAGATAGATAAATTTAAGTTCTTTAAAAAACAAATTGTTATAACTGAAAAAAATATAACTAATAGCAAAGATAAGAAATTAATCAATAACAAAATATTTTCTTTTCTATACGCCTTTAAGTACGTATTAGATAATAACGACATTTTACATTCAAAAACGCATATAGGAAACAACAACGACATGTATCTTACGCTAGTGGTATAAGATGGAATCCATAATTTCACAAAGATGCTTAATATATAGTAACCAAGAAACGATCCTAGTACAACAATAGATAAAATATTCGATATCATCATATACATATTGCCTGCTTGTCTTTCCTTCATCTTTTTTAAAATCGGAAACACGGCTACTCCAACTGCTGTTATAAATGTTAACAAAATATTTGAAATTGAAATTGACAGCGATATTTCTCCGAAAGTTTCTATGCTCCAGTTTTGTTCAATACCAAATCGTACAATGCCAATTATCAACATGCTAGATATGTTTGCTAACATTAGTTTCGCACCGGGAACAATGTTATAAAATGTCTCTTTAATTACTTCATTAAATTGGCAAGTTCCAGAAAAGATAATATTCTTGCAATAATATGAAGAAATTAAAAGGCTTACTATTTTACCTGTTATGTCTCCTATAATTACAAATGAAAAATAATCTGATCTATATATGAATAACGCAACAATCGAAAACCCATAAATTAGCTTTTCGCCTATTGTAGAGATTGCATATTCTTTTATTCTGTTAGTTGTTTGTAGCAAATATATATTAAACGTTTTTGGTATGACTATAATAATATTTATTATTGAGCAGGACATTGCTATTAAGCGGTTTGGTTCATTAACTATGTTTGTAGCTATGAGAAATAGTATTATTGACAGAATAATTTCAAATATAGTCAATATCCAAAATTGCCCTGATACTTTTCTCGTATCTAATTGGTCGTAATCATACCCTCCATAATTTAAATAGATTCCATCGCACAATCCTAGATGAAAAAACCCAATATAGCTAGTATAAAATAAGTACAATTGAAAGTAACCATATGATGCATTATCTAGCATCTTTGGTACAAATATAATTACTAGGGCCGATACTACAAAAGAAAATAAATTCGCTAATATAGAATAATATAGATTCTTTTTCATCTTACTTCCTTCTTGTTAAAACATATTTAGCGATAGATAAACCTTTGTTAAAGCAAAAAGAAGGCAATAAATTAAAAAAAGTTTCGAATATTACTATTTTCGGATTTATATAGTAATATTTTAACAGCGAAATACTGCATCTATCTTTTCTCTTCGACGCAAATTTTTGCGCAATATTTATATATTTGCAATTCTGGGTTCTATTTTTAAATTCTTCCACTATTTCATAGTGAACTAATACTCTTTCTTTGTAATAATCTTCTTTTGTTTTAATATTTTTTAATATTCCACTTGTATTATTACCATGTTTTCTATGCATAACCAATGGATCATTTATAACACATAACTCATTGGCAGCACAAGCAAAAGAAATTATCCATTTATCATGACCTGTTACATAGCAAAACGGAACACAACTCTGTGCAAATTTAGTTTCGCAGACTACACATAGACCGTCTGCGAAGGTAGAAAAAAAGTTTCTTAAACCTATTTCCTCGTTATTTAGATCAATATTATATGGTCTTCCTCTTTTTTTGAAGTATGAATCGCATATAACATTGTCTTCTTTATCTATTAATTTCTTATCTGTTACAACCACTTTCTTGTTATTTAACTTTAAAAAATTTATACACTTTGTAAGTTTATTAGGATCCCAAATATCATCTTGGTCGCAGAATGCTATAAAATCGCTGTCTGAAGTTCTCACCAATAATTCAAATGCTTTTGTATAACCTAAATTTTTACCAGAATTCTCTATATATGAATATTTTATTTTTAAATTCAAACTCTTAATAAAATCCGCTATTTTATCATCTTCCATACAATCGTTGTAAAAAATAATTTCTTTATTTTTATAATCTTGATTTTCTAACGAAGTGATTTGTTTTTTCAGAAACTCAATATTCGGCTTATACAGAGGCATTAGTATTTGTATTTTTTCCATAACTTATTTTCCTTCTTTCGACTTTCCTAATTATTATTAAAATAATTCCAAATATAAAATATGCAAAACATATTACAAAATAATAAAAAATAGAAGTTATAAATGATAACATTATCATCGAATTCATAAAGCATGAAAAAGAAATAAATGCTATGCCTATATAACCACTTCTCTTTGTCGAGTCGACATACGCAGCAATAGATCCTAGAGCCAAAACATATACCGAACTACCAAATAAGCCGAAATCATCAATTAATGGGCGAAATATAGTAAATATATTTGTTGTCAATTCGTTTGTTAAGACTACTTTTTCATACAAACCTTGTGGTATTGATTCTTTAATCAATCCTATATTATCTAATACGCCATAGAATGTATAAAGCCCGTAACTTAGATTGCTTGTTCTCAAATTGTCAAAATAAAAGTCAAAGGCAGGAACTTGCCCAAATCCGTATAATGCAAAACTTGTAAAAGGATTTCTTGTAAAATTGCTCCGGATTAAAAAATGAATTATTATAAAACAAGTTATCAATAATATCACTATCCCTAACGCAAATACCATTTTTTTATTTTTTAATAAAATATTTTTAAAATCCATATTTGAATTTGAAATGCTACAAATTAGACCGCTAGCAAACAAAACAAACAACAAAATGATTTCTAATTTCGAGACAGTCAACACTGACGAAATCATATATACTAAAACAAATAATAATCCTAGCAATTTTGTTTTTTTACTACTTCTTAAATAATAATATCCAAAAACTATTACACCTGCATATGAAACTCCATTCATTATCGAAAGATAAAATGGATTTGACAATGGTCTCTCTCCGTACTTCATAAGAGTTAATTTTTGAATTGTATCAGTAATATTTCCTGGAAAAAGATCAGATAGAGTAATTCCATTTACTATAAGATATATTGTAATGGATATAATTTTTACGATTACTGTAGCTATTAAAATATAGCTTACTATTTTAGTATTACAGTTTTCTGTTTCTTCCCCTTTTTTTATAATAATGTGTGTGTACCATCTATTAAAAAAATAATATGCAAGAGAAAAAAAACAACACATTAGAAAAATCCAATACAGTCCATATAAGTCGAATGTATAGATATTATGGAACAATATGATGCCAAAACAAATAAAAAATGACCACAATAAAGAAAATATTAGAGCTTTATTAAATTTGTTTTTGTATAGTCTATAGTTTATTACGTCTAATAAAATAAACAATGAAATCAATATTAATGACACTATTTATCTCTCCTCGTTGTTTCTGTGGTACGCTCTTCTAATAAACATATATAAATTTTTTGGTATATATCGTTTTAAATTATTCTTAGCAAACATTTTTACTTTTTTGGTAAATGGAAGATCTTTTTTATATTTGGAATATATTTGTGCAATGTCGTAACTGTCTTGTCTGAGCATTTTTAAATATTTATTTCTTATCTCTTTATTGAATCTATATTCTTTTTTATATGCTTGTGAAGCAACAATTTCATTAAACGTCACTTTTTCAAAATAAAGTTGTTCTTTAATTTTATCAAATATATCCCTGCCCTTTTGCGTAGTCAAAAGCATTGCTGAAACTCCTTCCGAATCGTGGTCATATTTGTTTCCCCAAAAATCACCAACTCTGATATCTATTTGGCTAAGACTATCTCTATATTTGCATCCATAACATGATTCATTCAATAATTGATCATCAAAAAATAGCGAAAAAAATTCATCATCAGTGGCCTTATTTGTTATGGATTTATTCCCAGATACAAACGTATTTGAATACTCATGCCAACCATATGTCTTATCGCGAAAAAAAATACTATCGAATTTATCTCCGTATTTTCTTATATATTTTTTCCAAAGATTGATAGTTGGCGTGCCATGACAGAAAAAATCAATTAAAACGAATTTTTCTCTTGCGCATCTTTCATTCAAATAATTTGATATTGTGTACATTAAACACGGTGTACCTATAATTGCACATTTCTCGTTTATAGAACTCAGTACATTTAATAAAGCTTCACCACTTTTTGCTTGCATATATTTTGACCCTTGAATTTGATATAAATCGTCTACACTATTTAATATGTAGTATTTCGATATATTCTGTTCGTAATCATAACCAACGCCTAATATTTTATAACCTTCATATATTAATTGCTTAAAAATAACTGTAAGCACACCGCCGGACGATGACTTTTCAAGTACCATTTTGTTCTTCGCTTTAGCCGAATAACACAAAAGTTGATTATCATCACACTGTGAAAAGTCTACAGCATGATATTTAAAACAATATTTTTTACATAGACCGCAATTGACACATTTATCATTAACTATTGGTTTATAAAACCCTTCTTTATCTAGAGAAATATTTATCGCACCGACAGGGCAAACCGCTTCACAAAATTGGCATCCTGTACATTTACTTATCTCCCCAGTGGAGTTAATATTATTGCACTGCACTTTCCAAGCACTCCTTTAAATATGTGTAGGCATCTTTTCTTTTCTTATTAATTATATTATTTATTTTCTGAACATCTAGACCTCTTTCATAAATATCTTGGATCTCAGGAACAGAGAAATTATGCAATTCATTGCATAACGAACTATATTCTTCAAGTAAAAATCCCAATTTGTTTCTATTTGTCCTGACTTTGGTTGCAAAATTAGTATTCATGACGATTGAAATTACCGTTCCATGAAAAGTATCTGTAATAACGAATTCTGCGTCTCTGATATAATTCATAAGTTCCAAAGGATCAACATTGATATTTTTGTCTGCCCATTTATGGTAAAAACCAACACTATATACTTTAAGTTTGTTATTTCTTGCGAATTTCAGTATACTCTCTACTTCTTTGGTATCATTCATGTTATTATCATATGCATAAACCAATACATATCTTTCATCATTTGTATTTTTTTTGAAATTCATTTTCTCAGATTCGAAATCATATAATATTACTGGATCACAGTGCATTAAAGCATTTTTGCCAGCTACTTTATTAACTATATTTAGCGAGTTTCTATCACGCACACTTATCTTTTTCAAGTTATTTAATCCTGCTTGGACAAATTTAAATGCATTATGCTTTTCAATAATATCGATCGTGGTCGGGCCAAAACTAGCAGCATAAGAATATATGTTTTTACAAGGTACTCCCATTCCATAAAAAACCGGATTTAAACCAGGCTCTATAGAAAAAATTTCGTCTGCTCCAATAAATACACAATCTAGATTCTGGTCGTCTGTATAGTACCCCCCTATCATTTTGTTATTATCTTTAAATTTATCTAATTTTATTTTTTTATTAATATTAAATATGGTTTTTTTTGCGCCTTTTTTAATTAAATAACCTGAGTAATAAGGAATTGATTTTATTCCTATGTTATATTTTTTGGATGCATCCTTGTTCAAAAAATCCATATTTTTATTAAATTGTAAAGCTTTTGTTTGATGTCCGAACTGACTGATTACCTTTTCTAACGCATATAACTGTAAAACAGCTCCATGATTATGGACATTGTAATGAGTGATAATTCCTACATTCATAATTTAATCTCCTCTTATTTCTTGTGCAAAACAAAACTGTATATTAATTTTTGTATGTTTACCGGCATTATTGCCACCACGCTATGGATACCAGAATAAACTATTAGCTCCCCAAAATTAATAAATCCTATCCTATATAACGCTTTTCTAAGTTTAATAATTTTTTTGACATATTCAATACCATTGCGTCGCTTAATAAGTCCTTCTCCGCCTCTAGCATAAACAAGAATATCATTAATATTTGCGCATTTATTCCCGTTTTTTAAAACTCTGGCCCATAAATAATAATCTTCTGCAAGTGGCATATCTTGATATCCTCCAGCATGAACAATTTCTTCTTTTCTAAACATCACTGTCATATGGTTGAAAGGATTTCTTTTTTTCGCAAATTTTAATACTTCTTCCGGAGTAATTGGGACCTTTCTATATGAAATAACATTATTAATGTCTCCGTCGAATTCTAGGATATTACTTCCGACAATCACCATATCAGGGTTATCTTTTATAAAATCGGTTTGAATTTCAAATCTATCTTCTCTACATATATCGTCAGAATCCATTCTAGCTACTAAATTATATGAACATTCTTTCAAACCCGAATTCAACGCCTCTCCAAGCCCTCTATTAACTTTGTAACTGATAATTTTAAATATATCAGCATAATTCTCTTTATATTCATCTATGACATCATAAAGATCTTTTGTTAGTTCGCCATCACAAACCAAAACAACTTCATTTGGCATTTTAGTTTGATTTACTATGCTGTAGAGCGATTCTCTTAAATATTCTGGTTTTTCTTTGATATAGACGGAAATCAAAACAGAAAACTTTAAATCATTCATATTTCAAATCTCCAAAACATTTCGTTACCAACGTTTGTTTGCCGATCAGGAAACGAATCAAAGGATTAAAAACACTTATATAGTGAATTTTTATTCCCTCTTCATTCATCATTTCTTTTACTACTTCATACGTACATAGATAATAATCATTTTGTGGTAAATAAATACCGGTTGATTCATTATCTATGTAATACTTAACATATTCAACTAACTTATCAATGGTAATTGAACTTCTTTCGTTCTTAATAGTTGGGAAAACTTTTACTTTTCTCACCAGATTGATAAGTTTAGTTAAGTTCCCAGGGCTATTCTTACCATATACCATCGGTGGCCTTAAAACACAGACCTTGAAATCTTTATCATTTAATTTCAAAATCTCATTCTCTGCTTCATACTTGCTTTTACCATAATAAGTATTTGGTTTACATGGTGTATTTAGAGTAATGAGATCTTTAGAATAGATCAATCCATACACGCTCATCGAAGACATAAAAATAAATTGCTTAACCCCATCTTCTTTGGCTTTTTTAGCAGTTTCTATGGCTAGATCACGATTTACCTTATAATAAAGGCTTTCATTTTCCTTAACTTCTTTTTTATGGGCAATTCCCGCTACATGATAGACGACATTATACTTAGAGAAGTCATGATCTTTCCAATTTGGATCTTGCATGTCAAGCTCAACTACTTCGTATTGATCTTTAAAACTGTTTAAAAGGTACTCCTTAAAATGAGTACCGATATATGATCCTTTTCCTGTTATTAATATCTTAATCATCGTTTTTATTCATACTCCCTGTGCCACCTTCAACGACTCCTTCATGTTTTAAGACTGAGGCAACTGTTAAAAAGAAGCACTTAATATCTAAGGTAAAAGATAGATGCTCTACATAATAGCCATCTAACTTAGCTTTGACATCGATCTCTAATTCATCTCTTCCATGTATTTGGGCCCAACCGGTTAAGCCTGGTCTTATATCATTAGCCTTATACTTATCTCTTAATTCAATGAGATCATCCTGGTTATATAAAGCCGGCCTTGGCCCAATGATCGCCATCTCACCTTTGATAATATTTATAAGTTGAGGAAGCTCATCTAAAGAGGTCTTTCTTAAGAATTTACCGATCTTAGTAATAAAAGACTCGGGGTTATTAAGCATATGTGTTGGCATATCCTTAGGTGTATCTGTATACATCGTCCTGAATTTATAAATATTAAAGTAAGATTTATTAATACCCACTCTTTTCTGTTTAAAGAAGATTGGGCCCTTAGAATCTAATTTGATAAGTATCGCTATTACAATAAAAATAGGGCTTAAAATAATCAGTCCTATTAAAGATAAGATAAGATCAATTAATCTTTTAAAACACTTTGAATACATAAATCTCCTACATCTTCTATAACTCTAACACCATCACCTATCACACAGTTATTCCCGATCTTAATAAGATCATTAGTTATGACCTTAGGTCTTATTACTGTACCAGCATATATCAAGTTATAAGCTCCAATACATGAATCATGGCTGATGATCGTGTTTGATGAAATAATACTTCCTTTATTTATCTTAGCCTTACTTTCAACGACCACACCAGGATAGATAAGAAGTCCTTTAGCTAAGTCTGCCTCACTCGAAATAAAGGCATTCGGATCGATGATACTTACAAGCTTTTCTTCAGTGATCTTTTCCATTAATTCTTTTCTTACTCTATTGTTTCCGATCGCTACAAAGACATGGTCAAAAGAATCTATAAATTTATCTAGCTCTTCTAGCTTTCCAATTACTTCTATATCTTCACTTAGATCATCTAAAAACTTGATTGAACTAAAGCTTTTTGTCCTTAGGGCAATATCTTTAGTGCATCTTCCAAGTCCACCATGCCCAATAATCAATAACTTCTTCATTTCTAACTCTTTCTGATAATCTCTAATCCCACACTGGCTGATATGGTCTGATTTAAAAACTTCATCTCGATGATCGCCTTTCTCTTATGGCGATCAATCTTTTTAATAAGCCCTTCTCTTCCTTTTAAGGGTCCACTTTCAATAATGATCTTATCATTCACGATAAAACCATAAGACATATCGATCTTATGATTTTCTTTGGCAAATTCTTTTAAGAAGATCACTTCTTCATCTGATATCGGATAGATGATCTTTTCTTTCCTGCCCACAAGCTTCGTCAAGTCTTCGATGTTTTTGAGCTCTTGATATAACCTATCGGCATCATCACTGATCGCAAAGACATAACCCTTAAATAGTATTTCTTCAATCTCTTGCCATTCACCTTTATACTTCTTATTTCTTACGATGTAAGGAATAAAGGAGTCGCAAAGGGCCTCATTGCTAATAACTTCTTTACAAGCCTTAGCGATCTTTTCTTCTCTTCCTGCTCTTACCTGAATGACATACCAATTGCTCATAAAAAACACCTCCAAAGGGTAGGCTTCGCCTATTCACGACCTTTAAGTGAACGATAAGCCTATGACCATATCACTTTCTAAAACGCGACGCAGCGACGATTTTATAAAGAGATAATCTTTTCTAATCAGTAATGATGAGATCAAGCAGTGTTCTTTTGATCTCTTCATTGGAAGTGTCGGGATCAAGTAATCCTTCTAGCGTTTCTAAACGCCTTTCAATATCAGCTCGTGAGATCTTCATGATCTGGTTTTCAAAGATCAGATCATTCTTGGTCTTAACGAAGGTCTCGGCATCAAGATGTAACTCTTCAAACATCTTTTCACCTCTTCTAAGACCAAT
>CALUVF010000132.1 GCA_944324155.1 uncultured Erysipelotrichaceae bacterium | reverse complement strand
AGAAGTGGTCACACCTGGTCCCATCTCGAACCCAGAAGTTAAGCACTTCTTCGGCGAGCATAGCCTTATTGGTGAATCAAGCACGTTGCCGATCAATTGACCTCTTGCCTAGGGCGAGAGGTTTTTTATTTTTTTGAGTATTTTAGTTGAAACTTCAACTAATAATGATATACTTATCTGTGCAGGAGATAAATTATGGACTCACGACAATATCTTTCGTTTGACACCTCTATCCTATATCGCGCCTCACAGAAGCATTTTGACCGCATTTTTGCGCGCTTCGGGCTGGGTTATGGCCAATCGCTGTTTTTAACCTATATTTATGAAAACGAAGGCGTGGCGATGTCAAAATTAGCCGATCTGGGCAATTTTGATAAGGGCACGATCACCCATTCTATCAATAAGCTGACGGAATTAGGTTTCGTCGAGGTCAGAGCAAGCGACTCTGACAAACGGGTCAAAAATCTATATACGACCTCCAAGTGTCAGGAAGTCATTAATTTTATCTATCTAGAACGCCAAAAATGGTGGGATCGCCTGTTTCAAAAGGTCGAAAAAGAAGATATGGAAAAGTATTTTGAAGTTTCTAACATTATCAAAGAAGAAGCTTTAAATGCTGAAAATGAGATTGAGAATGAAAATCATCTCAGGATCTTTGGCATTCAGAAACTGACGCTTCTTGATTACCCGGGGAAGTTGGCGACGATCTTATTTACCGGTGGCTGTAATTTCCGTTGCCCCTTTTGCCATAACAAGAGTCTGGTCTTTTTAGATGAAGACAGCAGTGAACTAAACGGTGAAGATATCTTGGAACTCTTAAATAAGCGTCAGGGCCTCATTGATGGCGTTGTGATCTCAGGCGGTGAGCCCCTGATCCAAGAAGGACTGGTCGCTTATTTAAGAAAGATCAAAGATATGGGCTTTAAGATCAAGCTTGATACCAATGGCCTACTTAGCGAAAAGCTTGCATATCTAATTGATGAGGGGCTCATCGATTACGTGGCGATGGATATTAAAAACGGCCCTGAAAAATACGCTATGACAGCTGGCGTACAGGAAGTAGATCTAAATGAGATCAAAAAAAGCATTGAGCTTTTAAAAAACAGGGCGATCGATTATGAGTTTAGAACAACGATCGTCGATGAGCTCCATGATGTTGAAGACATTGCCAAGATCGCGATGCTTATAAAGGGAGCGAAACACTATTACCTACAAAAATATCACGATAGCGAAGGAGTTATCAAAAAAGGCTATCACGCACCAAGCAATGATAAATTGAATGAGATGCTGAAGGTGGCTTTAAAATATGTAGAAACTGCTGAAATCAGAGGAGAAGATTAGGAGGGTTAAGCAATGTATCGAGTAGTTAAAAGAGATGGAAAGATCGTCGAGTTTGATATCCAAAAAATCGCCGATGCAATCACCAAGGCCTTTAATGCCACGGGGCGTGACTATCACCCCACGGTCATCAATATGCTGGCAGTAAATGTCACATCAGATTTTGAAAGCAAGATCAAAAACGAGCTGATTGCGGTTGAAGATATCCAAGACAGCGTCGAAGACATCTTGTCGAAGTCAGGCTATGCCGATGTCGCGAAAAACTATATCCTCTACCGCAAACAAAGAGAAAAGGTCCGCAACATGAAGACGACCTTATTAAACTATAAGGATCTCGTCAATTCCTATGTCAAGGCTCTAGATTGGCGCGTCAAGGAAAACTCCACCGTTACCTATTCAGTCGGCGGGCTCATTCTTTCTAATTCCGGCGCCATTACTGCCAATTACTGGTTATCGGAGATCTACGACGAAGAGATTGCCAAGGCTCATCGTGAAGGTGATATGCACATCCACGATCTTTCAATGTTGACGGGCTATTGTGCCGGCTGGTCTTTAAAACAGCTCTTATTAGAAGGTTTGGGTGGGGTCGAAGGTAAGATCACCTCAAAGCCCGCCAAACATTTGGCCTCACTTTGCAACCAAATGGTCAACTTCTTAGGCATCATGCAGAATGAGTGGGCCGGAGCACAGGCTTTCTCGTCTTTTGATACCTACTTAGCGCCCTTTGTCAAAGTTGATAACCTGGACTTTGAAAGTGTCAAGCACTGCATCGAGTCCTTTGTCTATGGGGTCAATACACCTTCGCGCTGGGGAACACAGGCTCCTTTCTCTAACATTACCCTCGATTGGACGGTGCCAGAAGATATGGCCGAACAATACTGTATCGTCGGCGGTAAGGAGATGGACTTCAAATATAAGGACTGCAAAAAAGAGATGGACATGATCAATCGGGCCTTTATTGAAGTAATGGTCGAAGGTGACGCCAACGGGCGCGGTTTCCAATACCCGATACCTACTTATTCGATCACTAGGGATTTTGACTGGTCGGAAACCGAAAATAATAAGCTCCTTTTTGAGATGACGGCCAAGTTTGGTACGCCCTATTTCTCAAACTACGTCAATTCCGATATGAAACCTTCTGATATCCGTTCGATGTGCTGCCGTTTAAGACTTGACTTAAGAGAGTTGCGCAAGAAATCGGGCGGTTACTTTGGAAGCGGCGAGTCTACCGGCTCGGTAGGGGTCGTCACGATCAACTTGCCGCGTATCGCTTACCTAGCTAAAGATGAAGCCGACTTCTATGAAAGGCTTGATCACATCATGGATATCGCCGCAAGATCTCTGCATGTCAAACGCGAGGTCATCACAAAGCTTTTGGAGAGCGGCCTATATCCATACACCAAACGCTACTTAGGGACCTTCAACAATCACTTTTCAACGATCGGTCTTGTCGGCATGAATGAAGCGGGCTTAAATGCCAACTGGTTAAAAGCTGACTTGACTAATACCAAGACCCAAGAGTTTGCCAAGGAAGTACTTAACCACATGCGCGAGCGCCTTATTAAATATCAGGAAGAATATGAGGCTTTATATAATCTTGAAGCGACCCCGGCTGAATCGACTGCCTACCGTTTGGCAAAGCACGATGTCGAAAAATATCCTGACATCATTACGGCTAATGAAGGTGCAACTCCTTACTACACCAATTCTTCGCATCTGCCGGTTGGTTATACCGATGATGTCTTTACGGCTCTTGATGTGCAAGATGATCTTCAGACCCTTTATACATCAGGGACGGTCTTCCATACCTTCTTGGGAGAAAAACTGCCAGACTGGCGCTCGGCTATGACGCTTGTGCGCAAGATCGCCGAAAATTATCGCCTTCCTTACTATACGATCTCGCCGACCTACTCTATTTGCCGTGAACACGGCTATATCAAGGGTGAGG
This sequence comes from uncultured Erysipelotrichaceae bacterium, assembly GCA_944324155.1. Lineage (GTDB taxonomy): Bacteria > Bacillota_I > Bacilli_A > Erysipelotrichales > Erysipelotrichaceae > JAHHTG01. The sequence continues at coordinate 1,958 of CALUVF010000132.1, read as the reverse complement.
TCTATGAATGTCCAAAATGTCATGCCAAGACGGAGGTCTGGTCAAGAATCACCGGTTATTATCGTCCGGTCCAAAACTGGAATGATGGTAAGACTCAGGAGTTTAAAGACCGCAAGGAATACGATATGGAACACAGCGTCCTAAAAGGGCGTGAGGCCATTAAAGCGATCCATCAGGAAGAAGATACTGCAAGGATCGAAAGTGTCGTCTTGAATGATCAAGATGGCGAAGTGCTCCTATTTACGACGCCCACATGTCCCAACTGCAAGATCGTCAAAAAAGAACTTGAAGAAAAGGGCATCGCCTATCGTCTGATCGATGCCACGAAGGATAGCGATCTGGCTCAAAAGTATGATGTCATGGCTGCTCCCAGCATTGTCTATCTGCATGGCGATAAACACGATAACTTTAGCGGCTTGGTAAACGCCCAAAACTTCATTAAAGAATTTAAGTAAGAAAAAAGCTCCTCAAAAAGGAGCTTTTTTGTGCCAAATAATCTCAATTTTATTTTGACAGCTTGTCGATGAATTTGTGAACTTCTTTCTTACAAGCTTCATCGTCTTTTTGGTGGCCGGTATAGAGTGCCAAGACCTCATCGATCTTTAAGCGCATACTTTCGTGTAATTTTTCATCAATTACATAACGGAAATATTCCATACGTCCAACTAGAGGGTAGTAGTGATACATCTTGTCTTTTTTGACATAGGCGATCACATCTTTGTTGCAAAGACGCGAGATGAAAGTTGAAACAGTAGCCAGACTCCAAGGTTCGTGGTTTTCAAGTTCCTCTACGGCTTTCGCAATTTCATGACGATCCAGTGGTTCAGTGGCTGACCATAAGACTTCCATGAGTACAAGTTCAGAATTAGAAATTTTCTTCATTTTTGGTCCTCCTTACTAATATCTTACAATTTTAAGAGAATATATACAAGATAAATATAGAAAAAAATGACGATTTCGCAACGTTTAACTGAAATATCGCGCAATTTTTATAAAATAAATAGGTTTATCTGGTGATGTCAAGACTTAAAGCGTGGGTTTAAATTTGTTAAAATAGAAACGAGGTGAACAAAAAATGAATATCTTGTTTTTCTTGATACCCAAACAAAGACTTGAATTTTTATATGACAATTATTCCTTGCGCCAGGCGTTAGAAAAAATGCGGGTGACAAGCTATACGGCCTTACCAGTCGTTTCAAAAAAAGATGGGACCTATGTCGGGACCGTATCGGAAGGTGATCTTTTATGGCATATCTTGGATCACAATTACTTCAATATAAAAGATCTTGAAGACGTTGACCTTTTAGAGATCATCGATCGCAGCAAGTATCCGCGTGTTAAGATCGGAGCGCGGATCGAAGACCTCGTCCATTTGATCCTGGCCCAGAACTTTGTACCGGTCGTTGACGATCGCGATATCTTTATGGGGATCGTCACAAGACGTTCAGTCATCGATTATTTCTATAAACTTTCTAAAGATTATGAACAAAAATTGATTGCTCTAAAGGGGGATAAAGATGAAGAATAGATATGATGTCGTGATTGTTGGGGGCGGGATCGCTGGCCTTATGTGCGCCTATGAATTAAAGCGTCTCGACCCTTTAAAAGAGATATTACTTTTAGAAAAAGGACAGCCTTTAGATAAGCGCTCATGTCCGATCGTTTTAAAAAAGACGCGTACCTGTCTTAAGTGCAAACCCTGTGCCATCATGGAAGGCATGGCCGGGGCGGGGGCCTTTAGCGATGGCAAATACATCATTTCAACGGAGTATGGCGGCTGGCTTCCCGAGCTTTTCGATAGTGCGCTGGTCTATCGCTATATCTTAAGAGCCGATGAGATCCTCATGTCTTTTGGAGCTGATAAAGAAGTCTATGAGCCCAGTGCGCGCTTAAAGTATGAATGTCTAAAATACGATCTTCACATGCAAAGTGCTAAGGTCAAACACCTAGGGACCGAT
>CALUVF010000131.1 GCA_944324155.1 uncultured Erysipelotrichaceae bacterium | reverse complement strand
AAACTTATTCCCTTCCCCTTGACCATCTAATATTGACAAGTAGAGACATACAAAAAGTGCTAAACTTCAGGTTCTGAATTTCTGAGTTTAGCACCATTTTTTAATCTTGTATCCTAAAGACAGGTATGATATAATGAATTTGTAATAAAGCTTCTCTTTGTGATCAGACATCACTTGCTGTGAATTTTCTTTTAGGAGCATCATCATGAAAAACATTCCCTTTAACACCATCTTACTAGAGATCTTAGTAGCACTAGGTTTTTTAAGTTTGAGCATTAATTTTGTATTTCTTGATCTTATCTTGCCACTTATCGCCTATGGCATCTTGATCTTTAATCTCTATAGACTTAAAAGCTTTGATCCCCTATTTAAGAGCGCTCTTATCATTACGCTTATCAAAGCCGTATTGTTTATAGCGAGTACGAGCCTTATGGCCGGGCGCCTCTATTTAGAATATGACGAGGTCTTTTTATGCGTCACGATATTTAACTCATTTTTAAATCTATTTCTCTTTCTTTTGATCTATGAAGGCTTTAAGAAACTCTGTCATAAAAACACCAATACTCAGGCTTTAGCCTATGCAATTTGGTTTATCTTTTTATTGATTCTCGCCCTTATAAATTATCATGGATTGATCATACCCTTACTCATGGCGGTTTTACTTATCGTGATCCTTTATAAGACCAACCGTCTTTTTAAAACAGATCTTCTCATATCCTATGATTCATTTAAGGCTCCGGTCATTTTAATTTGTGTTTTAGGTGTTTCCTTACTTTTGGGCGTATTTATCAATTATTATTTCTTCGCCTCTTTAAAACAGGATTACGAGCCTTTTAAAAGCCAAGAAATAACGATCTCAGGCATCGATAAAAAGATCACAAACGATCTTTTAAAAGAAGATCTCGACTATCTTCAAGAGGCTGATGACATCAAAGTTCTTATAAACGGTGAAGACTCTATTAGTGCCAAAAGCCTTGTCGCCCAATTGGCTGATGAAAAATACATCGTCCACTATCTGACCTTTTTGGATACTTCCTCTAAAAGAAACATGTATTTAAAGGTCGATCCCTTGGCGACAGCCTATGATATCCATATGAGCGTTTTATATGATAAAGACACCAAGACCTATTATGAAGATATCAGGGAATATGAAAAAGGCGAAAATGAATCCCTGGACTTTGAATTTTCTTATCCCCATAATGCCGACAACATACGCGCTTATGTCGCTTATAAGGTATCAAAAGATGATGAGTTACTTCATAACGAGATGGAATATCTTTCTTTCATCCATCAGATATCGCCTTTTAATTATCCTTTCATCAGCGCCAAAGATGCCCGAAGCGGGTTTTTAAACACTCATGTCTTCCGCTTGACGACCATATATGTTAATCATAGTACTATTGACTGAGAATTGATTAGGGATATAATGATATAGTTCATACTGTGAACTATATATGAGGTATCCGATGATTTTTAAAAAGAAAAAGTTTTGGGCCATCACTTCCTTAGTCTTGGCCTTATTAATTGTGCTTTCAACTGTTTTTATCGGCAATTATTTTGTCGATTTTGCCCTAGTGCGCTCTGATGTCAAAAACGTGACGCCCGAGGCCGAGCTAAATAAAGAGCCAAGTCTTGATGAAAAGATCATTGATGAAAATATGGCGATCGAAGATGAAGCGATCGAAATATTCTTAGATGAAGCCAAGATCGATGAAGTTTCTATTCAAAGCGATGACGGGCTAAAGCTCGTCGCTGACATGATCCTAAGTGATCCTCAAAACCCTTGGGTCATCTTGGTCCATGGATATAGCGGCTATAAAGAAAGCATGTATGGCTTTGCCTACCGTTATTTTGATAAGGGCTACAATATCCTGATCCCCGATCTTCGCGCCCATGGTGAAAGTGAAGGGGAATATATCGGCATGGGTTATTTAGATCGCCTTGATATGCTTAAATGGATCGATCTGATCGTTTCAAAAGATCCTGATGCCGACATCATCTTACATGGTATTTCCATGGGTGCAGCTACCGTCATGATGACATCAGGCGAAGAGCTTGAGGAAAACGTCAAGGTCATCATTGAAGATTGTGGCTATACTTCCGTTTGGGATATTTTTGAAGATGAATTAGAAGCCCTTTTTGGTTTGCCTTCTTTCCCAATCCTTGATATGTCTAATGTCATGGCCAATATAAGAGCGCACTATGATCTTAAAGAAGCCAGTGCCTTAGAAGCCGTTAAAAAGAATGAAGTGCCGATCTTGTTTATTCATGGTTCAGACGATCTCTTTGTGAAAACAGAAATGCTAGAACCACTTTTTAAAGCGACAAGCGCCCCGAAAGACAAGTTAGTCATCGACGGGGCAGGCCATGGCGAGGCCAGGCTCCGTGACCCTGAAACCTACTTTAAAAAGGTCTTTGGCTTTATCGATCAATATCGTTAAGCATTTCTGACTTGCTTCTTGTATAATGGAATCAAGGAGTAAACAAAATCTTATGAAAAAAATTATTACCCTGTTATTTGCGCTTGTTTTAGTGCTCAGCTTGACGGCTTGTCAAAATGAGACCTTAGATGCCAAAAGCGTCTATGAAAAGGCCAGTGCCAATATGCAAAAGCTTGATTCACTATCATCTGAAGTCAGCATGTTGCTAGAGGTCAGCGATGGCACTAACACGCTCTCTTTAGCGCTTCCGATTGATCTTAAGGCGACTGTCACCAAGATGCGCACTGAACCAGAGATCTATACTTCCTTAGGCATTAAATATGACGAGGTAGACTCTTTAATCCAGATGTGGCAAAGCGGCGGTTTCACCTATATCGATGTCGACGGCACAAAATTCTATGCCGAAAGTGCCGAGCTCAAGGTCGACGATGTCATGTTGTCGCCGGATTTTGAAAGTGAGGGTCTTGAGCTTACGATGGAAGAAGATGCTGATGGCTATCTTTTAGATATGAGCCTTGATGAAGAAAAGCTTAAAAGCCTGATGGGAGAATTTGGCGAAATCGCCGACCTTAAAGAGCTCTTTGAAGATGTCGTATCCTTTAGCGACGTAAGTGCTAAGATGCGTATCAATAAAGATTTCTATATCGAAAATGTCTCATTAGATTTTATGATGGCATTTAATGAGGCTGGTAGTGCCCATGTCGGCGCCGACTTTGAATACTCTGACTTCAAT
>CALUVF010000130.1 GCA_944324155.1 uncultured Erysipelotrichaceae bacterium | reverse complement strand
TATCACTTGGCAAAAGCTCGCTATAGACTTCATCAACCCCAAGATCCTGACCGATCTTTTCAGCTACCTTTTTGATATCCCCCGTCAGCATGATCGTCTTTTTAACACCATTGTCATATAGAGCACGGATCGCTTCTTTGGCATTTGGTTTTTCCTTGTCGCCGATCACGATGTGGCCTTCATACCTTTTATCAATCGCCACATGAACGATCGTTCCGATGCTGTGACATTCGATATAGTCAATACCTAAGCTTTCCATGAGCTTGTCATTACCACAGGCGATCATATGAGAGTCGACCATAGCTGTAACACCCATGCCACTTAATTCCTTGATGTCGCTGACCCTTTTGTGATCGAGCTCTTTGCCATAGGCCTTCTTGATCGATTTAGCGATCGGGTGTAAGGACGCACATTCAGTATAAGCGGCATACTCTAACAATTTTGCTTCGTCGATCTTATTGTGATGAATGGCAACTACTTCAAAGACCCCTTTGGTTAGTGTGCCGGTCTTATCAAAGACCACGGTCCTTGTTTTTGAAAGGGTCTCTAGATAATTAGATCCTTTGACTAAGATCCCCTCTTTTGATGCCCCGCCGATCCCAGCGAAAAAACTTAAGGGGATCGAGATAACCAAAGCACAAGGGCAAGAAGCGACCAAGAAGGTCAAGGCGCGATAAAGCCAGATCGCAAAGTCGGCACTCTGCCCTGCTATCATTAAAACAAGCGGTGGTAAGATCGCTAAAGCCAGCGCCGCATAACAAACAGCCGGTGTATAATAGCGCGCAAACTTTGAGATAAAGTCTTCCGACTTAGATTTTAAAGAGGTGGCATTTTCGACAAGATCCAGGATCTTTGAGACTGTCGATTCACCAAAGTCCTTGGTGGTCTTGATCTTTAGTACACCTGCCAGATTGATGCAGCCTGAAACGATCATATCACCAGCTCTTACGTCGCGTGGCAAGGACTCACCCGTTAAAGCCACTGTATTTAAGCTTGAATTTCCTTCGATCACTTCGCCATCGATCGGCACTTTCTCACCAGGATTGACCACAATGATCGATCCGATTTCTACTTCATCAGGATCGACCTTGATAATCTTGTCATCTTTTAAGATGTTGGCATAGTCAGGCCTGATGTCCATAAGCTCGCTGATATTTTTGCGTGACCTTCCAACGGCATAGCTTTGAAACAACTCTCCCACCTGATACAGAAGCATTACCATAATAGCTTCCAAATAGTCGCCGTTTTGAGCTATCGCTAAGACCAATGCCCCAAGCGTTGCGATGACCATGAGGAAGTTTTCATCAAAGACCTGCTTGTTCCTAATGCCCCGCCAAGCTTTTTTAACAATATCATGACCGATGATATAGTAATCGACAAGATATAGAACTAAGCGTACATAGCGGCCTAAGGTCCCTAATTTATTAAAGAAATCATGTCCCAAAAGCTCCAGTATAAACAAAAGTGCACTGGCTATAAAGATGCGGGTTAAGACATTGGCCTGTTTTTTGTTTAAAAGATCTCCCTTTTGTCTTGCGAAGATCTCAAAAACTCCTGACCCGATTACTAAAAAGGCCAAAAGAAAAAGTACGATCACTTCATGCATATACTACCTCTTATAAATAGATCTCACAATCCGGCTCAACGCGCTTGCAGGCCTTTAAGACCTCTTCCATTACTTCCTTATCATCAAAGCCCTCTTTTAATTCCACGATCATCTTCTGGGTCATGAAATTAACCCGAGCCTTTTCTACTCCTTCGATCTTATTAGCTGCCTCTTCCATCAAATTAGCGCAATTGGCGCAATCTACTTCAATCTTATAGGTTTTTTTCATCTTTGGTTCCTCCCTTGATAACTTCATTATATGCTTATATGCGCATATGTCAACATATTTGTTAAAATTCCTTTAAATGACTATAATATAGTCATGGAAGCAAATGAAAAAAGCCCTCTTGATAAAAGGGCCCTCAAAGTTAAAGAAGAACTGATCGATGAAGAAAAGCTCGATGATATTACTTTATTTTTTAAGACGATGGGCGATAACACCCGCCTTAATATCTTAATGGCTTTAAATCACAACGAGTTTTGTGTTGGCGATCTCACCTATATCTTGGGCTTGTCGCAATCGGCGATCTCGCACGCCCTTCAGACCCTGCGCTCCCAAAAGCTCGTCAAGACCAGGCGTGAGGGCAAGACCATCTATTATTCGCTTGATGATGATCACGTCACATCGATCCTCGATATGGCGATCGCCCACCTTTCCGAAAAGCATTAAAAGGTAACTTCAATATAGGTATCACCGCTTTGAATTTCGACAAACACAAAACCTTTATGGGTTTTGATGAAGGATTTGAGGGTTTTAAGAAATAACCTTAGATCCTTTTCATTTAGCATTTTATCTTTGTTTATGTAGTGAGCTGTCAAACCGTTAAAGATGAGACTATTAGGTATGCTGATCTTTATAGGCTTGTTTGTGGTTTCCTTTATCAATACCTTCATTATTCGACAAAGATCTTTACAACATCGCCTTCTTTAGTTTCAACTTCGATGAGCTTTCCCACTAAGCCCACATCGACCATCTCTAAGACCTTGGCAAAGTCAATGGTGTTGAGCTCTTCTTTATTGGCGACATCGCCAAATTTCATGCCCATCTCTAGGCCCATCTTAACTAAGGGCAAAGGCAGATTGACCTTGACCTTATCGCCCTCGCTGCTCTCGACTATGATCTTAAGGATCATTTCTTCAAAGGGTTTGCGAAGCTTTTTATCAACCAAGGCCGTCTCTTTTTTTATCCTTTAAAAGCTCATCTAAAGAGACATTAAAGAGCTCTGATAATTCAATAAGCACACTGATATCAGGAATGCTGAGATCATTTTCCCACTTGCTGATGGCCTGACCTGAGATATTGAGATGCCCGGCCAATTCCTCCTGGGTCATCTTCTTATTCTTTCTTAAATTCGCTATTTTTTCACCTAATGTCATCTTTCTTCCTCCTAGTGATTTAATACAAATTCATAAGTATTCTTATTTAAACACATCATCAAAAGCGGTATAAGCATGAGTATGCTGCTTATGACAAAGATATTTACGATTGGATAGATATCACCGACGATGCCATAGAATACGCTTGATAAGGCCTGACCGCCTACCGAGGCGCTTTGAACAAAACCGATGATCGCCCCACGGTTTTCTTGTGGCAAAGAAAGCATCAAGGCGGCGTTAAATAAGGCATTGCCCAATCCCGAAAGCAAGGCGCCCAAGAAAAAGCTTATCGCCATGAGTGAAAAGTGCGAGCTGACATAGCCTAAGATATAGGCAAGGCTAGAGCCGATGAAGCCCATCGACATCAAATAGTAACGCGTTTTAGGCTTAAATTTCTTGACGCTTAAGACCATGACGATCACTAAAGACGCCAGGGTCTCGATCGATGTGATATACCCATAATAATCAACCCCAAAACCCTTTTCAAGCATCAGTGGCAAAAGCATCGCTCCACTTCCCGAACCAAAGAAATTCGCCACGATCGCCGCAAAGGCAAAGATGCGAAGATACTTGTTTTGATAGACGCTTTTAGCCGCTTCTTTGAGATCCCTTAAAAGTCCCTTTAGATCGATCTTTTGATTCTGTCTTGGCGTTTTTGACAAGTTTATAAACATCTCGCTAAAGGCCGATAAAAGATAGGATATCCCGTTTATTAAGATGATGAGCGGCACTCCAAAGATAACGATGAGCGCCCCACTAAAGGCCTTGCCAGCCAGATTGATCAAAGATGTCACGGTGCCCTGGATCGATTGGCCCCTGACCATGTCGTCGTGTGGGATTATATCTATAAGGGCTGTTGAGATAGCGGGCGAGAAAAAGACACTGGCCATCGCACACAAGAAAGCCGTCACAATGATCATAGCGACATTGAGCTTTTGAGAGAAGGCCAAATAGCTCACCCCTAACATGATCAAGCCCCTTAAGACGTCCATTAAAACGATCACAAGCTTGCGGTCGATCTTATCGATGATCGATCCTGCCAAGGGCGATATAAACATGACGACAAAAAACGAGATCGAAGAGGTGAGACCCATCAGGGCCGTTGAGCCAGTCGTCTCATAGACCCAATAGCCGATCGAGACTGAATACAAGACATCACCGATCGCTGAGACGGCATTGCCGAAAACGATCAAAAGATAATTCTTATTGAAAAGTTTTGTCTCCATCTTTCTTACCTCCTATGGCCCTAATTGTAGTCTTATAGACTTGAGATAAGAAGAGTGTGGTGGTTGGATCACTAACTTCTTGGTTGGATTTTAGACAACTGCTGGTTGAATTTTAATAAAGGTCCGTGTAAGAACTTCGACTGAATAACTTTGGTTTTAACACTTCTTTTTTATCCCTTTGATCTAAAAACTGTCCTTAGCTTATGCCTTGAAGGTATTTTGACAACTTGATTCTAGGTATAGTAGAATCAAACTACATTAAGGAGGTTAACTATAAATAGTTAAGTTTTTAAAAAGAAAATTATTAGAATTATTATTTCAACCATTTGTCGTCATTTCTCTTGTTTGGATATTGATTAGTATATCTTCGCCGTTTGGTGCGTACAACGAAAACAATATATCGTGGCAAATATTCGGTCTTCTTTTAATACTAATCACCTTCTCTCTTGCCATAATTATTTTTAGAAATAACCAAAAGCAGCAATAACTAATAAAGCGCCTATTTTGGCGCTTTTTTTAGATCCTTAATCAGGTTGATCGAAGCTTCGGCATAATAGATCGTAACCTCATCGCCTGCTTCGACAAAACCTATGGCATCGACATTGTCTTCATTGACCTCAAGCTTATAATTATGACCTTCTTCATCACTTAGATAGACGATCGTATTGCCCTCTACATTTATAAAGCGCATTGTCTTGATGGTGATCGTCTTTTCTAAAAGCTGGTCGATATTTATGTCATCGAGACTTTGAGAGACAAAGGTTTCTTTTAAGGTTTCTAATCCTTCGTCGATCGAAACGGTTGAGACCTTTTGATAGTCGGTCGCATCGACCATGGCATACATCTTGATAAGTCCGGCATCATCTTTTAAAGACATCAGATAGACCGGTTTATCACTCACATTGACAAGTAATGGGAAGGTGGCGTGATAGCCATAGTTTTTGACGTTGCCCTCAGCGCTTGACATAGCCGATACTTCATTGGCGCCGGCCGAAGTGATCATGCGCGCCTCATGGGTCCTTAAATTGACAAGCACAAAGCCCAGATTAGCGGCATCGCTGTTGGCGCTGGTGATACCGGAATAGATCCAGATATCGCCATCTTTTTCAAGATAGTTATAACCTTCGCTTGTGACAAAGACATCTTTTTGCCCAAAGATCGAATTGATGAAGCCCCCACGTAAAGAGCCATAGTCATCAAATTCTTCGACGATCAAACTTTCAGGATAAATGCGGTCCACCCACGTTGGGGCTTCAAGCACATCGTCATAATAAGTCGAATCGCCCGTGATCGGATCAAACAGGACCACGCCTTCGACCATTAGCTTAGTGCCCATGGCCTTATAGGTATAGGTCGTGCAGATATACCAGGGCCTACCGTCTTCATCGATCTCAAAAGAAGGAGAGCCAAAGATCTTGGTGGGATAGCTCATCTGCAGTTTGCGCATCAGATTCTCATTAAACATGGCCGATGGCACATAGCGCATGCCCTCAAGTCCTAAGTCTTCAAGGCGCACGAGCTCGGCTTCACCGGTCGTTGAATTGACGATGATATAGGCCGGTATGCCCTCGCCGCGATTGGCAAAATACTTAAAGATATCAGCGTATTCAAGGGGCGTGACGCGATAGACGCTGTCGCGATATGAGATCTGTGTATACTCATCGCTGACCTCAAACTGCGAAACGAGTTCCGGCATCTCGCCCATCACGCGATCGCCCAAGACCTCAGTGGAATCGCGGTCAATGATCGGCGTCTTAGAAAAATCGACCTCTTCGATGATCGAAAAATCCGAACTCTCTACGCTGATGCGGCTGGCGTATTCCTTGGCATTAAAAATACTGGTACTGATAAGGGTATACACCCCGATAAAAGCTATGATCACCCCAAGCGCAATGCCTAAGATCTTGTTTACCTTCTTATAGGTCGTCTCCTTTATTTGGACGTTATAGTATAAAGTATAGGACAGGATAAAACCAAAGCCGAAGATGATGATAAGATAGTAGATAAAACCGGGGGAATGCCAGTTAAAAGGCGGGTGGAATAAATACAGGCTGCCCGCAATAAATAGCACCATCAAGACTACAGTGATGATGACCGGCTTGATCCTTGGAGTAAAAGGTCTTTGATAGGTACGCCTTCTAGGTGCTCTATTTAAAGTGTTAAAGTCAAACTTCATAAAACATTCTCGCTTTCTTTTCACATCATATCATATCTGTTACTTATTTTGATAAATTCTTCTTAAGGCATTGAATTTTAAAAAGTAATCGCTTACAATTATTACTGTAAAACATTCCTTTCTTATGGTACCCCTTGCCTTAAGGGGGAGGCAGGATCAAGGTCCTGCTTTTTTTATCTTCTCAAAGACGATCGAAACACCCTTGTCTTCCTTCCTTTTAAACCCGCATTTTTCATAAAAATGATGGTTTCTTAAAGAATATGAAGGTGTCTCTAACACCCATTTTTGTGCCTCTTTATTGCTTGCTTCGATGTCTTTCCATACCTTTTGACCAAGACCTTTATCTGTGAGACTGGGGTCGATAAAAAGGATCTCAAGATGATAGGTTTCTTTCTTTTTTAAGATCGTATAAGTGCCAATGATCTTTTTATCTAAATAGATCGTAAAGGTCGCGCCATCTTTTAAGGCTAAAAGTCTTTTTAAAAGTGAGCCATCATCATAGCCCTGTGGCCCGTCTTCTAAAAGGTCAGTATGTCTTTTAGTGTCGTCATCAAAGGCTCTTTTCATGATCATAGTGAGCTCTTTAATGTCGGTTTCTTTAGTCTTTTGATAAATAAGTTTACTCATATGACAATTCTAGCACACTATGACCTTTAGACCTTATAATAGAATCATGGAAAAGATCAAAGATCGAAACATACTTATCCAAAGAATAGCTACGGACATCGCAAAGGAAAGGGGACGAGCTTATTTTGTCGGGGGCTATGTCCGCGATCTTTTGCTTAAAAGAGAGTCTAAGGACATCGACATCGAGGTCCATGGCCTAAGCTCTGAAAAACTTGAAGCGATCTTGAGCAATTATACGAACTATGACCTTTTAGGCAAGAGCTTTGGCATCTACTCTTTACGCTATCATCGCATCGATATCGCCCTTCCCCGCAAAGAAAAAAAGATCGGCGTCAAACATAATGACTTCCGCATTGATGTCGATCCCTACATTGGCACCTATGCCTCTTCTTTAAGACGCGATTTTACCATCAATGCCCTAATGATGGACGTCTTAACTAAAGAAATCATCGATCACTTTAATGGACTTAAAGATCTTGAAAATAAAGAGATCCGACATATAAATGATATGACCTTTCCTGAAGATCCCCTAAGAGTCTTAAGGGCAGCGCGCTTTAGTGCAACCCTTGATTTTAAGATCGCTAAAGAAACGATTGACTTATCTAAAAAGATCGACCTCTCTTTTTTAGCCAAGGAGCGCGTCTTGACCGAGACCGATAAAGCCCTTTTAGGACTTAGTCCCGCCTCTTATTTCTATGCCCTAAAAGACATGAAGCAGTTATCCTTTTTTTATCCTGAGCTTGAAAAAATGATCGGCTTAGAACAAGCCAAAACCTACCATGATGAAGACGCCTTTGATCATGTGATGTTAGTGGTGGAAGAAGCTGCAAAGTATAAAGATCTGGCTATGATGCCTCGCTATTTTATGTATGCTGCCCTTTTTCATGACATCGGCAAGATCTCTCAAGGTCAAAGACACACGATCATAGGACAAGCGATCGCTAAAGAGGCACTTGAAAGATTCACTAATGAAAAATACCTCATAAAATACGTCCAAAAAGCTATCGCCCTTCATATGGACGTCTTAAATATGTATAAGGATAAGTCCAAAGACGCTAAGATCATTCGTCTTTTAGATAAGTTTAAATATCCCAAAGACCTCTTATTATTAGCGCTTTGTGATATTAAAGGGCGAAAGTCAAACTATTATAGCGATGAAATGATAGATGATTATATCCTTTGGGCTAAAAAGTCTTTAAAGATATATGAAGAATTTAAAGATCGCCCGCACCTTGGCGGACGCGATATCTTAGCTTTGGGGTATCGTGGGCCCATCGTTAAAAAAATCCTAGCAAGAGCCCGCTATTTAGAGGCTGCGATCCAAGATGAGAAAGAGGTCTTAAAGATCATCAGAAAAGAATTTCCTTAATTATCTTTAAGGCTTTTAGCCAGTTCTTCGCTTTTTAAGGTCCTCTTAAAGATTAGACTCATGATTAAATAGAATAAAGATAAAATTGTGAAAAGAGCTATCATAAACCAAAGGGTCAGCTTTCCAAGCTTTAAAATCGAGATCAAGATAAGTGCTATGATCAAAGATAGCCCTAAAGAAGAAAATACACTCTTTCTTTTTTGGGCCGTATAAGCTTTTTTAAGCATCTTTAAGTCTTGGCCCAGGCTTACAAAGATCGCCGAGATTCTTTTAAAGCTCTTATTTAAGATGCCAAGATAGATAGCTTCACCCATAACACATAATAAGCCCATAAAAGCCAGAGCCAGGACAAAGATAAGGCGATATATAGCCCCCTCTTTTTTGATCTTAGCTCTTTCATCATATAAGGGTTGCGTGATCTCTATATCTTTATCAAGGCTTTTTAATCTTAATGATAGATCTTCATAATCCTCATAAGGGTAATGGTATTCATAGACACTGCCAAAATTTAAAAAGTAGTCATACGCATTAAAGGTACTAGTGATCTCTTCGTTTTTAAAGTATTCCAGATAGTTATCAAGATCATAGTAAACGCTAAAGATATAGGTGCCATCTTCTAAGATCACATCTATGATCTCTGCATTGAGGCTTTTCTTTTGTCCGAAAATATCATAGCTCAAGCCCACTTCATCACCCTTTTTAAGGCCGGCTTCTTGGGCTAAGTTCTCATTGATGATGACTCCTAGTCCTTCGTTTTTAAGATCATCGCCATCTAGGGGATAGATGCTGGCGCTATACTCTTTGCCCTTACTTTCAAGCAATTTAAAGGGTATGATCATCTTAAGGTCATAGTTTTCAAGTATCTCTTCACTTTTGGTGCTTAGATAATAGACATCTTTATTTAAATAAGAAGACTCCTTCATCACAAACAGGTCTTCACTAAAACCTAAAAGTAGCACACACATCAAAGTGATGAGGCTCATGGTAGCCATATAAATAATGTTGTACTTTTTAAAGACTTCGTTTATGACCTTGCCCGCATCAAATAAGACACTCTTTTTTGTATCTTTTAAAGGTCGCTTGATGTTCAAATCCTTGACCTTATTAATCTTATGGTCTTTAAGAAGATAGATGACATCAGCGTATTCTTTAGCCAATTTTTCATCATGCGTCACCATCAGTACGATCTTTTCTTTAGAGAGTTCTTTTAAAAGCTCAACGACGATCTTCTTGTTGTGGACATCAAGGGCTTCTAGGGGTTCATCGCAAAAGATGATATCGGGATCAAGATTTAAGGCCCTGATGATCCCAACCCTTTGTCTTTGACCGCCTGATAATTCTTTGACATTTCTTTTTAGTAAAGGTTCTAGGCCCAACTTTTTGATCCATTCTAAGCTTTGTTTATCGGGCTCACTAAAAAGAAAGATGTTGTCATAGACATTTAGCTCATCGATAAGTTCGTAGCTTTGAAGGATAAAGCTTGTCCTTCCCCTTACTTCTACTTGTCCTGCATCAAACTTTTCGGTCTTGGCCAAGATATTTAAAAGAGTCGATTTCCCACTTCCCGATGGCCCCATTATGACATATAGCCCAGCATCTGAGATCTTCAAAGAAGTGTTTAAAAAGATGAGCCCATCATTAAAACTTTTCTTTAATCCCTCAACTCTGATCATACTTTGTCCCCACTAAGATCATTTCGATACCCAAAGCCAATGCCATAATTAAAAAGCTCACCCCAAATACGCTGATTACATTTAATTCGGTGATGTTCAATAAATCAGCTAAAGGATAGGCCGTTATCATGATCACAAAGAGATTCGCAAAATACAATATAAGCATTTTGACAAGTACATATTTATATGGGGCATAAAGTGCCCTTGACATACCAGTGCTTTCTTTTTTGATGCGCTTGATATTTACAAGACGTAAGGCAACGATCAAAATAAGACCGATCACTAAGATTGCGAAAAGATAGGGCATAAGGGAACTGAGGTCTTTATAGGCCACCTCGTCTTTTAATAGCGTGCTTTGCAAGATAAGATCGGTATTTTCTAACTTGTAGCTCGCACTTAATTTCATCACCTTGTCACTATAATCGCTGCCGGGCTTATAGATATAGCTCACATATTCAAACTTGAGCTTGCTTAGAT
>CALUVF010000129.1 GCA_944324155.1 uncultured Erysipelotrichaceae bacterium | reverse complement strand
GGCGTTGAACATTTAGGAGACGCCAGCGGACTTGTGGTCGGCGAAGTCAAAGAATGTCACGACCACCCTGACAGCGATCATTTGCACATCACAAAGGTCGATATCGGCGATGAAATTTTAGACATCGTCTGTGGTGCCCCCAATTGCCGCAAGGGTATCAAGGTCATCTGTGCCAAGGTCGGTGCTAAACTTCCTGAAATCGAGATCAAGGCATCTAAGATCAGAGGGGTCGAGTCTAACGGCATGCTTTGTTCACTATTAGAGCTTGGAGTCAGTGCAAATCTTTTAAGCGATGACTCACCCTCGCTTAATGGGATCGAAGAATTGGGCGATGAATTTAAGGTCGGCGATACAGATATCCTGAAACGTTTAGGATATAAGGATACGATCTTAGACATCGGCCTTACGGCTAATCGTTCCGACGCCTTAGCGATGCACGCAATGGCCAAAGAGATGGCGGCCATTTTGGACCGTCCTTGTCATTTGCCGGAATATGATAATAAGAGCGATATCGGGGAAAAAGGCCATTTTACCCTTGTTTCTAAAAGTTCGAATTGTCCGCATTTCTTAGCGAAGGTCGTCAATCATGTCACGATCAAACCATCGCCCTTTTGGATGAAAGAATTCCTCACATCAAGCGGCGTTAAATCGATCAATAATGTCATCGATATCTCTAATCTCGTCATGTTAGAGACAGGACAGCCGATGCACTTTTATGACATCAGGACTAACGAAAATAGGGAGATCACTGTCATTGATGACTATGAGGGCGAATATGAGGCCTTAGATGGTGTGACCTATAAGATCCAAAAAGGTGATCTTATGATCACTTCAGATAATAAACCAGCCGGTATCGCTGGGATCATGGGTGGAGAAAACACCAAGATCTTAGACGATACACCTGGTATTATCATTGAGTGTGCGCTCTTTGATCACGCTCGCGTGCGTCAAAGTGCCAATCGCCTAGGTCTTCAGACCGAAGCGGCCTTGCGCTTTGCCAAAGGTTTAGACCCCTTAGCTCAGAAAAAAGCGATGGATCGAGCGGTTGAGCTCTTGATCGAATATGCCGATGCCAGCGGCTTTGAAGAAACTGTGGAGTGGGGAAAAAGTGCTTATGAGCCCTATACGGTAAGCGAAAGTATCACGCACTTAAATGCCGTTATCGGCAAAGAATACCGCTTAGATGAGGTGGTCGATGTCTTTAGGCGCTTAGACTTCAAGCCCGAAGTCAAAGGTGATGTCATTACATGTCATATCCCGTCTTATCGCACCAACGATATAAAGATCGCCGAAGATCTCGACGAAGAGGTCATTCGCCTTTTGGGTTATGACAATCTTGAGGCAACATTGCCTTTGATGGAAGCGACGTGTGGAGAATTGACCCCCCACCAAAGTATGAGGCGCAAAGTTCGCGAAATCTTAAGGGCCCAGGGCTTAAATGAGACGATCAGCTATACTCTGGTCGATGAAAGAAAGAAAAATGACACCTTCTATTCTTATGGCGAAGCAATCGCCCTAGCTTCACCACTTTCTGATGATCGCAAATATATCCGCACCGGCTTACTAAATTCCCTTTTAGAAACACTTAACTATAATCGCGATCACGACAATAAAGATGTCGCCCTTTTTGAGATATCAGCTGTATATGCCAAAGATAAAACACCCACCGAGCGTTTGGCTATCATCTTAAACGGCGTTAAAGAACGCTCAAAGCTTCTTAAATATGAACTTACCTCGGATTTTTATGTCTTAAAGGGAATCTTTGAGCTTTTGATGAGCGAACTGGGCTTTGAATACGGTCGCTATACGATCGATGCGAATGAAGATGATACCTTGCATCTGCACCCCTATCAAGGTGCTAAGATCACCTTTGAAGGAAAGACGCTCGGCTATCTTGGAAAGCTTCACCCCGCACTTTTAGAAGGCTCAAAGCTTGGCGATGTCTTTTATCTTGAGATTGATCTAGAGCTTTTATCAAAAGCTAAGGGCAGCAAGACTAAAGCGCCTCTCATCAATCGTTTCCCAAGCATCTCGCGCGACATCGCAATCATTGTCAAAGAAGATGTTAAGGCCATCGATCTTAAAAAACAGATCAAGAAAGCTGGCGGCAAGCTGCTTTCAAAGATCGAGGTCTTCGATGTCTATCGAGGTGAACATATCAAAAAGGGCTATAAGTCGATCGCTTTGAGCCTCACTTATGAATCCTTCGACAAGACCTTAAGTGTTCAAGAAGTCGAACCATTGCACGCCAAGGTTTTAGATATGCTGAATAAGGAATATGACGCCAATCTCAGAAAGTAATGGTATAATGACAATATGATCTATACGTGTACAGTCAATCCATCTTTGGATTATTACCTGACTTTAAACGAAGACATTAAGCTCGGCGAGATCAATCGTCTGGAAAACGAGCGCTTTGATGCCGGCGGGAAGGGTGTCAATGTCTCGATCGTTTTGAACAATCTCATGATACCCTCAACGACGATCGGTTTTTTGGGCGGCTTTACCAGGGATTACTTTTTGACCTTTTTTAAAAACTATCCCTTCATCAGACCAATGTTTACCCAAATCGATGGTCATACCCGCATCAATATCAAGATCTCCGGACGCAAGGAGACAGATCTCAATGCCCATGGCCCTAAGATCAAAGAAGAAGAATTCGACCGCTTTTTAAAGCGCGTTGAC
>CALUVF010000128.1 GCA_944324155.1 uncultured Erysipelotrichaceae bacterium | reverse complement strand
AAAACGATATCGATCATATCTTAGAACCTTTTACTGCATTAAGAAGAAATCTTGATTCATCGATCATCTTTATCGTTATCTTGTGTGTGCTTCTATATCTCATCTTTAGCTACAATATTTTAAAAGGTCGCCAAAAAGAGCTTATGATTCGAAGATCGATGGGCGAAGGGCGCTTTAGACAATTTAAACAGTATCTCTTTGAAAATATCCTTATTGCCCTTATAGTCCTTGTCATCGGCTTTGTGCTTGATGCCTTGGTCATTTCTGCTTTAGTGCAGAAGATGTTTGAAAGAAGCATTGCGATCCAAAACGATCTAAAGCGCGTAGCGACGGGAGAACTTTTGTATTTTGAAGATGTTGAAAAGAAAGTGGGCTCAGTTTTAGATAATATCGATCTGAATGCCTTTGTCTATATCGGAGCGCTCGTTATAGGGCTTGTGATCATTGTCAGCATCATAAGCTTTATCACGGTGAAGAAAAAGAAGATCATCGATCTTTTAAGAGAATAGGAGCAAGAAAAGCCATGACACTTAAAGTATTAGACCTCGAATATTACTATCAAGATGGAGACAGCACACGCTATATCTTTAAAGATCTAAGCGTTACTTTTGAAAACGGCATCTTTTATACGATCGTGGGAGAATCGGGTTCTGGCAAGACGACCCTCTTATCGCTTTTAGGGGCGCTCGACAAGCCCAAGAAAGGCCAGATCCTTTTAGATGATAGAGACATTTTCAAGAATGTTGATTCTTACCATCAAAATGATGTCGGCTTCATCTTTCAAAACTATAACCTCATCACCTATTTAGGAGCCCTTGAAAACATCGAGCTCGCCCTTGATATCGCGAAGAAAAAATATCAGAAAGAAAAGATCTATGAGCTTTTGAAAGATGTCGGCATCGATAAGTCCAAATGCAAGCGCCCTATCTCAAAATTATCAGGCGGGGAAATTCAAAGGATCGCTATTGCCCGCGCCCTTTCCTGTGACCCCCAGATCATTTTGGCTGATGAGCCGACGGGCAATCTTGACACCGATACCTCTGATAAGATCGTGGAGCTTTTTAAACACCTGGCTCATGATCTAAACAAGTGCGTGATCGTCGTCACCCACAATAAGGACATCGCCGCAATCAGCGACATCGTCTATAAGGTCAATACCGAAGATAAAAACCTCGAAAGAGTCGAGGTCTTAGATCAAAACAGTTTTTATAAAAAGGCAATATAATTTCTAGTGGGGTTATAATAGTTAGATTTATATCATAAAAGATGGGTATTCGTATCCTGTTAACTATGGAAGTTAATGGAACTCGAATGAATTTCCCATATTTTTTGAAAACCCTCCATAAGTTTACTTAAGGCTTTTTTCTTTTTGTAAGATGCTTCTATAAAAAAACGACCCTTCATAAGGTCGTATAAGCCTCAAAAGTGGTGCCGGTACCCAGAATTGAACTGAGCGCTGATCCTTACCATGGATCTGTGTTACCACTATACCATACCGGCATCTTTTTTAAAGGTACTTATTTATTCTATGATAAAGTTCGCCAACTGGCAAGCCCATAATGGCATAATAATCACCAATAATGCCTTTGATATACTTGGCACCCTCGCCTTGGATCGCATAAGCTCCGGCCTTATCAAGCCCTTCTTTGGTCTTGATGTAGTCGTCGATATCTTTGTCGCTGAGCTTAAAAAACTGCACTTTAGAAGTTACGGCAAAGGTTTCAGACTCCTTTTTAGAGATGATCGAGACCGCTGTGATCACATCGTGAAAACGCCCACTTAACTTTTTGAGCATTTCTTTAGAGTGGGCTTCATCATGCGGTTTTCCCAAAACTTCGCCATCGATCGAAACGATAGTATCAGCCCCGATGACGACCTTATCCTTGTGATCTTTAAAAACGGCATAAGCCTTTTTAAAAGAGAGATCTGAGATCGCTTCTTCAAGATCTTCATAGCCACTGATATCTTCATCAATATCTGCGCTGATCACTTCAAACTTTAAGCCCAACATATTTAAAAGCTCCCTGCGGCGAGGCGAGCCACTGGCCAAAATAATTTCTGCCATTTATTTCTCCCAAAGTTTTACGGGATAGGTGCCGTTACTTTGAAGTTTAGCGATCTCTTCCATGACTTTGGGCTTGTCTTCCTTATAGGTCACACCAAACCAGACATCGTCGCTCACAAGGACCCTGACTTTTGCCTCGTCATTTTTTATGAGCTCGCCGATGTGGTTAGGAAGAAGAGCCTCATATTTTAAGGGGTTTGTTTTGATCCCTTCTTTGATATCACTTTCAAAGATCTTTTCAAGTTTCTTAAAGACACTGGGTTTAAAGCCCCAGAAATTCATCGAAACCCCCACTCCTTTAGGCCATGATAACTTCTTTTCATTTTCTTCATAGATGATGTCATCGCCTTCTTTTTGAATGTTGTAGC
This sequence comes from uncultured Erysipelotrichaceae bacterium, assembly GCA_944324155.1. Lineage (GTDB taxonomy): Bacteria > Bacillota_I > Bacilli_A > Erysipelotrichales > Erysipelotrichaceae > JAHHTG01. The sequence goes on along the minus strand of CALUVF010000128.1, from coordinate 721 downwards.
ACTCTTTGATATTGCTTAGATAGCCATCTTTTACTTCACACATACCACGTGTCACGCTGCCGTTGTCTGAAAGGGTATTTTCTACTTTATAGGCACAAGCGGCATATTCGTTTTCATCTTTTGACTCTTTAAAGAAGGACACAACCTTTTCAAAGGCACTGCGGCCATAGAAGTCATCGGCATTGCATATGATGAAAGGTTCATCTTTGATGATGTCGCGGCACGCCAATAGGGCGTGCGTAGTACCCCAGGGCTTAGTACGCTCACTTGGCACTTCGACACCTTCAGGAAGATCATTAATATCTTGGAAAGCATAATCTACTTTAACGAATTTGGCGATCTTATCACCAAAGTTTTCTTTAAATAATTCGTGATGTTCCTTGCGTATGATGAAAACGACGCGGTCTACACCGGCCTTAAGGGCATCATAGATCGTGAAATCAATGATCGCCTCACCGTTTAATCCAACGCTGTCAACTTGTTTTAAGCCGCCATATCTTGAGCCCATGCCGGCTGCTAAAATCGCTAATGTTGCATTCATACTAATTCTCCTTTACTGTTTTGATCAAATGTTTGGCCACACTATATTCACCATAGGGGCCTAATATATATTTGGCGCATTCTTTGGCCTCTTCTTTGGCATCACTTGGGGCATAGGAATTTTCAAACATCTTAAGCATTTCTAGATCATTGCCGCCATCGCCATAGACTGCGACCTCTT
>CALUVF010000127.1 GCA_944324155.1 uncultured Erysipelotrichaceae bacterium | reverse complement strand
GGCATTAAAGATGTCCTTGACCTTTTCAAAAGTTTTCATCTCGCCACCAGCCATGATCGTCAGTTCACCCTTAATCGCGCCAATGTCGCCGCCTGATACCGGGGCATCTAACATTTCTAGACTAAACTCTTCCGCTTTTTTAGCTAAATCAACAGCAAGCGAGGGGGAAGAGGTCGTCATATCGATCAGGATAGCGCCCTTTTTGGCGAGTGGCATGATCTTTTTATAACATTCTTCAACATCGCTTGGATAGCCTACCATCGTGATGATCACATCGCTGTCCCTTACACAATCCTCTAAGTTTTCAAAAGCTTTAGCCCCGTCTTTTTCTAAGACTCGGGCTTTTTGAAAGGTGCGGTTATAGACCTTAACTTCAAATCCTTTTTTAAGTAAGTTTCTAACCATTGGTGCCCCCATGACACCGGTTCCGATAAAACTGATCATTTCTAAATCCTCCGCTTGTATTATAGCGCTTTTTGCGCATCAGAACTAAAAGATGAGCGCTCTTTTTTATTCCATCTCAAAAGCTTTTAAAAATGATCCTGTAATATATCGGAAATACCTAAAATTACGCATTTTTGGCTTGTCATATAGGCAAGAAATCTGCTAATATAATAGAGCTTTTGTGCTGAGTTAGGGGATTCTCCGACCCTTGACCCGGAACAAAAGGAAAAAAGAAAAGGAGAATTTTAGAATGTTAACAAAGGAACAAAAACAAGCGATCGTTAAAGAGTATGCCCGCTTTGAGGGTGATACGGGTAGTGTTGAAGTTCAAGTAGCTTTACTTACTCATCAGATCAACAATCTTACGGAGCACTTAAAAGTCCACAAGAAAGACTTCCATTCAAATCGCGGTCTTTTAAAGATGGTCGGTAAGCGTAAGAATTTCATGAACTACTTAAAGAGAACGGACGTCAACCGTTATCGTGAACTTGTTAAACGTTTAGGCTTACGTAAATAGTCTTAATGGGGTGGGAAACCACCCTTTATTTTTGTATAATGATAAAGCTTATGGATACTTGTTTATATATCAAAAAGCCTAAGGGCATTACTTCTTTTAAACTCTGTCAATCTTTACGCCCGGTCTTTAAGACACGTGCCATCGGGCATACTGGGACCTTAGATCCCTTAGCCAGCGGTGTGATGGTCGTTTTGATTGGCAAGGCCTGCAAGCTCAACCAGTTTCTGGTTGGCCATGACAAAACCTATATTGCAACCGTTAAATTAGGCCTAAGGACCACAAGTGAAGACATCGAGGGTGAGATCATTGAAGAAAGGGAATGTCAGATGCCTGACTTTGAAAAGATCGAAACCTGTTTAAATAGTTTTTTGGGTGATTCATACCAGATTCCACCTTTAACTAGTGCTATCAAGGTCAATGGTAAAAAGCTTTATGAATACCAAAGAAACAATGAAGAAGTCGAATTAAAACCAAGACCTATCCACATCTCTAAGATCCGGCTTTTAAAGGTTTATGAAGATACTTTCAAATTTGAGGTGACGGTCTCTTCGGGTACCTATATCAGAGCTTTGGCCCGTGATGTTTTAGCTAAACTTGGGCTCATTGGCGTGATTTCAGATCTTGAAAGAGTGATGCTTGGCAAGGTAAGACTTGAAGATTGCGATGATCTTGAAGATGTCCTAAAAGGCGTGTATCAAAGTCATAGCCCCTATGAGGTCTTAAGTCAAGAATATGAAACGATCGAAGTCGAAGATCCCAAGATGATCTTAGATGGCAAACATTACTTTATTGATGCCAAAGAAGAAGAGATCTTATTAAGCCACGAAAAAAAGGCTTTGGCGATCTATAGAAGGCTTAAAGATCGGGAATATAAGTGTGTAAGAGGTTTATTTTAATGGAAGTTAAATACTTAGATTGGCGTGATATCAAAGAAATAAACGAGCCTACGGTTTCCGTGATCGGCTACTTTGACGGTCTTCATAAAGGCCATCAAGAGCTCGTTAAAAAAAGTCAAAAAGTCGCTGAAAAAAGAGGACTCAAAAATAGCCTCATAACTTTTTCACCTGACCCCAACGACATCTTAATGAAACAAAAGACTAAACACTTGCAGAAATTCGCAGAACGCCTTTTGGTGATCGCAAGTCTAGGAGTCGATATTTGTTATGTCATCAATTTTGATGAAGATTTCGCAAAACTTGAACCTGAGCTCTTCTTAAGAGATGTCATATCTAAATTAAAGCTCAGTGCTTTAGTCTGTGGTTTTGATTTTCATTATGGCCAAAAAGGCCAGGGCGATGCCGATAGTTTAAAAAAAGAGGCTCCTTTTGATGTCTATGTGATACCAGAAGTTGTCTTTGAGAAGCAAAAAATTTCGTCGACTCGCATCAAAAAAGCTCTTATAAACGGTGAGATCGAACTAGTGAATAAACTTTTGGGCTATAAGTACTTTATTGGCGGAAGGGTAGTGCATGGCAAGCGCATCGGGCATAAACTCGGTTTCCCGACGATCAATCTGGCAATCGATGAAGAGGTCTTATTGCCAAAAGAAGGGGTCTATCTGGCCTATTCCAAGGTCGATGATTGTCTATATCCCGCTCTTGTCAATATCGGAAATAATCCAACGATCGCCGCTAATAATGATCTGACGATCGAAGCACATATCTTAGATTTTGATCAAGAGATCTATCAAAAAGAAGTGCGCCTATATTTATTGTCATATTTACGTCCTTGCCAAAGATTTGATTCCAAAGAGGATCTGAGCAAGCAATTAGAAGAAGATGTCATGAAGGCAAGAAGAAGGTTAACTGGTGGATACTTTATTTTATGATCGCTTAAAGACTTATTTGGGAAGCGAATTTGAAACTTTTAAAGAGCTTTTAAAAAAGGAGCCGATCAAAACGATCTTTTTTAATACCAACAAGGCATCTGAAGAAAAGATCAAGACTCTCATTGATTTTAAGATCGAAAAAAGTGCGCTCAATAATATGGTTTACTATTATGAACACGATAATATCGGCAAAACCATGGCCTATGATCTTGGATTGATTTATCCTCAAGAATTAAGTGCCACGATGCCCGCTAAGGTCTTGTCACCTAAAAAGGGGAGCCTTGTCATCGATATGTGCGCTGCGCCTGGCGGAAAGAGCATTGATCTTTTAAATATCTTAGCTGATACTGGGACCTTGATCAGCAATGAGCATGACTTTAAAAGAGCGAAGGTCCTTTTATCAAATCTTGAACGCCTGGGGCTAAGTGCTATGATCACATCTCTTTCATGTGATGATCTAGCCAAAGAATTTAAAGATCAAGCGGATTATGTTTTATTAGATGCGCCTTGTTCGGGTGAGGGCATGATACGCAAAGATCCCTCGATCTTAAAGAATTATTCTTTAAACAACATCAATAAGCTCTCTAAACTGCAAAGTGAGCTTTTAGATAAGGCTTTGGATCTTTTAAAAGATGGCGGGTATCTTGTTTATAGTACCTGTACCTATGCCATCGAAGAAAACGAAATGAATGTCCTAGAGTTTCTTAAAAGGCATGAGGGTGTTACGCTTTTAGACACCACTATTGATCATTGTCATCGTGGTCTAAAATATAAAGATCTAGAAAGTGCGAAGCTTTTGCGTTTTTCACCTTTAGATCATACCGAAGGGCAGTTTGTTGCCCTTATGAAGGTAAAAAAAGATGGTGATAAAAAAATCTCTTACATGAAGGAGACGCGTCATAAGCTTGTCGAAAACTTCGTTTATGAAAACCTTGGTTTAAATAAATATTATTTATATTTATATCATGACTATTATTATTTGAGTTTATCGCCACTTCCTAGTATTTCAAAAGGCCTCTTGCGCCCTGGCATTGAAGTTGGTACGATCAAAAAAGGCATCTTTTATCCTAGTCACAGTCTTTATCGGGCTAATTCTTTAAGGCCTTATTTTAAAAAGGTCATCGATTTAAGCCTTGATGAATATCTCAAATATCGTCAAGGTCTGAGCCTTTTTAAGGACGTGAGTGACGGGTTTTATCTTTTGACCTACCAGGACCTTTCACTAGGTTTTTCAAAGGCCAGCAAGGGCGAACTTAAAAATAAATATCCTAAAGGCTTAAGATTCTAGTATAATGTAAAAAGGAGGGATTAAAATGGCTCACGAATATATCAATTTAAATGTTGAATCCGACTTAGGAATTACCAATATCAACGTCGATGCGATCAAAGATGTAGCATTCATTACAGCTTCTAAACAAGAGGGGATCTATGCCGCTAAAAAGGAACAGGATATGGTCAACTTGAAGTTTAAAGACGGACGCCTGATCTTAGGACTTAATGTCCGCTTATTGCAGGACGCCGACATCGCCAGGGTATGCAGTGATCTTCAAAAAAGCATCTATAAAAATATCTATGATATGACCCTCATTAAGCCTGATGCGATCAATATCAATATTGTCGGATTCATCAAAGAAGCAGACCTCTAAGAGGTCTTTTCTTTTACCCAAAAGAAAAGGGTACCTAAGTACCCGATTCTTGATTAGCGATATATTTTGTGATTACCCAAGTAGAATTTTTGATCTCATTAGTCGTCAAGGTCAAGCTTTGGCCATTGACCTCGTTGCCGCCTTTTGTGATTGAGTATTGGTTTATTAGCGATGGATCTGGTGCGACAGTTTCGCTAATTGGTGGAACATAACCACCATATTGTTCAATTAAATTCACGAAACTTTGAACTGTATTCAGATCAGAAGTTTTGGCAGGAACTTGAATGCTTACGCTTTGATCTTCGACTCTCAGGGATACACAGGAAGAATTGGATCTGCCGGAGTTGACCTTGGTGTTTTCATAAGCGTAGTAGCCGCAGACCTGGACAGTGTCACCTGGTGAGGCATTGATCGTAAAGGTATTGCTTTCTTTGGAGCTTGAGACCGTTGTAGCACTTCCTCCATTGATCGAAATATCAGCTTTATATTGTACTGGCCCAAAGACCCAAGAATAATCAAAGAGCTTTCCTTTACTATCAGCGACCTTCAGTTTTGAAGCGTCGGGATAGGTGGGCCAGGTGATCGTCACACTAGGCGAGAGCGTTCCTTCGATAACTGCTTTGATGTCTCCACTCAGTGAGGCGATCTCAGCGGTTTCGGGTGATACAAGGCGAGCCGAAGAAGATTTGATAAGACCTGTTGTGATATACTTGCTGTCCATGCCATCGATCGGCGAAGCATAGGGCCAGGTCGCCAAAATATGAGTGATGGAAGTTATACCACTTGGCCTTGCGACATTAGGCGGGGTGCCAAAGGATTCCACTGTTTGATCTAATAAGAGGTTATTGACGCGCCCTGTGATATTCATATTGATGATATTCATATTTAAGTAGGTATTCTTGCCCTTGATAGCTTGCTCATAACCTAACCATGTCGCACAGGTATATTCGGAAGATGAAGCGATCATCCACGAGTCTTTTGCTGAACCTACAGGAATTCCATAAGCCAGACCGCTGTCGCCCCAGTCCGATGTTCCAGTCTTGGCAAAGGTCTGATAGGAATCTCTTAGGACATACATATAATAATAAGGTCCATTGACGTTATTGCGCAAAGCTTCGGTCGCTAGATAGGCCGCTTCTTCGCTTAAAGCCTTGGTCGATTCACTTTCGATCTCGATCGCATCACGGCCGTCCATAAATTCAATGCGCTTAACGGTGTGCGGTTCAACATGTGTTCCGCCGTTAAAGAGCGTGGACTGGGCGCTGGCTAGTTGCAGACAAGTGACTTCAAAAGTCGAGCCACCGAAACTATATTGCAGGTTGAATTCGTCTTCATCGACATCAAAGCCCAATTTATTTAAATAGTCAATGACATAAGCTCTTCCTTTTTGATTGACCACTTCTTGCAAGGCTTGCGCAGCCGGGGTGTTTTTAGAGAAACCGATCGCATCAAGAAGCCGCATCTGACCATTGTATACGCCATCGGAGTTACCAATCGTTACATTGCCATCGATCGTTACCTTCTTATCATCGACCACATGGCTTGTGGCCCAGCCAAGATTTTCAAAGGCCAAGGCGTAATCCAGCATGACTTTGATGCTGGAGCCGGGCTGTTTGATCTGTTGGGTGGCATGATTGAGCATCAAAGCTCCACCATCGGCATAATTGCGTCCGCCCAAGATCCCAACGACTGCACCGGTGTGGTTGTTGACAACGGCCGAGGCGATCTCAATGAGGTCATTGGGATAGGTAATGCCATGTTCGCCCCTTTGGATACCATCGATCAATTCCTGCAGATCTTGATCCATATTGGTGTAGATCTTCATAGGAGTAGTAGAAGGATCATAACCCGTCTCTTCGATCACTTCGTTGATAACGGCATCGAGATAGGCTTGATATTTGAATTCTTCGTTTTCCCCATCTTTGCCATCGCTTTGATCATTTAAAAGGTCTTCGACTCGGACTTTGACAGCCAGTTCGTATTCTTCGTCGCTGATATAGCCATGACGATTCATGAGATATAAGACAGTATTCTTACGCTCATTGGCGTTTTCGATACTGTTGTGGGGATCGTAGGTGTAAGGAGCGTTGATGACACCAGCCAAGAAAGCTGCTTCATTAAGGTTTAGATCGCGCACGCTTTTACCGAAATAATAATTAGAGGCCTTTTCAATACCACGGATATTTCCTTCGCCACCGAAATAAAGCTTATTCAAATAAGACTCTAAGATGACTTTTTTGCTTAAGAGATCCTCGACCTCAAAAGACATGGCAATTTCCTGAACCTTGCGTTCAACCTCTTTTTGAGCACCTTGTCCGGTTTCATCATTGACGAAGTAGGTGTTTTTGATAAGCTGCATCGTAAAGGTACTGCCGCCTTGTGAAAAGCTCATCGAGCTGAGGTTTTCGATGATTGCTTTTGTAAAACGCGATATATCGAAACCCGGATGCGTGAAGAAACGCGAATCTTCGGTCGCTACAAAGGCATCGACCACGACGTTGGGCAGATCTTCATAGGTGATATTCGTTCTTTTGACATAGCCGATCTCGGCAATCACCTCGTCATTTCGGTCATAGATGATCGAAGACTGTTCATTGACAAAATCTTCCACTTTTACATCAGGCTTTGATGACAACATATTAAACATGATGACTAAGCCGACAATCAGACCGATAAAGCCGATTGCCACGATCACTGAGACAACGATCGCTCCGACCTTAACTTTATCGACCTTGCGTTTAGGTTTTAAAGTTTTTTCACTCATAAGCTTCATCTCCTAAAATATACTTCATCGATCGCTCCTAAAAAATCACAGGGGATCAAAAGTCGCGATCTTATCTTATGTCCGTTCTCTTCGATCCAAGAATAGGGCAGAGAACGTCTGGTAGTGGTTTCATAG
>CALUVF010000126.1 GCA_944324155.1 uncultured Erysipelotrichaceae bacterium | reverse complement strand
CAACTCACGCATTGTTCCGTTACCCTCACTAAACATATAAACGTATTTAGTGCTCATATCTTCCTCCTTATTTAACTTTTTAAATTATAGCACGAAATCTCTTAGAGAAAATGTAAACGCCAACATTTTCCAAAAAAGGGCTCAAAAGCCCTTAAAATAAGTAGTGATCTAAGAATTCATCGATCCTTTCGAAGTACCCCTTCAAAAGCATGCCATAGGCATGGACATCGGAATCAAGGACATAGAGCTCCTTTAATCCCTTGTTGGCGGCAAAGAGATCCTGTGTGTTAGAAATATCGACGACGCTGTCTTTATCGGCGTGAATAAAAAGGGTTGGGACATTATTTTCTTTTACCGCTTTTTGAAGATCTAACTCATCTAATTCAAAGCCCATGAGCTCATAGTTGTAGTGCGATAAGGCCGGGGTCATAAGACTCGTCTTCAAGCGTTTTTCTAAAAGCGATCTAAATGAGCAATAAGGCCCTTCTAAGATCGCAAAGCGCACTCTTGGATCTAGTTTATAGCTCAAGGTCTTAAGGATCGTACTGGCCCCCATGCTGACACCATATAAGCCAATGTCATTAGAAGTATTCTTTAAAAGGTATTCGATCCACTTCACAAGGTCTAATGACTCCTTAAAGCCAAAGGTGCAGATCTCGCCTTCGCTTTCGCCCCACCCTCTTTGATCGATCATAAGAAGGTTATAGTTGCGCTTATAAAATTCATGGGCGCTGTTTAAAAGCGAAAGGGCATCGCTGTTATAACCATGTACCAAGATGACATAAGGGCGCTCTTTAAAACGCCTTACTTCATAGGCGCAAAGCTTGAGGCCATCAAAAGAAGTCAGTTTGACCTTTTGCGGCATAACTTCCTTAAACCAGGCAATATCGGCTTTGGTCTTTTCAAGATAGACCTTTTGTAATTCTTCGCTCTTTAAAAGATCAATGATCTTGATCTTTTGATAGGATGAATCGATCTTGGCTAATTTTTGAATGATGTTTTTTGCACTGTAAAGATATAAGGCTGAGGCCCCTGTGACAAAAGAGGCGACCGCCAACCCTTTTTTGATCTTGCCCATTAGCCTAACTCCTTTAACTTTTCTAAAATCGCCTGATATGACGACTCATACTTTTCAAGTTTTTCTTTTTCACTATCCACCTTATCCTTAGGTGCCTTCTTTAAGAAGTTTTCATTGGACAGGATTCCTTTAGAACGCTTAATCTCGCTTTCGTAATGTTTGAGATCGGCCCTAAGTTTTTGGATCGTCGCTTCTTTATCGCTGACCTCGTCCATCAAAAGCTCCAGACTGCCCTTGCTTAAGGCAATGATCATCGTTTCACCACTTAGTTCAGAGACGAATTCAAGTTTTATTAAGCGTTTTAAGATATTGAGGCAGGTTTCATCAAAATCGAAAGTGTCTTTTAAACGGGCATGCAAGAGGGAAGACGGTTTTAAATCGTTAGTGCTCTTTAATTCGCGAACCTTTTTGATGATCTCGATCATCTCTTCAACTTCTTTAGCCTTTGTCTCATCGACCCCTTCAAATACTTCGGGCCAAAGCGCCGTGTTGACTGAAACTTCTTTAGAATGAATCTCGCCATAGATCTCTTCGGCAATAAATGGTACAAAAGGATTTAAAAGGCGGGTGATCACTTCTAAAACATATAAAAGAGTATGACGCGTTGCTTCTTTGGCCTTTTCGTCATCGCCGTTTAAGATCGGTTTGGCAAATTCAATGTAGTTAGAGCAGAAATCATTCCAGATAAAATCGATGAGCTCGTTGCCAGCGATCGCAAATTCATAGCGATCGAGATTCTTTTGGGTCTGTTTGATGATGTAGTTAAGGCGTGCGAGGATATAGTGATCGACCTTTGAATAAGGTGCGATGTCACTTGTAAAATCCTCTTTTTTGTGCATGAGGACAAAGCGCGAGGCATTATAAAACTTATTGAGGAAATTCCAAGCTGCCTCGATCTTGGTCTTGGAGAAATTGAAGTCAAGACCCGGTGTCGAATTCGTAAGCAAGAATAAGCGCAAGGCATCACAACCATATTCATCGATCACTTCAATCGGGTCGATGCCGTTTCCTAAAGATTTGGACATCTTGCGTCCTTTTTCATCACGTATCAGACCATGGATCAGACAATCCTTAAATGGAACGTCATGCATAAAATGGCGGGCACTGAAGGCCATGCGCGCGACCCAGAAAAAGATGATGTCATAGCCTGTTACCATACAAGAAGTTGGGAAATAGCGTTTTAGATCTTCACTCTCTTCTGGCCAGCCTAAGGTTGAAAATGGCCAAAGGGCACTTGAAAACCACGTATCTAAGACATCTTCATCTTGAACATAGTTTTCGATATCTTTAGGCGCTTCTTCTTCACAATAGATCGCCCCCGTCTTTTTATGGTACCAAACTGGTATGCGGTGTCCCCACCAGAGCTGGCGTGAAATGCACCAGGCCTCAATATTTTCTAGCCATTGCAAGAAGGTCTTTTCAAAGCGTTTGGGATAGAAGTTGATCTTGGTCGCTTCTTTTTCTTGAGCCTTGATGACGTCCATGGCCAGCGGTTTCATTTTGACAAACCACTGTTTTGAAAGATATGGTTCGACCATTACGCCAGTTCTTTCCGAGTGCCCGACGCTATGAGTGATCTCTTCGATCTTTACAAGATTGCCTTCACTTTCGATCTTTTTGGTAAGTGCTTCACGGCACTTAAAGCGATCCATCCCGGCAAATTCCCCGGCAAGCTCGTTCATTGTCGCATCTTCCTTCATACAGATGCGCATTTCTAAATTATGTCGCTTAGCGATCTCATAGTCGTTGGGGTCATGGGCTGGTGTACATTTCATCGCTCCGGTCCCAAATTCGATATCGATGTATTCATCAGCGATAATCAAAAGCTTATCACCATTGGCCGGATTGATACAATATTTGCCAATCAAGTGCTTATAGCGCTCATCATCGGGGTGAACGACGACGCAGACATCACCAAACATCGTCTCGGGACGCGTTGTAGCGACAATAAAGCTTTCATCAGAATCTAAGACCTGATATTTAAAGTAATACATTGCCCCTTTGACATCTTTGTGGATTACTTCGATATTGCTTAAAGCGGTCTTAGCCTCCGGATCCCAGTTGATGATGCGGTAATCCTGATAGATGAGACCCTCCTTGTAATAGGTCACAAAGACCTTGGCAACGGCTTTTGATAGACCTTCGTCAAGTGTAAAGCGCTCCTTGCGATAATCGACCGAGATACCCAGTTTCTTCCACTGGTCGTGGATAAAAGAGGCATACTCATCTTTCCACTGCCAAGCTCTTTTTAAAAATTCCTCTCTTCCCAGATCATAGCGTGAGATACCTTCTTTTTTAAGTCTTTCGTCAACCTTGGCTTGGGTAGCGATACCGGCATGATCCATACCCGGTACCCATAAGACATCTTTACCTCTTAGGCGCATATAGCGACAGATGAGGTCTTGGTTCGTGTTATCCATGGCGTGACCTAAATGCAATTTACCCGTTACATTGGGTGGTGGGATAACGATACAATAGGCCTCTTTAGACTTATCTCCACTTTCAAAATAGCCGTTTTTTAGCCATGTATCATATTTGCCATCTTCAACTTTTTTCGCATCATACTTATCTTCTAACATCATAACCTCCTAAACACAAAAAAGCCGCCCCAAAGGACGACTTTATAGACGTGTTACCACCTTATTTTATAGTCTTAAAGACTACCTCAAACTTCTTAACGCGAAGAACGGAACGATCTACTGTTTTCGACCATTCAGCTTAAAGACGACTCATCATCTAGACTTTACGGACCTTTTTCAGCTTGCCAAGGTCTCTCTTTATGTCACAAGCCCAGTCTTTCTTCTTGTCTTAGCTGTTAGAAGTATTATACAAAAATCTTCTGACTTATTGCAAGCCAAGTTTTTGCATGATCGCAGCGCTTACTTTATCAAGCGGCTTTTTCTTAAGCGATGAAAAAGCGATCACATCATCTATGTCAAGAGCGAATCCTTCTGCAATCCGCCTGGTGTTTTTGATCCGATCACTTTGATTGACCTTGTCAGCCTTGTTGGCGATGATGAGGATCTCTAAACCGCGATCTTTTGCCACCTCAAGCATGGCAAGGTCATCATCATTCGGAGTGCGGCGAATATCGATCACAAGGACTACCAGCTTGAGACAAGCCCGCTTTTTGAAATATTCTTCCATCATCTCACCAAAACGCAGTAATTCTTTTTTAGAGATCTTCGCATAGCCATAACCTGGCACATCAGCCAAGGTATAGCCAGGATCCGTCTCAAAGAAATTGATAAGGCGCGTCTTGCCGGGCGTTTTACCCACATAGGCGATCTTTTGATTAAAAAGAGCGTTGATAAAGCTGGACTTGCCGGCATTAGAGCGGCCGCAGATGACCATTTCTAAAGACGATGTGGGATAATCCTCAAATCTTGTAGCGGCTTTTAGATACTTGATCATGGCTTGATAAGAGCGTGGCGCAAGACCGCATCGACATTATCGACTGCAATAAATTTGATATCCTCTTTGACGCTAGCGGGAACCTCATCGAGATCTTTTTTATTGGTTTTGGGTAACAAAATCGTCGAGATGCCGGCGCGATGGGCAGCCAGCGATTTTTCTTTGAGCCCGCCGATCGCTAAGACATTGCCACGTAAAGTCACCTCGCCTGTCATCGCTAAATCAGCAAAGACCGGAGTATTGGTGATAGCTGAAACAATGGCGGTCGTTAAGGTCACCCCAGCGCTGGGACCATCTTTTGGTACCGCGCCTTCGGGGACGTGAATGTGTATATCGTGAGTCTCAAAGAATTTCGGGTCAATGTGGTATTTAGCGGCATTGGCCTTGATATAGTCAAGGGCGATACGCGTCGATTCTTTCATGACATCACCAAGCTGACCGGTAACGATAAATTTACCGTTACCCTCAAAGTAATTGACTTCGATCGAAAGGATATCGCCACCAAAGCTCGTATAAGCCAAGCCCGTTACTACACCGACCTGATTCTCCTTTTCTTTGGCGCCATATTCAAACATCTCAGCCCCTAACCACTCGTGAATCAATTTTTTATTGATCGTGACCTTCTTTTTGCCGTTAGCCAAGATCGCTAAAACGCTCTTGCGGCATAGTGATCCGATCACTCTTTCTAATTGTCTTACCCCAGCTTCTCTGGTGTAATGACGAATGAGGTATAAGATCATCTCTTCGCTTAAATTAAACTGTGAAGCTTTTAAACCATTGGCCTCTAGCTGTTTTTTAATAAGATGACGCTTAGCAATCTCAAGCTTTTCAAGCTCCGTATAGGAACTTAGATTAATGATCTCTAAACGGTCTTTGAGAGCCGAAGGGATATTTTCGATGTAGTTAGCCGTAGCAATAAAGAGGACGTCACTAAGATCATAGGGCTCTTCGAGGTAATGATCGGAAAACATAGCGTTTTGTTCAGGATCCAATACCTCTAGCATAGCGCTGGAAGGGTCACCCTTATAGTCTGAAGCCATTTTGTCAAGCTCGTCGATCAAAAAGACGGGGTTGATCACGCCGGCTTTTTTCATTCCTTGGATCACACGCCCGGGCAAAGCCCCGAGATAGGTGCGGCGATGACCTCGTATTTCAGCCTCATCACGCACGCCACCCAATGACATCTTGACGAATTTGCGCCCTAAGGCTCTAGCCACCGACTTGGCTAAAGATGTCTTGCCCACACCAGGTGGACCGACCAGACAAATGATCGGGCTTTTTAAGGAATGGGTCATCTGTTTGACGGCTAAATATTCTAAGATACGCTCCTTGACCTTGTCTAAGCC
>CALUVF010000125.1 GCA_944324155.1 uncultured Erysipelotrichaceae bacterium | reverse complement strand
AGCGTCATTATGCCTTCACCATAAAAGTAAAAGAATAGTGACGCCACAAGTAAAACGCCATTCTTATATGCCCCTTTAGCTAAGGCATATAAGAAAATGACGATAACTAAAAAATAAAAGATGAAGGTAACGCTTGAAAAGACCATTAAAGGCTCTTGAAGACCTCGACCATCTTTTGCGCCCTGCCCTCTGCATCAATAATCACCAAAAGGACATTGCCACGGATCTCTGTGACTAGATCTTCACTATCGATCCCGACACAGATCCACTTATTGGTATTGAGATTAGCCCTGATCTCTTCCTTTAAAGCTTCCATATCCTGACCCTCATTGCCTCTTACTAAAACAGCCGAATGGGCGATCGAGCCGATCAGTGGTTCGTTGGCTAAAGCTTCCTTAAAGTCGCATTCATTTAAACCCAGATACCAATTGACATTATCGGCATTAACTTCCACATACTCCCCAAACATCGGGAGCTCTTCTTCGCTAAAATCCGCATACAGACTATCCATGATATCCTCTAGCGGCATCTCATTTATCGCATCATCATCACTTGAACAGGCCCCTAACATGAACATCATCATAACTAATAAACTTACAAATAACTTTTTCATTTCGTCCTCCTTTGACGCCTTTAAAATATATCAAAAAACAGATACCCAGGGCAAGCATAATAAAAGACCCCCGAAGGGATCTTTTTAAAGCTTTAAGATTTAAGACTTAAATTATTGAGCGTCTTCAGCAGTTGCGTTACCAACAGCCTTAACAACAGCAGCGTTTAAGTCAACAACACTCATCGTGCAGCTTGTAGCTAGATCAACTGGACCGTTGTGGTTTTCAGCATCAAGTTCCATACCTGTTACTTCATCAGCTGTCTTACCAACTAAGTATGCTTCATAAGCAGCAGCTTGTTCGTACCATTCACCGCCGCCTTCGATGTTGCCCATATTAGCTGAAGTTTCCTTCATACCATAGTCTTCTTTCTTAACTACTTTAGAACGAAGATCAACATCTTCTAAAGCACCAACTAAAGCACCAGTAGTGTCAAACTTAACTGATTGTTGAGCAACATCAACTTTAGCACCGACGATCTTGCCATCAGCATCTGTTGCAACAGCTGCAATAGTTGTGTCGTATTGAGCAGTACCGTCGCTATCAGCGCTGGCATTAGCTGTTGATTCTGGGTTAACGATGCTAGCTAAACCGAAGTTGGTAGCACCAGTAACTTCAACTGTGTTTTCAGCAGCATTAACGATCGCATTGATGAATTCAACAACTGAGATCGTGCAGCTAGATGTTAGATCAACTGGTCCGCTGTGGTTTTCAGTGTCAAGTTCCATACCTTTGACTTCGTCAACGGTCTTACCGATAACGTATTCTTCAAAAGCACGAGTTTGTTCATCCCATTCAGCTTCGATTGGAGAAGCACCACGCATACCGTAGTCGTCATCTCTTTCGAACTTAGAAGGTTGAGTACCAGCTGTCGCAACACCTGTACCGTCCCAAGTAACTGAGTTTTGAGCAACGTTTAACTTAACGTTAGTAATCTTGCCTTCTGCATCAAAGACAACTAAAGCGTAAGTAGCGTCTTGTTCAAACTTACCAGATTCATGGTCAGCGTCAACGCCATTACCAGAAACAGTGCTTGAAACACCAAGACCCATTTTAACGGTTTGAGTTTCGTCTCCGCCTTGAGTACTATCATCACCAGTAGTATCACCACCACAGGCAACTAATGAAATACTCATCAAAACTGTTAATAATACAGCAAGAAATTTTTTCACTTTATATTCCTCCTTCTTGCTCATTGATTATAATCTATTCACCAACTAAATACAATAATATTGTGATATTTTGGACAAAGTTTTTATGCCTAAAATGTTACAAAAATATTACCGTTTTTTTACATTTTTAATGGACATCACTTTCAAGAAAAACCTTCAGATCTTTAAAGTTTCCCCTTGGCCCTTTGTAATCCTCATCATCGCCGATCGGATAGGTATCAAGATAAAAGGTCTTCATGCCCACACTTTTAGCGGGATAGATGTCATCATTAAGGTCATTGCCGACCATCAGACACTCGTCTTTATTTAGATCAAGGCCTTTTAAAATGTCCTTATAGTATTCGGGATTAGGCTTGGAGTGGCAGCTGTTTTCATAGGTCGTGACTAAGCTGAAGTCTTTTTCGTCAAAGCCGATCCATGAAAGGCGCCTTTTAACGGCGACAAGCGGGAAAACGGGGCTTGTGGCGATGATGACATTATAGCCCTTATCCTTTAAATACTTTACAAAGTCATGACTTTCGCCATCTCTTTTGACCATCACTTTAGCCTCATCAAATTCCTTTTCATAAAAGGCATCGAAGGTCTTTTCAACATTTTCGGGCGTATCGTGGAGCTTGCCCTTCATGAGTTCGTTAAAATTCAAGAAAAAGCGCTCACGATTGGTCATCGTGCCATCATTTTTCAAAACTTCCATCGTCGCAAGCCAGATCGCTTTCACTAATTCTTCCGGCACATAGCCATAACCCGCCATCTTCTTGCATAAAAGCTTGAAATAGTAGTCAATAAAAGCCTTGTTGTCCATCTTAAGCAAGGTCCCATCAAGATCTAATAAGACATTTTTAATCATTCACTAAATCTCCTACTTTTGCCTTTAAAAATTCTAAAAGTTCGCCGCGATCGACCCTTAAGCTGATGCCCTTTTTGGCACCTGAGATGATGATCTTATCATGTCTTAAACATTCCTTGTCAAAATAGACCTGGTGTTTTTTGATCACCCCTAAAGGCGAGACATTGCCTCTTTCAAAACCGACTTCTTTTAAAAGATCTTTGACCCTGATCATCTCAAGATCCTTGACCCCTACAGCTTTAGCGCTCTTTTTAAGATCGAGGGAACGGTTGGCGGAGATGACCAAAAGGTAGAGGTCGTGGCCATGTTTTAAGGCCAGAGTCTTAAAAGATGAGGCGTAATCAACCCCTAACTCATCAGAAATGGCTGTGGCGCTGAACTTTTCATCTTCAATATCGTAATATAATGTTTCATATTTGATATGCGCCTGATCTAAACGGCGCATGGCGTTAGTCTTAATTTCTTTCATGTTTTCTATCATACCACAACCCATTAACTATAAGTGTTACGGTTTCCTTTTTTCTTTCATTTACATGATTTTAGAAGATATGATTTATACATATTAAAGGGGTTAAAACTAAGATTATCAATCAATAATTGAAGAAGTTTTTTACTTTCTCTTACCTTTTAAAGTGATATGATATTATCCATGCAGATCCTATATTTCTTTCTCTTATTGCTGAGCTTTCTTATGATCTTTTCTGCGCGTTGGGCGGTCGGCTATTTTGGCTTATCGTGTTTTGAGCAGATCATCTTTCACTTAAAGGTCCCACTTGAAGGGACCAATACAGAATTTATCTTTGATTGGCTAAGACTATGCCTTTTTAAGGCCTTGATCTTGGCAGTCTTACTATTCATTATCCTAATTTATACACCCTTTACATCATTTATAGTGTCTTTGATCTTAGTCTTAGCTACGATCTACAGTGGCCAAGTGATCGGACTTTGGTCTTTTATCATCAATCTCTTTCGGCACAGCGATCTTTATGAGCGCCATTATGTCGATCCTAAGAGCGTTTTAATCAAAAGCCCTGAAAAGAAAAAGAATCTCATCATCATCTATGTCGAATCTTTAGAAAACACCTATTCTTCTAAAGAAAACGGTGGCAATTATCACGACGATCTCATCAAAGGTCTAAGCGAGCTGGCTTTTGAAAATACGCACTTTTCAAGTACTGAGAAATTGGGCGGGGCGAAAGTTATTGCCGGGACTGGCTGGACGACTGGTGGCATTATCGCCGAAACTTCTGGCATCCCCTTATTAGTGCCTTTAAACGCCAAGCGTTTTAAAGACGGCATGCCCTTTTTAAAAGGAGCCGTGACCTTAGGCGACATTTTAAAAAAAGAGGGCTATTTTGAAGAATTTATCATTGGCTCTAACGCCTATTTTGGCGGCCGCAAATTTTATTTTGACTCGCATGCCAACGATCTCATCTTCGATTATCCCTATGCCGTTAAAAACGCTTATATCGAAAAGGACTATCACGTCTTTTGGGGTTTTGAAGATGACAAACTTTTTGCCTTTGCCAAAGAAGAGATCCTAAAGGCCAGCCAAAAAGATGAGCCTTTTTTCATCTCGCTTTTGACGGTCGATACCCACCACCCTAAAGGCTATA
This sequence comes from uncultured Erysipelotrichaceae bacterium, assembly GCA_944324155.1. Lineage (GTDB taxonomy): Bacteria > Bacillota_I > Bacilli_A > Erysipelotrichales > Erysipelotrichaceae > JAHHTG01. Next base: position 5,247 of record CALUVF010000125.1, on the reverse strand, counting down.
AGGGCAAAGATTATAAAGAGGTATATCCTGAAAGGCTTTCTAACATCATTGCCTTAAATGCCACTAAGGTCGCGGATTTCGTCGCCTGGCTCAAAGCTCAGAATTTCTATGATGACACCGTCGTTTTGATCACAGGCGACCACACCTCGATGGCCCAAGAGTACATCTCTTGCACCTATGATAAAAGGTATGAGCGCACGATCTTTAACACCTACTTAAATGCTGCCATCAAGCCTCAAAAACCTTTAAACCGCCAGTTCACACCCTTTGACTACTTCCCCACGACTCTTGCAGCCTTAGGCTTTAAGATCGAAGGCGAAAGACTTGGCTTTGGCACCAACCTTTTCAGCGATCAAAAGACGCTGGTTGAAAAGACATCTTTTAGATATCTTGACAAAGAGCTTCGCAAACAATCCGCCTACTTTAAAAAGAAGCTTCTTTAAAGACCTTTATGACTTCTTCCTTTAAGGGGTGATAAAAAATAAGTCCATAGGCCCTAAGCCCCATGCCTTTAAAGAGCTTTGACGGCTCGCCATAGAGCTCATCATTTAAGATCGCATGGCCGATACTTTGTAAATGGACCCGGATCTGATGGGTACGCCCGGTTTCTAATTCACATTTTAAAAGTGAATGATCCTTGTGACTTTCAAGGGTCTCGACCCTAGTAACGGCCCTAAGACCATTTTTAGCGATCCGTCTTTTTTTAGCGTCGTGGCGGTCTTTGCCGATCGGCTTATCGATCACAAAGTTGCCTTTAACTTCACCCTTGACCATCGCTAAATAGATCCTTTGGATTGCCTTTTCTTCGACCATTTTAGAACACTCCCCCAAAAACAAGGGACTTTTGACATACATAATAAGCCCATCCGTCTCTTTATCAAGTCTTGAAACGGGAAAAGCTTCACTAAAATAATCCTGTACCAAAGAGTTAAGACAATTACTTTCACCATGGACGATCATTCCTTTGGGCTTATCGATGATCAAAAAGAGCTCATCTTCATAGACGATCTTAAGATCTGTATCTTTTTTCTCATAGTTTTCAAAATAGATCTTTAAAGATAGGGTGTGGCCTTTGATTTGAGTATTCTTTAAAACATCTTGACCATCGATCTTTAAAAGCTTTTCATTTAAGATCTTATAGCGCACCTTTTTGGAATGTTTAAAAAGGCGACCTAAAAGATCGCCAATTGTCTTATCTTTAATTGATCGAATATCGATCAAAAGGGTATCATTAACTAATTTATAGTTCATCTTAATAAATATTGGACATGAAATCGTCAATGAGTTCTTTGGCTTCTTCCACTGTCTCCATATCTGGCTCCATGACCCAAGAGTCAAAACCGTTTAATGGCGAATAAAGCGTTGCGCCATAACCCTCTAAAGCATAAGAGTCAATATCCCAGCTTGCCATATCATTTAACTGCATCTCAATTAAACTGTAGATCTCTTCTTCGTTGAGGTTGGTTTGGATCGTATCAGCCATGACGTCCATGAAGTTCATATAGTTAGTGATGATACTGGGGGAGATGACCTTATTGATGATGGCCTCTAAAACCAGAGTCTGGTTGCGAACTCTGGCATTATCGCCATCTTCAAAGGCATAACGCTCCCTTGAAAACATCAAAGCCTCCATACCATCTAAATGGTTGATGCCCTTTTCAAAGTGATAGCCGGCTGCCGCCTTATGGGTATCAAACTCATAGGGCGAATCGACCTCAATACCGCCTAAGGCGTCGACGATCTCAACGATCGAAGTAAAGTTGACCTTGGCATAATAGTTGACCTCGATCCCTAAAAAGTCTTCAAGCGTATCGATCGAACAGTCCGTGCCATAATAGCCAGCGTGGGTCAATTTATCCTCTTGCCCGTATTGGCAGGGTTGAGCGACATAGTAATCACGCGGTATATCAATAAGCAATATCTTCTTGGAGATCGGGTTTACCAGCATCAATTTATTGACGTCGCTACGTGATTGAGTCGTGATCTCACCATAAGTATCGATACCAGAGATATAAATGATAAAGGGCTCGCTTGTAACTTCGGCTGCCAAGCGTGTCGTATCACCCTCAAGTTCATAGGTAAAATGTGCCAGATCAGTCGTTTCTTCTTCCATGTCCTCTTCAAACATGTCTTTGATATTTTCATTCATCACAAGCACATCGACTTCCCCGCCAAAGAGGGCTTCAGAAGCCTCCAAGATGGAATGATAAGAAGTAAAGGCGACCTCATTTCCTACAGCTTTGCGGACATCTTCAACGACATCGCGATTATGGGTCGTATTTCCAAGTTCCATGATCCCAAAACTCATATTCTTATAGGCACTAAGATCAGCTTCATCTTCCTTTACTTCACCCTTTACATTTTTATTAAGGGTCAAGACCGTATAATCGATCGTCGCTCCGCTTGTCGTGATCTTTGTAAGTACGTCGCTGGTGTGTGACAATAAGACATTGCCATAAGATCCGATGCCGATAAACACAACGGTCAAAATAATGCCAACAACCCTAAAAAACTTGCCTCTTTGATAGCACAAAGCCGCAAAGAAGGTAATGAGAAATAAAAAGACGAGGATCACTAAGATCAAAAATTTAAGCGGCAAAACCGTCTTGGCAAACTGCCATACCGCCAAAACACAAAGCGCCGTAAATATAATCAAGAGATAAAAACGGATATCTTTAAATAACTTCATGAAAAATCACCGGCATCATTATATCATATACCCCCTGAAGCACCACATAATTATATAAACGCCAAAACTTTTTAAAAGCTCGATAAAATGCTATAATTAATTTATCAATTAAGCTTTTTACATATAGTTCAATATATTAGCGATAAAGGAGCCACCTATGAAATATATCTTTAAGTATATATTTCACCACAAACTAAAGATTGGCTTAGAAATGGCCATCACCTTTGTCATGGCATTCCTTTTGTTTGCATCGAGCATGATGAATGTCGCCAATACCCAATTGTCAGATATGCTAAGCGCTGACACCGACTTGTTTTTCTATATAAGCGGCAATATCAACAATTATAATTACGCTTTAGATGACGATGAAAGAGCTAAGACCTTAAAGGCCTATGAAGATCTCTATAATGATCTTAAAAAAGAAGAAGCGATCAATTATGTCTCTTTAGAGTCCTACCTCTACCATGAAAGTATTTCAACCTGTGCCTTCTTTGATGATGGCTACTCTTGTCTTGGTCTTCCTCTCATCGATCAATCTTATTTTGATGCCCCTGACGATTATAAACCTATGATCCGTTTTTCCAGCCTACCCTTTGATGATGGCGATAAAAGACTTGGTTATATCAAAGATGCGATCAAGACTTATTCGCGCTTTGGCCTAGATCATAGCCAAAACTTTTTTAAACCCTATCTCATTGGGGTAAATGTAAGCGACTTCAGCGATCTTAAATCCGATACTTTAAAAATTACAAAAGGCGAGAGTTTCAGTGCTCAAGATCTAGAAAACGGCTCTTTTAAGGCAATCGTGCCTTATCTTAGCTATCTGATAAATGAAGACGGCGTTAAAACGGAATTGGCGATCGGCGATCACTTTAAAATAAGCGTCGATGATAATGTCTATGACTTTGAGATCATTGGTCTTCATGATGGAATGGAAGCTAATGAAGATCTAAAAGACGATGAGATAACCTCACGCAACATCTGTATCTCGCAAAAAGCGATGGATACGATCATAGCCGATAAAAAGTTAGACAAAAACACCAATCACACACTTGGTGAACTTGGCTCTTATGGTGCAATCCTTGCCAATGTCGATAAACTTGATGCCATGCAGGATCTTTTAGAAAAGTACACCCCGAAAATCAAGGAATTAGGTGAAAGCTTTACCTATGTCAGTGGGATCGATGAATATGCCGATGCCTTAGTTTTAAGCGACAGTAATGACTTTATCTTTAAAACTTTGACGATCGTTTTAATCATCTTAGTCTTTATTACCCTCTTTTTAGAATGCATCTTTAATATCAATTCACGCTTAAACGAGATCGCCATCAAAAACTCTTTAGGCGCTAAGACTAAATCTTTAGGCCTGGAACTCTTTTTGGAATATCTCTTAGTTTCGATCGCGCCCTTGGCTTTGGCGATCTATTCAAGCACCGTCTTTGCCAAGACCTATGCCGCTAACGAGTTCTCTTACCAGATCATGAAGATCTTATCGGGTGAATACAATGTGCACTTCTATGACAATACCGCTACTGGGTCTCTACAGAAGAAATTTAACCTGGAATTCGGCTTTGAAAACTATCTGCTTCTAATTGGCATATGGCTTTTCTTAGTCATCTTGGCCTTTGTGATCAGCTATTGGCGCTTAAAGCGTCTGAATGTTAAAGAAGTGCTCTTGATGCACAAGGAGTAGGACGATGAAACTGATTCGCTATGGTTTAAGATATCTAAGGCAAAATCCCTATCGCACCCTTTTAAGAGCAGCGATCCTCTTTGTCATGTCCTTCGTCCTTTTTGCCGCCTGGGATCTAAGAAAGGCTGAAAACGACCTTGAAAAAGAATTATCTCTAAGCGTCCCGATAACCTACAATCTCAATGGCTCAGCAGCCTATATGCAAGATGAAGGAACTTTCTTTACTGGCGTTGGGCATTCTCCCCTAACTTCACGCTTTTACTTTAATGCCATGACCAAAACCATTGAAGGCATTGACGAAGTGATGAACTATGAAGAAGTATCAAGTGCCGAGATCATCATCACACTACAAGAAGCAGTAAGAACTAATGAAGGGTCAAAAGAAGCGTTGATTTTAGTTTTAGATGACGATACTTTATCAAAAATAGGACCATATATCACTGAGGGAAATAATATCAAAAATTCAAATGATCTCATCGTGTCAAATGAACTATTGCTTGAAGAGCATATTTTCAGAGAAAACTTTGATGATATCGTGATACCAAAACAAATTCCACCAAAACTTAACGACGAAATGGAGATGCAGTATGAAGTTTCGTATGATGATGAATACGATTTTACTCGATATTCCATCTTAGGCGAACACGTTTTTAAAGTAAGTGGATTCTTTGACTCCTCTTCTTTAAATACGATCCTAAATAGTGACAAGTACTCTTATGCCGATGTCATCATGAGTGTTTCAGGTCTTAAAGATTACTATTTTGAGTATAAAGAAAAGTGTGACAATTTCGAAAAAGAACCTAAAGATTTTTCCGGACAATGGGTATTTATTTCCAAATTTTATGTCGAAGGTCCATCGTTTGTA
>CALUVF010000124.1 GCA_944324155.1 uncultured Erysipelotrichaceae bacterium | reverse complement strand
AAGTGGCATCTTGCATCATGAAGAAGGTGTTGATTTATTAGGAGCCAACTTAGAGCTATCAGCAATGGAGTTTAATCTTGTCAATGCAATGAGCAGAGAAACAACTTTAAGGACATATCTTAATGATGTAAAGAAATATTATGATTATATCCTTATTGATTGTATGCCCTCGCTTGGCATGGTTACGCTCAACGCTTTATCGGCAGCCGATAGTGTCATCATTCCCGTGCAAGCGCAATACTTGCCAGCCAGAGGCATGACTCAACTATTGCAGACGATAAGTCGAGTTAAAAAGTATATCAATCCTGATCTCAAGATCGACGGTATCCTTTTAACTTTAGTGGATCATCGCACCAATCTTGCTAAAAGCACGATCGATGCTCTAAAAGAAAACTTCACAAGTCATATCAGACTTTATCGGACAATGATCCCGATCGGCGTTAAAGCCGCTGAAACATCTTCTAAGGGAAAAAGCATCTATGCCTACGAGCCACAAAGTGCGGTATCTAAAGCGTATGAGAGTTTTGTAAAGGAGGTGTTAGCGGATGGCAGAAAGAAAGAGCGACTTTCATCTAAAGACGTTCGATGATCTTTTTACTACACAAATCCAGCGTGATGATGAAAAACTCTCCAAGATCAAAGAGATTCCGCTAAGCGAGATCGATGATTTCCCTGATCACCCATTCAAAGTAAAAGATGACGAGGACATGCTTGAACTTATCGAAAGCATTAAAGAGCGTGGAGTTATTACTCCAGCTACTGTCAGACAAAAAGAAGATGGTCGCTATGAACTCATATCGGGACATCGCAGAAAAAGAGCCAGCGAACTTGCTGGTTTTAATTCTTTAAGATGTGAAGTCGTTGATCTTAATAAAGATGAAGCGACGATCCTGATGGTCGAAAGTAATTTCCAAAGGTCACAGATCTTGCCAAGCGAGAAAGCTTTTGCCTATAAGATGCGTCTTGAAGCGATGAAAAGGAAAGCTGGCAGACCCTCTAAGGAAAATTTAGTCCCAGTGGGACAAAATTATTCTAGAAATGAATTATCTAATCAAATTGGAGAAAGTCAGACTCAAATACAACGCTATATCCGCCTAACTAACCTTGTTCCTGAGCTATTGGAATTCGTCGATGAAGGTCGGATCAAGATGCGCCCGGCTGTCGAGCTTTCTTATCTTGATGAAGATTGCCAGCGTGATATCGTCGATGAGATCGATATGAATGAGGCAACTCCCTCTCATGATCAAGCGATCCGTATGCGAAGGTTCTTTGAAGATGGAAAACTCACCACCGAAGTTATCCAAGCGATCATGTCTGAAGAAAAACCCAATCAAAAAGAGCGGATCGTTTTAAGAGGAGATCGCGTTAGAAGTCTTATTCCCAAAAGCATACCCCTATCACAAACGGAGGATTATGTTTGTAAGGCTTTAGAATACTATGCCAAACACATAAGGAGTAGAAATGAGAGAGATTCACGCTAAATTTCCCCTTTCTCACACTCTAACCCCTTAATACTTGCACTTACTATAACTAGCCGAAAAAATAAACATCTCTTAGCTTATAACTTACTTTAAGACTATAACTATCTAGTTAAATAAATCGCATCTTTGTCAAAATACAGCTTATCTGCTAAGTTAAATTTGAAAGCAGGTGAAGAATATGAAAAGACTGATGATGACGATACTAGTGCTAAGTTTGCTGCTTGGTTTATGGGCTTGTGATATCCAGAACAAAAAGACAAGTAAAGAAACAAGCTATCTGTTTCTTTCGGCCGGTAAGCTAAAAGAGAAGATCTTAAATGGCGATAAATTCTTTAATGAAACAGTCTTGGTAGAAGATGATGAGGATGTTTTAGATGATGTGGTTATCAAAGATAGCGATGATAAAGCTAAACCACAAGAAGAGGTCAAAACAAGCGCTCAAAGTGAAAAAAGAGATATTACCTCATCATCTCAAACAAGCCAAAACAAGACAGTAAACAAGACACCTGGCAAGACAGAAAACCATCTTGTCGCTAGTGATAAAAAGCCAAGTGATGAAAAAAAGGAAGAAAAACCGATCGAAAGTAAGCCGATCGAAGAAAAACCCTCAGAGTTACCCAAAGAAGAAGTCATTGAGGAAACAAAACCTGAAGTGATCGAAGAAGTATCTTTTGATGTAACACCTTATATCGCATACGCTAATGAGTATGCTAGAAGCATTGGTCTAAGCGTTGATCCAAATGCCAGTGGCTGTTGGGATAATCCCATCAGTGCCAATGCTCAAAAAAATTCGATCAAAGGAGATATTAAAAGCCGCTTAGACCGCTATAAGAATATCGAGGGCTTTAGCGCTGTTTATATCTGGTCAGAAAAGATCACTGATACTTCCTATAATATCTATATCGGCTACTATTAAAAGCTATAAAAAATGAATTTTATCTAAGCACACTTTCGAGTGTGTTTTTTTATTGGAAATGGAGGAAAACTAATGATAAAAGAGAAACTAAAGAAGTCATTTATATTCATGATGGCTGCTTTGATCGGTGTAACATCCTTTGTTGGGATTAGCACCGCTGACATAAATGCTGAAGTCGGCAGAAGATCTCGTGTTTATGCGATTTCATATCCACGCTCTGGCGATACCAATAATGGACAATGGGGCTATGATGATCTGCATTTTGCCAACGGGGAATCGATGAAAGCATTCCCAGCCACCGTCATCAGATCGATGGAGTCATATAGCGGAAATGTCGCTTACTGTATCGAACCTTCCACTTATCAAGAGGATGGCGATATCTTGGTGGAGCATGACGAGAACTTCTTTAACAACATTCCCTCAAACGGTGTCTTGTCGGGAGATGATATCCGCTTATTCATCGGACGGATCATGCAATACGGTTATACTGGAAAAGTTTCAACAACTTGGAAAGTAGCTGATGAAAAAGCGATGGATAAACTTTCTCATTCGGTTGCCACTCAGATATTGATATGGGAAACTGTTTATGGCGAAAGAGACATTTATTTCAATCATCTTTCAACAGGCAATTATGATCAAATGCTCGATATCATCAAGCCCGGCCATCCCCTGCGATCGCAAATTTTGCAACATTACGAAGAGATTGAAAAAAGCGTTCAAGAACATACCAAAGTCCCAAGTTTTATGCAAAGAGCGGCAAATGTCGCCAAAACTTATGAACTTGAGTGGAATGGCAATGAATATACGATCACATTGACTGATACGAGCAAAGTTTTAGATAACTACTCTTTTAAGGCTAACATCAGTGGTGTTGATTTTAAGGCAAGCGGCAATGATCTAACGATATCGATGAAAGAAGCACCTGATTCTACCTTAACAATCAGCGCACAAAAGAAAAACGGCACAAGAAAAGGTATCATCGTTTGGTCAGATGGTAAGTATGAGCCAGGTGTTGGAATTCAAGATGTTGTTACCTTTTCACAAGATGTCAGCGATCCCGTTACTGCATATTTAAAGTTAAAAGTCAGCTATGGTTCGCTTGATATCCATAAGAGATCAGAAGACGATATCGTAAATGGCATTCATTTCATTATTGAAGGTCAAGGCATTAAAAAAGAAGTTGTAACGCAAAGTGATGGCAGTATCCTTGT
>CALUVF010000123.1 GCA_944324155.1 uncultured Erysipelotrichaceae bacterium | reverse complement strand
CATCAAAACCGCTTTAATGGGTCCTTTGGCTGCTTTAGGTGACAGCTTGATCAATGGTACAGCTAGACCTATCGTTGCTGGTATTGCCTGTGGGTTGGCACTCGGTGGCAGCGTACTTGGGCCAATTCTCTTCTTGATTGTTATGTCTTGCATTACATTAGGTGTTAGATATCTTGGTGTATTTAAAGGCTATAAAGAGGGTGTTGAAGTTGTCACAAAACTTCAAGAATCCGGCTTAATGTCAAAAGTTACTGAACTTGCTTCAGTTGCTGCATTTGTCGTCATTGGTGGCTTTATTCCGGGAAATGTTACGCTCTCACTTCCATGGTCTTATACTTCAGGCGATGTTACTATTTCTGTTCAAGAAACGCTCAATGGATTATTACCAGGATTATTACCAGTTCTGTTGACGTTATTTATGTATTTCTTACTTAGAAAGAAAGTTGCTTCGCCAGTTGTTCTTATGATGTGCCTTTTGATCGGCGGAACGATTTTAGCTTTAATCGGCATTTTATAGGAGGTGTTTGTTTTGAGGATCAATGATTACCATGTACACATGGGAAAGAACTCTAAGGGAGTAAACTATACTGTCGAAGATCTGATTGCCAGTATGGATGAATTTGGAGTTGAAAAATCTGGTCTTTCTATTTTAAATGGTGTAACGGTCAAGGAATTAAATGATCGTGTTATGGAGGCCTGTGATAAGTATCCTGATCGCATTGTAGGATATGCTTACATTAACCCTCGTGAAGCTGGCGCAATTGATGAAGTACATCGTTGCATGAAACACAAAGGGATGCGTGGATTTAAATTTCATTCATGGAAGCATGGGTATTTCCCCTCCAATAACAAAGCATTAGATGGAATCATGGACGCAATAGCACCTTATGGCTATCCCGTATTAGTTCATACCGGGACTGCCCCATTGGCTTTGCCTCAACAATGGGCCGAGATTGCTAAAAGGCATTCAGATGTTACTTTTGTCTTTGCGCATATCGGGTACCTCGATTTCGGATATGACTGTGTTGAATGCGTAAAAGATTTAAAAAATGTTTATGTTGATACTGCAGGTCAAGTTGAGATTCCTGTTATGGAAAAAGCGTTGGAAGAGCTCGGCCCGGATAGAATGATCTATGGAAGCGATTGGCCATATAAGTATCCAAAGAGCGAAATAACAAAGTTCGATTACTATAATTTGAGCGAAGAAGATAAAGAGAAGATCTTTTACAAGAATGCCATGAAGATCTGGAAGTATTAAATCATAGTAATTAAAAATTAGATCAAAAGGATATAGATGCTTTTATATATCTATATCCTTTTGCGTATTTTAGATATTAATTATGTATAAGTATTATATTTTTGATTTAGATGGAACGCTTATTGATTCAGGCGATAGCATTATCGCATCTTTAAAGATGATGCAGGAAACATTAAATTTAAAACAATTAAGCGATACTGAGTTACACCAATTTTTAGGTCCTCCGCTCAAGGATTTATTTATCAAATACTATGGTGTAGATATCGAACAGGCTGAATACCTGGCGAAAGTGTATCGAGAATCTTATATGAAAGTTGGGATTCAAAAGGCAAAAGTGTTCGATGGTATTATTGAAACTTTAAACGATATAAAAAATGCCGGATGTAAAGTTGCGCTTGCCACTTTAAAACAGTATACGCTGGTATCTAAAACTCTTGATCTTACAGGACTTTCGAAATACATCGATTATGTAGCTTTAGATTCAAATGGAACAACTTCAAAATGTGATCTCATCAAAGAGTGTATAAATAATATCGGTTGTAACGATTTAAGCGAAGCTGTGATGTTTGGTGATGCTATAAACGATGCGATAGCCAGCGAAAAAGCAAGAGTTGATTTTGTGGCTCTTGGTTATGGAGAAAACTTTAAAGACAAAACTAAGCTCGACACCATTAAAAAGGTTGCTGTGGTGAATAGTCCTATTGAAATGAGAGAATATATATTAAGGACAATAAAAAATGATAATTAACTAAACGGCCAAATCTTTCTATTACTACGAATCATTACGATGCACCTTTCGCTAATCTATATTTATAATTAAGCGTCTTTTATCTCTTGCGCCCGCCTGGTTGTGGGCGTATTTTGTGTTATACTAGACTTGTAGATAAAGCGATCTGATCATTAAAAGGAGACTGCCATGCATAAAAGATTTGCCAAAATCATCGTTGCCTTATTCATCTTGTTTACATCTAGTGTCTCATTAAGCGCTAATGCTGCTCTTTATGTCTATGAAGGTAATGAAAGCGGCGAAGTGATCATTGATACCGATGATGTCGAAGTGCTTGTTCAAAAAGAGAAACTGACCTTTGAGGTGCCGGAATTTAGTGACTATTTTAAAGATCTTGCCAGCTTAGAAGAATATCCATCTAAACTATCAGTCGAATATGCATTTTATAATTCGGGAGATGAGGATCTAAATCTCAGATTGATGTTTCCTTTAGGAAATATCCCTGATAGTTTGAATGTAAAGGATCTTGATTTTGACAGTTACAATGTCTCTCTTGATGGTGAAAAGATCGCAAAGAGCCTGCGTTTTTCTTATGACAGAGAACCAAATGTTTTTGAAAGAGAACAAGATCTAAGTCATCTTGGTGATGACTACTTTGAAAATGAGCTCTATGATCTAAATAAAGATACTAAAGTCAGGATCTATTCTTTTGAACTAACATTAGATGATGAGGCCGATGCATATATAATGACAAGCTCTAAAGGAAGCCTCTTTTTATCAAACGATCTCTCTTCTTTTTCAAAGGATCAGGATAGGTTAGAGTTTGGTTTTGCAAGGGATTTGAAAGATGTACAGTTAGCTGTCATCGGCGATGAAGATCTTGATTTTAATTGGACCTTTAAGAAGCTCGATGAAAAGACAGATGGTAAGGCTGCTTTAAAGGAATTAAAGGAAATGGATTTAGAAGAATTCGCTTTGAGCTTAAAGATAGATCCTAATATCAATGACCGCGACTGGTTTAATTATTTCTTGTCTTATATCGGGAGAAGTGTCGATGCGTATGAAAAAAGCGCTGCTTATATTGAACTAAATACCTATGAATATGAATCGTGTGCTATGTGGTGGTTTGAATACGAGATTGCGATTAAAAAAGGTGAGACGGTAGTAAATACGATCGAAGCTCCCTTGTTTCCAAGGATCAATCAAGAATATGAACCGACCCTTTATGAATATAGCTATCTATTATCACCAGCCAAGGTATGGCAGGATTTAGAGAGTTTAGAGATAAAGATCAATACCCCTTACTATCTCATTGAAGATGATTTCGGTTTTAAAAAAGATTCAGATGGTTATAGTTTGGAGCTAGATGGACTACCAGAAGGGGAACTGGGGTTTAAGTTAGCTGAAAGTACTGAATTAGCGAAGGTAGACCATGGTTATCATAAAACGTTCGAGACCTATTTATTTACCATATTCTTTATAATAATAGCTATCATAGCTTTGGCTTTTGTTCTTGTTTATAAGAAGATAAGAAAGCATAAATGATCGATCAGGAAGAATAATTATATCTGTTAGTGAAATTTACCTCCTAACTTTGATAGAATAGAGGGACGGAGGTTTTAAAGTGATCGATTTAAGTTTATTAAACGAAGCTCAAAAAGCAGCTGTTATTGATGATAGTCCTTATTTGCGCATTATCGCTGGTGCTGGCAGTGGCAAGACCAGGGTTTTGACGATGCGCGTAGCATATTTGATCAAAGAAGAAAAAGTTTTCCCCACTCAGATCTTGGCCATCACCTTTACCAATAAAGCGGCCAATGAAATGAAAAAAAGAATTGAGACCATGTTAGGGGACGAGGGGATCGGCACGCGGATCTCGACGATCCATTCACTTTGTGTGCGCATCTTGCGTGAGGATATCGAGGCTTTAAATTATCCTAGGAACTTTACGATCGTTGATGCCAGCGACCAGCAAAGCATCATCAAAGAGGCCTATAAGGCTCTTGATGTCGATCGTCACGATATATCTTATGCCAGTGCCCTTAGTTATATCTCTAACAATAAGACTTTTAAGGTATCGCCCTGGGAAGCCAAGATCCAGGCTAACTTCGATGTCTTTGAAGAAAAAAGGGCCGATATCTATGAGTTTTATGAAAGGCGCTTAAAGGAATTAAAGGCTCTAGATTTTGATGATCTAATCCTTTGGACTGTCAAACTTTTTAATGATTTTGAAAATATCAAATTGAAATGGGCCAGGCGCTTTCACTATGTTTTGGTCGATGAGTTTCAAGATATCGACCACTTGCAGTATGAACTTATCAAAGATCTCTCTTCTTATCATAAACACCTCTATGTGGTAGGTGATCCCGACCAAACGATCTATACTTGGCGTGGGGCTGATGTGAAGATCATCATGAATTTTGAAAGGGACTTCCCCGAGTCTAAGACGATCATCTTGAATCAGAATTATCGTTCCACCAACAACATCTTAAGTGCGGCCAACTCCATTATCAAAAACAATTCCAATCGTGTTAAGAAAGACCTCTTTTCTAAAAGTGAAGATGGCGAAAGGGTCCATCACTTTACTTTTACAAGTGACGAAGAAGAGGCAATCTTCATTGCCCGCAAGGTCTATGAACTGCATTCTAAAGGCGAGGATTACGATGAAATAGCTGTCTTATATCGTTCTAACTACCTTTCACGCAACGTCGAAAAAGCTTTGATGGATCTAAGGATCCCCTATATCATCTATGGCGGCCTCAGATTCTATGAGCGTGCGGAGATCAAGGATATGCTTTGCTACTTGCGCATGCTTATAAGCGCTGATGATCTGGCTTTAGAGCGCATCATCAATGTGCCAAGAAGAGGGATCGGCCTAAAGACTATCGCTCAGATCAAAGAAGAGGCCCAAGGTCTTGGTCTTAGCATGTATGAACTTTTAAAGGCCGGCAAGTTTTCTAAGATGAGCCCTAAGCTCACCGGTTTTGTCGGACTTATTGAAAAGTGGAGGGACCTTTTAGATAAAGAAGATCTTTTGACCTTAGGAAAAAGGATATACCGCGAAAGTGGCTATGAGGCGATGCTTGAAGAAAATCGCGAAAGCGAAAGAGAAGAAAACGTCATGGCCCTGCTTTCAGATCTGGGCGAATATGAAAGTGAAGAAGAAAATGGTCTTGACTCTTACCTTCAAAATGTCTCGCTATATACCGATCGTGATAGCGATGGTGAAAATAGGGCTGTCAACCTCATGACTGTCCACGCTGCCAAGGGCTTAGAATTTAAGACAGTTCTCATCACTGGCATGTCCGATGGCGTCTTTCCAAGTGAGCGCAGCTTGGAAGATGGTAAAAGAGGGTTAGAAGAAGAAAGGCGCTTGGCTTATGTGGCGTACACCAGGGCTAAAAAGAACCTCTATCTTTTAGAAAATACCGGTTTTAATTTCATCACGCAAACCGCCAAACAGCCCTCGCGCTTTATCAAAGAGATCGACGAGGAATATTTATGTGACCATACTTCAAGCCGTATGCCAAAGCCAAAAAAGGAAACTAATTTTCTAGGTGCGACCTCATATCGTGAAAACAGTCCTTCATTAAAGGCCCCTAAACTAAAAAAGGGAGACAAGGTCACCCATGACTCTTTTGGCCAGGGCATCGTTATAAGTATTGAAGGCTCGATCGCAACGATCGCTTTTGCACACCCTCATGGCATCAAAAAGCTCTTGGCGTCACACCCCAGCATCAAAAAAATATGATGGTAAAATAAAAATCGCCCTATTGGCGACTAGCACTCCCAAATATCATTTTAACACATAAAAATTTTTAAAAATAGACTGTTTTTTCTTATATATCTTGATTATATTA
>CALUVF010000122.1 GCA_944324155.1 uncultured Erysipelotrichaceae bacterium | reverse complement strand
GTGGTCACACCTGGTCCCATCTCGAACCCAGAAGTTAAGCACTTCTTCGGCGAGCATAGCCTTATTGGTGAATCAAGCACGTTGCCGATCAATTGACCTCTTGCCTAGGGCGAGAGGTTTTTTGTATAGGAGCTAAAGATATGGATATATATGAAATAAGAAAAAACAAAGGACGCAAGATCCTGTTTAATAAAGATGATGGCTGCCTGTTAGGTTTAGATGATCAATTAAAAAGGTCCAGTCATCTGTTAAATGCTTTGTGGGCCATGGATTTAGCTAGGGAGTTGACCCAAGAGTTTTCTTTAGATCCCGAATATCCTTTTCTTTTAGAATCTTATGAATCTGTTTATGATTGGCTTTTGGGCAATCGCAAGATGTCGAAGGCACGTCCTTATATCTTAAAGATCCATCGCTTAGCAAATGACAAGGATCAGAAAAGATATTATCTTTTCCACGCTATCGCACAAGCTTTTAGTGTAATTCACACCCCTAAACATGCCCTTGGTCTTCCACTTTATGAGCTTAGTTATTACTATTCGAATCAGAAAGACTATCTTTCGTGTATTGCCTATTATCAAAAGAAACTGTCTGATTTATCTTATGATGAGCGACTTAAATCAGATAAGTGGGCTTCTTTTGTGCTAAAATAACGAGGTGAAAAATATGATCAGTAATTCAAGAAACGAAACTATATTATTAGGAGAAAAGATTGGGCGGCTTTTAAAGGGTGGCATGTGTCTTTGTTTAGAAGGGGATCTATCAGCTGGCAAGACTACGCTCGCTAAAGGTATCGCCAAAGGGCTAGGTGTCGAAGAGATCGTCAATTCTCCTACTTTCAACATCTTAAAAATCTATGAGGGACGCCTCACTTTATATCATATCGATGCCTATCGATTAGAAGGCAATTCTTATGACCTGGGTTTTGAAGAGTGTTTTTACGACCAAGAGGGCGTGACGCTTATTGAATGGAGCGCCTATTTGAAAGATATCCTGCCAAAGGAATACCTTTTGATCAACATCGATAATTTAGGTGATAATGAGCGTTCTTTTGAATTTGTCCCCAAAGGATCTGAATACGAAGCTTTGATAAAGGAGATCGAGAAATGTTGACACTTTGTATCGATACATCTTATAAGTACTTAACGATCGTATTGATGAATGATGAAAAGATCCTCGCTAAATACAGCAAGGAGTGTTTTAAAGGCCAAAGCGAGGCGCTTTTGCCATGCACCAAAGACCTGTTTGAAAAGGCAAAGATCAAGCCTTTTGATATCGATGCGATCTGTATTGCGAAAGGACCGGGTTCTTATACGGGCGTGAGGATCGCTATGACCTTGGGCAAGGTGATATGTTCATTGTCTAAGGTCAAGCTTTACACGATCTCGACCTTAAGACTTTATGCCGGAGGCCGTCCAAATACCATGGTGCTTTTAGATGCCAGGGCCAAGCGAGCCTATGTGGCGATATATGATAAAGAGCGCGTCATCTTAAATGATTGCGTCAAAGAATTAAGCGATATCGACGCACTTGACTATCAGATCGTTGGCGATAGCAACCTCCTTCAAAGGGAGAGTGCACCACTTGACATTGCCGAGAACTTCTTGTTGACAAGAGATCTTTGGGAAAGGGTGGAAGATGTCGACCATTTGACACCGGTCTATCTAAAGGACAATAACGCTTATTTAAAATGATCAGGCCGATGGAACTTGGTGACTTAGAAGAGGTCACTGCAATAGCCAGAGATTTATTTAGCGATGCCTGGTCAAAGGAACAGTTTATATACGAGCTTAATGAAAATCCTTATAGTGAGTTTTTTTGTGTGGAAGATAAGGGTGAGATCTATGGCTTCGTAGGTCTAAATGTTCTTTTTGAAAGAGCTGAGATCAGTATTATCGCTACCAAAAGAGAAAAACAGGGCCAAGGGATCGGCTATCGTCTTTTAAAAAAGGCGATCTATGAGGCCCTTAAGAAGGAATGCGAGATCTTATCTTTAGAGGTGCGCACCTCAAATAAAAAGGCCCTTAAACTTTATGAGCGCAATGGTTTTGAAGTAATGCGTGTAAGAGAGTCATATTATAGTGATAACTTTGAAGATGCCTATGAAATGGCGAAGGCAATAGGAGGATTAGATGCAGAAGATTTTAGCGATTGAATCAAGTTGCGATGAAACAGCTTGTGCTTTATTAAATGAAAAATTAGAGATCGAAACGTCGATCGTCACATCGCAAATTGACGTCCATGCCCGCTTTGGCGGGGTAATTCCCGAGGTCGCTTCAAGAATGCATGTCGAACAGATCTCGACGATCATCAAAGAAGCTTTAAAGGGCCATGATATGAGTGAAGTAAGCGCCATCGCCTATACGATCGGACCAGGTCTTATCGGTTCTTTGCATATCGGGGCGATCGCCGCCAAGTCCTTGGCTTTCTTTTATGACAAACCATTGATTGGGGTACATCATTTAAAAGGACATATCTTTGTCAATGAGCTCATCGAGCCTTTAGAATATCCCTTATTGGCCCTCGTGGTCTCAGGCGGGCATACGGAGCTCGTCTACATGAAAAGCGATCACGACTTTAAGATCCTTGGTACGACCTTAGATGATGCGATCGGTGAAGCTTTTGACAAGGTTGCCCGGATCATGAATTTCGGCTATCCGGGAGGTCCGATCATCGATAAATTAGCCCAAAAAGGACAAGTGACCTATAAGCTCCCAAGCCCCAAGGTCGACGGTTATAATTTTTCGTTTTCAGGCCTAAAAAACGCCTGCCTGACTCTGGCTAATAAGCTTGAAAGAAATAACGAGACCTTGAATAAGGAAGATTTTGCCAAGAGCTTTGAAGAGGTGGCCTTAGGACATCTCATTCAAAAACTAAAGCTTGTTTTAAACGACTATGAAGTAAAACATGTCTTGATAGCCGGCGGAGTAGCGGCTAATTCGCGCCTAAGGGAACTGATGAAAGAAAACATCACTAAACAGAAGCTGACCCTTCCTCCTTTAAAATACTGCACAGACAATGCGACGATGATCGCTGTGGCGGCCTTTAAAGAACTAAAATACGGCAATTTTGTCGATCTTAGTGCTGCTTCAAGATCTTCGTTAAGCATTGAGGCTTGTTAAGAATTGTCAAAGTATTCACAAATTGCCCCATAAGTAATATAATTGATGGCGTTAGGAGGCGATCAGATGAAGGTCTCAAGAGCTACTTTACAGCGTTATCCCGTTTATTTAAAGGCACTTAGGAAACTCAAAGAAGAAGGCATCAAAAGGATCATGTCTTCGGAACTGTCACGGCTTGTGAATATTCAATCAACGACGATCCGCCGGGATTTCTCTTTGGTCGGACATTTAGGCAAACAGGGTGTCGGGTATGACGTAGATGAGCTCATTGATATCTTAGAAGATGAGCTTGGCATCAACATCGATGAAAAGATCATTTTGGTCGGTGTCGGTAATTTGGGCCACGCCTTATTAAAATACAACAATTGGGACAATGTGATCGGCAAGATCGTCTGCGGTTTTGACAAGTACCCTGAAAGGGTCAAAGATGTCGATATACCGATCTTTGATATAAAGGACCTCCCTTCTAAAATGCCTAAGGACTGTCGCATCGCGATTCTTTGTGTTTCAAGCGAGGTGCAAAATACGGTCAACCTTTTGGCGGATAACGGGATCGTTTCGATCGTCGATCTGACGCATGAGCACTTTAATGCCCCCAAGGGGGTGCATGTACGTTGTGTAGATATCGTTTCGACAATCATGGAACTAGTTTTTGAAACAAGTGAATTTAATAAAGAATAAGGGGAATATATATGTTGGATTTTAAAACAGTTAGAGAATTATATGAGCTCTGCTATGCCAAAAACATGGTAGAGATCGATCAATTAGAATATGTGGAACTGGAGGGCTGGATCAGGACCAACCGCGATAATGGCTCGATCGCTTTTATTGAGTTAAACGACGGGACATATTTTAAATCCTGCCAGATCGTCTATGATCCGGAATTAAAGAATTTCAAAGAGATCGTCAAAGCCTTGACGGGAGCCTCTTTAAAAGTAACGGGCCGCTTTATCTATACTCCCGATAACCGTCAGCCCTTTGAGATCAAGGCGACCGAGATCGTGATCGAAGGAAACTGCAGTGAGAAGTATCCCTTGCAGAAAAAGCGTCACAGCTTTGAATACCTGCGCGAGATCCCACACTTGCGCGTAAGGACTAATACCTTCATGGCCGTCTTTCGTTTAAGGAGCGTCTTAAGCATGGCGATCCATGAGTTTTTCCAAGATCAGGGTTTTGTCTATGTCCACACGCCGATCATTACTTCGATGGACGGCGAAGGGGCTGGCAATATGTTTAGGGTCACAACGATCGACAATACCGATTTTGAAAAGGATTTCTTCGGCAAAGAAGCACATTTGGGCGTTACGGGCCAGCTTCAGGTCGAAGCCTTCTGCATGGCTTTCCGCGATGTCTATACCTTTGGTCCGACCTTTAGGGCCGAGAACTCCAACACTACGACGCATGCCAGCGAGTTTTGGATGATCGAGCCGGAGATTGCCTTTGCCGATCTTGATGACAATATGGATCTCATCGAAGATATGATTAAATATTGCATCAATTATTGCCTAGAAAATGCCCCGGAAGAGATGGCTTTCTTCAATACCTTCGTCGATAAGACACTATTAGAGCGCATCACTAAACTCAAAGATGCCCACTTTAGAAGAATGACCTATACCGAAGCGATCGAGATCCTTAAAAAAGCCGATGTCAAATTTGAAAACAAGGTTGAATGGGGCATGGATTTGGCGACGGAACACGAGCGCTATATCTCAGAAAAAGTAGTGAATGGACCAGTCTTTTTAACAGACTATCCCAAAGATATCAAAGCCTTCTATATGCGTCTTAATGATGACAATAAAACGGTGGCAGCCTGCGATCTTTTAGTGCCGCATGTCGGCGAATTGGTCGGTGGCTCTCAACGTGAAGAGCGCTTAGATCTTTTAAAAGCGCGCATGGAAGAATTGGGCATGAATATTGAAAGCTATGACTGGTATCTAGATCTTAGAAGATATGGCGGTTGCAAGCATGCGGGCTTTGGCTTGGGCTTTGAGCGCTTTATCATGTACCTCAGCGGCATGCAGAATATTCGTGATGTCCTGCCTTTCCCACGCACTCCAAAGAACTTAATGCTTTAGTATGTTACTTCAGATATCAAACGGAACTTTCTATTTTGGCACAAACGATATCTTTGAAGACATCGATTTCAGTGTCAATGAAAATGAACATATCGCCATCGTTGGCAGAAACGGGTCGGGTAAATCGACCCTTTTAAAGATTATTTTAGGAGAGTTAGAACTAGCCAAGGGCGAGATCTTTAAGCCGCATAATTTAAAGATCGGCTACCTTAAACAGACGGCTTTTTTAGATGAGAGTCAAAGTGTCTTTGATGAATTTTTAAGCGTTTTTAAATCGCTTATCAAAAAAGAAGAGCGCTTAAATGAACTGACCGATCTTATGCAAAGCGATCACTCTAAAGAACTTATTGAAGAATACGCTAAGCTGCAAAGTTCCTTTGAATTTGAGGGCGGTTATACCTATCAAAGCGAGATCAAGACGATCTTTTCAGGCTTTGGCTTTAAGGAAGAGGACCTCTATCGCCCCCTGTCTTCTTTTTCTGGCGGGGAAAAGACTAAGATCGGTTTTGCGAAGCTCTTGCTTTCAAAACCGGACCTCTTACTTTTAGATGAGCCGACCAATCATTTAGACCTTAGGACGATCGAGTGGTTAGAGACCTATTTAAGCAAGTACCCCAAAGCTTATATCGTTGTATCGCACGACAGGGCTTTTTTAGATAAATGTGTCAATATCATTTACGATATCGCCTATCACAAGCTTAAGAAATATCATGGTAATTACACATCTTTCCACGCACAAAGAGAAGCCGATCTTTTAAGACAAGAGACTCTTTATCGCTACCAGCAAAAAGACATCAAGCGTTTAGAAGAGCTCATTGAGCGCTATCGCTATAAGGCGACCAAGGCCAAGATGGTCCAAAGTAAGATCAAATATCTTGATCGCATGGAACGGATCGAAGATCCTAAAAAGATCGATGATAAGACCTTTAAGGTCCAATTCAAATCGCACGTGCGCGGTGGCAAACAGGTTTTGGCCTTAGATCACTTTGCCTTCGGCTATGAAAAGAAGCTGGGCGAAGTTACGATCAATATCCAAAGAGGCGATCGCATCTGCATCATGGGCGACAATGGCACAGGCAAATCGACCCTATTAAAAACGATCGTCTCTGAATTGCCTGCTCTTGGCGGTTATAAGCTTTTGGGGCATCAGATTGAGATCGGCTATTTTGATCAGACTTTGGCCGCTTTAAATTCCTCTAAAACCGTTTTGGAAGAGTTATGGGACGAATTCCCATCACTTGACAACTATAAGGTGCGTTCGATCTTAGGGGCTTTCCTTTTTTCAAGCGATGAGGTCGACAAAACCTTAAACGTCTTATCCGGCGGTGAGAAGGTCCGTTTGGCCTTGGCTAAGCTCATGCTTAAAGGGGCAAACTTTTTGATTCTTGATGAGCCGACCAACCATTTAGATATCGCCTCTAAAGAAGCGTTAGAAAAAGCTTTAGAGGACTATGATGGGACGATCCTTTTCGTTTCGCACGATCGTTATTTCATCAAAAAGATCGCGCACTCCTGCCTGCTTTTAGAAAAGGGCAGCTGCACTTATTATCCTGATGGCTATGGAGAATATATCGACGCTCCTAAAAGTGAGATCGTAAAAGAAACCCCCAAAGAAGAAAAGGTTATTAAAAAAGGCAAGCCCAAGGCTAAATACAACCTTAAAAAGATCGAAGGCGAGATCTCTAATTACGAGGCTTTGTTAGAGGAAAAACGAAATTTGCGCTTTGAGCCGGAGTATTATCACGACACTAAAAAGATGCAGGAATTAGATGATGAGATCGATGAGATCCACAACTCTTTGCACCATTTGATGGAAGAGTGGGAAAAGGCGATGGAAGAAAAGGAAAACATGGGTTTTTAGGCTTTTGCGCTCTTGTGCTTGAAAGAGTATTTTAGTATAATAAGTCCTAGCTAATTAATGAAAAGTTTTTATCATTAGTTATGGCAAAAAGATTAGAAGGTGGAGATTTATGAGCAATTACAACAACGGTTATGTCAATGATTTAGACGCCAATTTAGAAAAACGAAAGGAGTTAATTGCCCAAATAAAGGAGATTAGCGAAAGCGATAATGTCGATCTAAGACAGGTAGGTCGTATTGAAAGAGCGTGGAAGCGTATCCCTCGTTGGGAGTCAGCTTATGAAGAAGAGTTGAGCCAGGAATTTGATTCTTATCTTTCAAAGCTTAACTCTAAGCGCAATGAGTTTTATCAAGCTAATCAAACCAAGAAACAAGAGATCATCGCCGATGCGCGCGATTTATTGGATCATGCCAAGGAAGCTAAGGCCACAGCCCGCATGAACGAGTTGATGGATCGCTGGAAAGCGACCGGCAGCGCTTCAAGAGAGATCGACGATGTCTTATGGCAGGAATTTAGAGAGATTCGCAAATCTTTCTTCAATGCCCGCCATGAATTATACGAAGAGATGAAGGAAAACTTCGGCAAGGTCAAAGAGATCAAGGAGGAATTGATCAAGGAGGCCGAGGCCCTTAAAGACGGCGAGAATATCCAAAAGACTGGCGAACAGTTCCGCGAATTGATGACGCGTTGGAAAGAAGCAGGAACGGCTGGAAGAGAAAACGATGATGAGCTTTGGGAGCGTTTCAATGCCCATCGCCAAGCTTTCTACGAAAGACAAACAGCTTATTTCCACGAGATGCATCAATTAGAAAAAGAACGCTATCAAAAGAAACAAGAGTTAGTCGCCAAGGCCCAAGAGATCCTCGACTCTAATAATTTCTCTAAGGAGAACACCCAGGCGATGAAGCAGCTTCACATCGATTGGAAGGAAGTCGGCTATTGCGGAAGACGTCATGATGAAAAGGTCTGGAAGGACTTTAGAGCCGTCATGGATAAGTACTTTGAGGGCTTGCGCGAACTCAATGAAGAGCGCCATAACCAATACATCAACCGTCTTGGCGATGCCAAGGAGCGCAAGATGAGCCTTATAAATGACCAACAGGCCCAGATCACAAGAATGGAACAGCTTAAAAAGGAGTTGTTAGGTGAAAGCGCCGTGGAAGAGATGGAGGCCAAGATCGAAGATCGCAAAGCCTTTATTGCTCAACTTGAGTCTGAGATCGAGGACATCGACAAAACGATCAATAAATAAGCGGCTGTATGTCGCTTTTTTAAACGTGAGGTGAATATGAAAAAATTAATTATTATTCTCTTATCGCTTCTAATGATCATGACTTTAGGCTGCGCTAAGAAAGAGCGGCTCATCCTTTTGTCAAACAACACCATTACTTTAAAATCTTCTGATGAATTCCCAAGTGATGTCAGGACCTTTTTAGATGTCTCTGAACTAAGCGAAGATGAGATTGCCTCCATCAAGATCAGTATCGTCAAGCCGCTTCTAGATGAAGATGGAAGGATCGATCTTGAAAAAGCCACACCTTTTGATAAGACCATCTATGGCGAGTATGCCCTTGTGTTTAGTTTAGATGGCGAACAAAAGCACATCTATTTAAATTATGTCGATGATGAAGCGCCCAAGATCACGACCGTTAAGGATCTCGAATTAACATTGGGACAAAGGGTTGATTTTAATGAGTACTTCACTTGTGAAAACGAAAGTTCTGTCACTTTTAAATTCGACGATTCCGATGTGAACTACTATGCCTTGGGCACTTATTCCTTAAAAGTCGAGGCCATCGATGAAGCTAATAACCGCACAAAAGAAACATTTAAGCTCAAGATCAAAAAGGGCGAAGCAAATGAAAACAAAGGCGACGAAGTCACTTTAAGCAATCACCCCTACAGTGAAGAAGAAGACAGCATCTTAAGCGAACTAAATACCTACCGTACCCAAAGTGGTCTTAATGAGTTAAGCCGCAATGCCTCTTTAGACGAAAAAGCCTTAAAGGCGGCAGAAGGATTAGCTAATGGCGGATCATTTAGCATAGCCGTAAGCCAATCGACCTATGCCTATGGTTCGGGGGCTGGTATTTCTTGGGTCAGCATCTGGAAGTCGACCTCTAGTACCAACGCCTTGCTTCTTAGTGGTTCCAGCACCCAGATCGGTATTGGGATCGCCAAGGGAAAAGATTATTATTACGCTGTGATCGCATTTAATTAAGATGGAAATAAGATTCTTAGAACCTCTTGAATATAGGGACTATAAAGTTCCAATCGTCTATGATACCGATAGTTATTATGATATTGAGTTTAACTATGGCGAAGATCTAAAGATCGCGATCCAAAAGAAGGAACTTTCAAATAGTTATCATCATGAAAAAAACGACCCTAGCGAGCGCCTATATCAAAGCTGGTTAGAAAATCCCAAAGCCTATGGAGCTTTTGAAAACGAAGAGCTTATCGGCGTCATAGAATTAGGCGATGACTATTCAAAGCGCTTATTAGTAAATCTTCTGTGGGTCAAAGAAGGGCATCGCCATAAAGGCGTCGCCACAAGCCTGATGGATCACGCTAAAAAAATCATGTCGCAAAACAATTACCGCATGCTGATCCTTGAAACGCAATCTTGTAATACACAAGCAATCAGCTTTTATCGAAAATGCGGTTTCAAACTGATCGGCTTTGATACGACCTGCTACAGCAACCATGACTTAGCAAGGCATGAGGTTCGCTTAAACTTTGGTCTGATCAATGAAAATTATCGTTAAAAGTACTTAAAGGGCAGTAAAAACACTGCCTTTTAAAATGGCTTTGAACCCACCTTGAAAGCTAGCTAAAAATTGGTTGCGAAAATTATTTCATTTTCTCCTTGACTTCAGCTATCCATTTGCGTAAGATAAGTAAGCACGGTTTAAGAAGGTCACTTCTTAATAAGTGCCATATTGATCTTTGAAAACTGAATAGAATCAATTAAA
>CALUVF010000121.1 GCA_944324155.1 uncultured Erysipelotrichaceae bacterium | reverse complement strand
AAACCGATGGTCTATTGTGGTCTATATCCGGTCGATAATGCTAAATATAATGATCTGCGCGATGCCTTAGAGAAACTGCAATTGAATGATGCGGCCTTGACTTATGAGGCTGAATCATCGCAAGCCTTGGGTTTTGGTTTCCGGATCGGCTTTTTGGGTTTATTGCATATGGAAGTTATTGAAGAGCGCTTAGAAAGAGAATACAATCTTGATCTCATTGCGACCGCTCCCAGTGTTTCTTATTTGGTCCACAAAACTGATAAGAGCGAACTCTATATCGATAATCCCTCTCTTTTGCCTGATTCGACCCTGGTTGATTACATCGAAGAGCCTTATGTCAAGGCGACGATCATCGTCCCAAACACCTACATTGGCCCGATCATGGAGCTTGTCAAGGCCAAAAGGGGTGAGTATGTCGACATGATGGTCATTGATGACCTGCGTTATCAATTGATTTATGAAATGCCGCTGAGTGAGGTCATCTTTGAATTTTTCGATCGCCTTAAAAGTCTTTCTAAAGGTTACGCTTCCTTGGATTATGAACTGATCGGCTATCGAAAAAGCGACTTGGTCAAGCTTGATATTCTTTTAAACGGGGAAGTGATCGATGCCTTAAGTGTTATCGTACATCGTGACAGCGCCTATCAAAGAGGTCATGCCATCACTGTCAAGCTCAAAGAATTATTGCCTCGTCAGCAGTTTGAGATACCAGTCCAGGCTGCTATCGGCCATAAGATCATTGCCCGCACCAACATCAAGGCCGTGCGTAAAAATGTCTTGGCTAAGTGTTATGGTGGGGATATAACGCGTAAAAAGAAACTTTTAGAGAAACAAAAAGCCGGTAAGAAGCGCATGAAGGCGGTGGGTAAAGTGGAGATCCCGCAAGAAGCCTTTATGGCAGTATTAAAAATGGACGAAGATAAGTAGGGAGGTAAACTATGAAAGACTTATTGAAAGATTTAAAGTGGAATGCGATCATCGGATCGCTTGTCATGATCGTAACAGGAATCATTTTGATTATTTTTCCTGGTGTTTCAATGACGGTCTTGGCATCGATCGTGGGAGTAGGCGCCATTGCCGCCGGACTTTTCAGCATTATTCGCTTTTTTACCTATGAACTTAGCGAAAGTTTTTACCGCAATGATTTTCTGATCGGCATCGTTATCATGACGATCGGTATCGTGATCTTGTTTAGACCGCAGGTCTTTATCTCGATCATTCCCTTTGTCTTAGGGATCGTGATCATGTTCAGCTCTTTTTCTAAGTTACAGGATGGGATCACGGCTAAGCGTTTAGGCTATCCCAATCATATGCTTTATATCATCTTAGCTTTGATCGACTGTGTCTTTGGTTTGATCGTCTTATTTAACCCCTTTGATTTTGCCACGATCCTATTTGTGATTATCGGGGTAGGACTTGTCTATAGTGGGGCTTCAGATCTATATGTGACGATCTACCTCTCAAAAAAATTTAATGAATATTACAAAGCTTTAAATGAGCCAAATAAACCTGAAAACTAAACACTTGTATCTGCATGTGCCTTTTTGCGATCGTTTTTGTGCCTATTGAGATTTCTGTCATTATTTAAATAAAGAGCGTTTTATTGTGCCTTGGCTTGGCGCGCTAAACAAAGAGCTCGCTCAAAAAGATCTAAACAGCGACTATGAAACGATCTATATCGATGGTGGGACCCCCAGCGCATTATCTCTTGATCATTTAAAGAGCTTGCTTGAGATGCTTTGGCCTTTTGCGAGGAATGTTAAAGAATATACATTCGAGGCCAATCCTGAAAGTTTAGATGAAAAAAAGATCGAACTTTTAAAAAGTTTTGGTATTAACCGTATCTCCTTGGGTGTACAAAGCCATGATCCCAAAGTCTTAAAAGCGATCGGGCGACACCATCGCTTTTCTGATGTCAAAAAGGTGATCGCCTTTTTAAAATCATCTGGCATCGATAATATTTCCATCGATCTTATCTATGGTCTGCCTTTTCAAGATCTGGCGTCTTTTAAGACTTCGCTTTTAGAAGTCTTGGATCTAAAGATCGATCACATCTCGCTTTATGCCCTGACGATCGAAAAGGGCACTAAACTGTATGCCCAAAATTACCAGGCGATCTCAGAAGATTTAGATGCCGATATGTATGAGATGGCGCTCGACCTTTTAAAGAAAAGGGGTTATGAGCACTATGAGATATCTAATTTTGCCAAAAATAGCCGCTATTCGCTTCATAATTTGGCTTATTGGAACTATGAAGATTACGATGCCCTCTCTTTAAGCGCCAGCGGTAAAAGAGGCCTCTATCGCTATGACAATACCAAAAGCCTCATTAAATATCTAAAGGGCGAATACCTTGAAAAAGAATATCATCTCACCTTAAAAGAAGCTTCCTTTGAGGCTATTATGATGGGCTTTAGGACGATGTTCGGACTGGATCTTGAAGCTTTTGAAAAGACCTATCAGGCCTCTTTCTTTGATCTATATAAAGAGCCCTATCTTAAAAATAAAGAACACTTTATAAAAAAAGCGGGTCATTTGATCGTCAAAGACCGCGCCGTTTTAAATGATATTTTGCTGGACTTTATGGATTAGGACCTTTGATAATAGTAATAAAGAGCCTGTGTCCCAAGATCGCCATAACCGTTGGCCTCAAGATATTTAAAGGCCTCTAAGACCTGATTTAGGATCGGTAAGACGATCTTTTTTTGACTGGCCTCATTTTGGGCGATCGTCATATCTTTGATAAAGTGCTTGATGAAAAAGCCGGGCTTAAAATCATTTTCAGCAATCTTCTTACTGGCATAGTTTAGTTGGAAGGAAGCGGCTGATCCTGTACTGATCGCCTTTAACACAGCTTTTTGATCAAGCTTTTGGGCAATCATATAACTTAAGCTTTCCATGACACCGGCAATATTTGAGGCGATCAAGATCTGATTAGCCATTTTAGCGTGCTGTCCGCTCCCGCTTTTACCGATATAAGTCACGTTAGTGCCCATGGCATTAAAGATGTCCTTGACCTTTTCAAAAGTTTTCATCTCGCCACCAGCCATGATCGTCAGTTC
>CALUVF010000120.1 GCA_944324155.1 uncultured Erysipelotrichaceae bacterium | reverse complement strand
CTTTGACGCGCTATTAGATGATCAAGCAATCAATACGATCTATATCGCGCTTCCCAATGCCTTGCATTATGAATATGCCAAAAAAGCCCTGCTTAATAATAAGCATGTCATTTTAGAAAAGCCTTTTACCCTGCGATATGCCCAAGCGAAAGAGCTCGCTGACATCGCTTTAGGCAAGCATCTCTATCTCTTTGAAGCGGTCACCAGTATCCATCAAAAGAATATCCAAATGCTCAAGGGCATGATAGCTGAGATTGCGCCGCTTCATTTAGCCCAGTTTAACTATTCAAAGGTTTCGCGCAACTATAAGTCTTTCAAAGAAGGAGAGATGCCCAATAATTTCAACTATGAGATGGGTGGTGGAGCCTTATATGATTTAGGGGTCTATAATATCCATATGGCTTATTATCTTTTTGGCAAGCCAAAATACATGCAGTATATGCAAAACACCATCAGAGGTTGTGACTGTTCAGGGGCCGTTACCTTAAAATATGACGACGGTCTTGTGGTGTCTTGCTTAGCGGGCAAAGATGTCTTTGCGCCAAACGGTATCGTTCTCATGGGTGAAAAGGGTTATATCAAAACGATCGATGTGCCGTCTAAGCCGACGCGCTTTATTATTGAAAAAAAGGACTTTCACAAAGAAAGCCCAGCGGAGCTCACCAACCCTTACATCACCATGCTTAAGGTGTTTAAAAAGATCATGGAAGATGAAGATTACGGTCGCCATCAAAAGTTTTTAGATCATACTTTGGAAGTCATGAAGATCATGGACTTCCTTGACGAAAACCGCTTGCGTTAAACGCTCATTTAGTAATATTTGGAGCTTTTTAAAAAGTGCGACTTCTTCGCTTTTAAAGCGATCGAGCTTTGGGGAATCGATATCAAGAACGCCCCAGAGCTTTTTATTTTGATAAAGCGGTAGGACTAATTCACTTTGGCTGTTGGTATCACAGGCAATATGTCCTTTAAAATCATGGACATTTTTCACATTGACTACTTCTTCTTTTTTAACAGATAAGGCACATACCCCACTTTTTAAGCTAAGGTGTGAACAGGCAACTTTGCCATTAAAAGGTCCTAAGACCAGTTCATCATTTTTAAGACGATAGAAACCTACCCAGTTAAGATCTTCAACCTCATAAAAGATCAAGGCACTAAAATTACCTAAGGCTGCTAGAAGATCACGGTCATCTAAGAGGTTTGCGGCTTGTTTTAAAAGGATTTCCATGTCCTAATTCTAACATTTTCTTGTCACTTTTAAAAAACAAGTTATAATAGTTGTGAACAGGGGTGCTTTCTAAAAGCTGAGATATACCCTTTGACCTGATCTAGGTAATGCTAGCGTAGGGAGTTTTGTTTCCTTGCGCCTTAGAAATGAGGTGTTTTTATTTTGAAAACTAGAGATTTGGTTTATATGGCCATTTATGTGGCCTTAGCTTTGGCATTAGACTACTTCAAAGAGATGTTGCCATTTTTGAATATGCCCCAGGGCGGCAGTATCAACATCGCTTTGATTCCCATAGTCTTGTCGTCATTTCATTTAGGACCTGTTAAAGGTGTGGCTGTCGCCGGTCTTTGGTGGCTAATCAGCTCTTTGATGGGCCTTAACGATTCGATCTTAAATGTCGTGCAGTACTTGTTAGACTACATCGTTCCAAGCTTTATTATTGGTTTAGCAGGAATCTTTTATAAGAAACATAAGCTTCTTGAGATCGAGGCCGGCATTTTCCTTACAATGCTTATCAGGACCCTTTCGATCCTAATTTCTGGTGTTTATTTCTGGCCTGATGGGGTTGCGGCTGGATCATGGGCAGCTTGGGTCGCTTCGTTTGGCTATAATCTTCCTTATTCGATCGCCACCTGCGTTATGCTTATGATCGTCATACCATTAATCATGACGCGTTTAAAATCGCAGCTTGAGGTCAAGTAAGCTTATTCACTTTTTAATCGCAAATGGGTATAATAGCTAAGGTATGAAAAAGGAATTAGCTATTGGCGATAGTGTCTTTGTTCAATCTTATAAACATGATGGCAAGCTTCATCGCACTTGGTCTAAGGGCTTAGTGATCGACGTATTGCCCCACACTCTGGTCGTAGTGACCGATCACACGTGGGTCGTTGAAAGCGATGGACGCAAATGGCTTACCAAAGAGCCGGCCATCTGTTTTTTCTTTGATAATCGCTTTTTTAATATTATTTCGATGGTCCGTAAAAATGGGATCTATTACTATTGCAACATTGCTTCACCATCGCTATATGATGGCGAGGCGATCAAAAATATCGACTATGATCTCGATCTTAAAGTCTATCCTGATATGACCTATCTGGTCCTTGATGAAAACGAATACGAGGAACACGCCAGAAAGATGCACTACAGCAAGGAACTTAAGGCGATCCTTGAAACGGAGCTTGACCGTTTGATAAAAATGGTTAAAAAGCGTGAGAAACCTTTCGACTTTGACTATATCAATGACTATCTTTTCAGATATTTCAAAGATCAGATCAAACTTTAGGGAAAAATTAGTGATGTAAACGGTTACCTGTTAGTTTTGCCTTGAACTTTTTATAGGCAAAGCTTATTATATGTACATCAATAGCGTCATATAATGCTTCGATATGGGAAGCAGTTTCTACATCTGGCCGTAAATCAGATACTATGACAAACCTGTTTGTTTGTCATTGATGACTATTGATAAAGAAACAGGAGGATAAAATGTTAGCGAAGTTTTTCAAGTTTTCCGAAAAGAAAACCACTTTTGGCATTGAAGTGATCGCTGGTCTTACGACCTTTATGACCATGGCCTATGTCTTGGTCGTCCAACCATCAGCGATGACAGGTGCCGAAGCGGTTTTATTTGACATTAACGGCGTCGCAGTCTCTAAAGAGGCGATCTTGATCCTGACGGCCCTAGTGTCTGGTGTTATTACGATCTTTATGGCACTTTATGCCAATATGCCTTTCGCGCTTTCGACGGGTATGGGTTCCAACTTCCTTTTAGGTTCGATGGTCCAAGCCGGCGAGCTCAGCTTTGCGCAGATGATGGGCATTATTTTAATATCAGGGATCGTCTTTGTACTTTTAACGATCTTCGGTATACGCGATTTGATCGTAAGGATGATCCCAAAAAATATCAAGATCGCCATTTCTTCATGTATCGGTTTCTTTATTGCCTACTTAGGACTTGATAATGCCGGTATTTGTGATTTCTCGGCTGGTCTTGCGATGGGTGATTTTACTTCGACACCTGTTATCTTGGCCATTTTCGGCTTACTTTTGATCGCTGCTTTAGAGGCCTATAAGGTCAAAGGTTCGATGCTGATTGGGATCATCGTTGTCACAGTTTTAGCGATTCCTTTTGGCATCACGAGCTTGCCATCAGCGATTGTAGCAGTTCCTTCCTTTGATACTGTTTCACCGCTTGTCTTTAATTTTGATATCTCAACGATCTGGACGGCCGAAGGGCTCATACTTATTTTTGTCGCTTTCTTTGGTGACTTCTTCTCAACTTTAGGTACGGTTTTAGGGGTTGCCAATAAAGCCGGCATGTTAGATGAAAACGGCGATCTTCCAGGAATCGAAAAACCTTTCTTGGTCGATGCGATCGGAACTTGCGTGGGGGCTTTATTTGGCTGTACGACCATTACGACCTTCGTCGAGTCTACTTCTGGTGTTGAGGCTGGCGGACGCACAGGCTTTACTTCTTTGATCGTCGGTGTCTTGTTCATTATTATGATGTTCTTTGCCCCGCTTGTCTTGATGATCCCCAATTGTGCTACCGGTCCAGCTCTTATCTTTGTCGGTTTTTTGATGATCTCAGGTCTTAAAGATATCGACTTTAGCGATTTCACTGAAAGTTTTGGGGCCTTTGTTATGATCATCTTTGGTACTTTCATGGCTAGCATTGCGGCTGGTATTGCTGCCGGAATCTTGGCTCATGTCTTCATCAAGGTCGTCACACTGCGCTTTAAAGATGTCCATCCAGCGATGTATATCTTGGCGATCCCGTTACTTTTATACTTTATCGTGGGGTAAATAAATATGCGTATCAAATGTAAATCACGTAAAAATCTGATTAATGCTGCCATGGGCCGCATTGAAAATGATCTGGTCATTGAAAATGCCAAGGTCGTCAATATGGTTAATGGCGTGATAAATGAAGCCAGCGTCTATATCAAAGACGGCTTTATCACACATGTCGCTTACGAACCTTGTGACTTAGTGGCTAAAGAGCACTATGATGCCAAAGGCATGTATCTGACACCAGGTCTCATCGACTCGCATGTCCATATTGAATCCAGTATGCTTACACCTTATAATTTTGCCAAGGTCGTCATACCCTGGGGTACTACAACAGTTATCACCGATCCTCATGAGATCGGCAATGTCATGGGTAAAGACGGGGTCAAATATATGCACGAGTCTTCAAAAGGCCTCCCCATGCGTCAATTCATCGACATCCCATCAAGTGTCCCAAGTGTCAAGGGCGGATTAGAAAACGCCAATGCGACCTTCTACAAAGAAGAGATCGCTGAACTGGCCAAACTTGAAAGAGTGATCGGCCTTGCGGAAGTTATGGACTATTTAGCGGTCATCAATGCCGAAGACTGGATGCTTGACATCATTGAGACGGCACTAGATAACGATCTCTACCTTCAAGGCCACGCGCCCTTTGTCAGTGGTAAGGCATTAAGTGCTTATCTTTGTGGCGGGCCTAATACCGATCATGAGACCAGGGACGCTAAGGAAGCCTATGAAAAATTTAGAAACGGTATGCGTATCGACGCCCGCTCTTCTTCCATATGTAAGAATATCAACGAGATCTTAAACGGCATAAAGGGTACGAAGTATTTTGACAATCTGACTTTCTGTACTGATGATCGTGAAGCCGATGATATCTTAAAACATGGTCAATTAAATGATGTCTTAAATGAGGCGATCGCCTGGGGCATGGAACCCATTGATGTCTTAAAGGCTGCGACCTTCAACGCCGCCAAGGAGGCCAATATCGATAAGCTCGGTCTTATTGCGCCAGGTTACGTAGCTGATATCTTATTGTTAGAAGATCTTAAACATATCGATCCTTCAGCCGTCTTCTTTGAAGGAAAACTGGTTGCTAAGGATCATGAACTTCTTGTCGACATCAAGCATGACTCATATAAAGAAGAAAGTGTTAATTCAGTTAAACTAAGCGATGATCTAAGCGTCGATGACTTTGTCATCAAAGCGCCGATCGCAAACGGCAAGATCAAGGTCAACGTCATGGCCTATGATGCCCTAGATTCTTCAAGCACCCATCTTGAGGTCAAGGAATTTGAAGTCAGGGATCATGAGATCATCTTAGAAGACGACTATTCTTTTGT
>CALUVF010000119.1 GCA_944324155.1 uncultured Erysipelotrichaceae bacterium | reverse complement strand
CCCACGTCTAAAAGATTTAAGACTATGACAGAGTAGAACTGTTTCTTAAAAATTCATGACAAATAGCCTTATGAAAATATATCCTTGTTATTTTATGTTAAAATAAACATACAGTTTGGAGGCAAATTATGGAAGAGAAAAAGACTTATTATGTAACAACGCCTATCTATTACCCAAGTGATAACTTTCATGTGGGACATTGTTATACAACATGCATCGCTGATGCCTTAGCGCGTTATAAAAGAGAAAAAGGTTATGATGTCTTCTTTTTGACTGGTTCTGATGAACACGGCCAAAAGATTGAAGATCGTGCCAAAAAGAAAGGGGTCTCCCCGAAAGAATTCGTTGATCCGATCATCGACAACGCCAAGGACCTTTGGAAGCAATTAAACATCAGCTATGATAAGTTCATCAGAACGACCGATCCTGAGCACGTTGCATGTGTTCAAAAGATCTTTAAAAAATTATATGATCAGGGCGATATCTATAAAGGTACCTATGAGGGCTGGTATTGCACACCTTGCGAGGCTTTTTGGACTGAATCGCAATTAGTTGACGGCAAATGCCCGGATTGTGGAAGAGAAGTAAAGCTCACAAAAGAAGATGCCTACTTCTTCCGTCTTTCTAAGTATCAGAAGCAGTTTGAAGAATATTTAAATTCTCACCGTGATCTGATGCAGCCGGAATCACGCTATAACGAAATGGTCAACAACTTCTTAAAACCCGGGCTTAAGGATCTGTGTGTTTCAAGAAGCAGTGTCAAGTGGGGAATTCCAGTCACCTTTGACGAAAGTCAGACCGTTTATGTTTGGGTCGATGCCCTTTCTAACTACATCAGTGCCTTAGGTTATTTAAGTGATGATGATTCTTTATTTAAAAAATACTGGCCGGCCGACTTACACTTGATCGGCAAGGAGATCTTCAGATTTCACACCATCATTTGGCCAATTATGTTGATGGCACTAGGTTTACCTTTGCCAAAGAAGGTCTATGGCCATGGCTGGCTGACGATTGATGGTGGCAAGATCTCAAAATCTAAAGGCAATTATAAAGACCCTCGAGAATTCATTAAGGATTATGGTGCCGATACACTACGCTACTACATTTTAAGTGAAGTACCTTTTGGAAGTGACGGCAATTTCTCAGAGCTTTTGATGGTTGAAAGAAGAAACAGCGATTTAGCTAATATCTTGGGAAATCTAGTCAACCGCACGATCACCATGACCAATAAATACTTTAATGGCAAGGTTCATCGTTTAAAGAAAGTGACGCCTCTTGATAAAGAAGTCATCGTCAGCCTTAACAGCTTATCAAAAGATATCGATCAAAAGATCGAGGGCCTAGATATCCCATCTGCTTTAAAAGCGATCTTTGAGCGTTTGAGCCGTTTGAATAAGTATATCGATGAAACTACGCCTTGGATCTTGGCTAAAGAAGGAAATATGGAGCGTCTTAATGATGTCTTGTACCTGATTTTAGAAGGCATCAGAATATCAGCTATCGCCCTTAAGCCCTTTATTCCAGATACCAGCGATAAGATTTTTAAGATGCTTAACACCAAGCACACAAGTTTTGATTATGCCAAGGTTGGTTTAAGTGGTTTTGAAGTCGTTGAAAAACCAGGGATCTTGTTTGAAAGAATTGATGAAAAGACCCTAAAAGAAAAATTAGAGGCTGAAGAAAAGGCTCTAGAAGAAGAAGCCAAAGCTAAAGCTCAAGAAGAAGCTAAAACTAGCCCGAAAGCCCAAGAAAAAGCCGAGATCGACATTGAAGACTTCAACAAGATCGATCTAGTGGTCGGTAAGGTCTTAGAGTGTAAGAAACACCCTGATGCCGATCGCCTCTTGGTATCTAAAGTTGATTTAGGAAATGGCGACATCAGACAGATCGTTTCAGGAATTGCTGAATATGTTAAGCCCGAAAACATGATCGACCGCAAAGTCATCGTGGTTGCCAATCTTAAAAAAGCCAAGATTCGCGGGGTCGAATCACACGGCATGCTTCTGATCGGGGAAGATGATGAACTCATCAACATCATCACTTCAACCTGTGCCTTAGGAACAAAAGTTCGCTAAACTATAAGACGGTCCAAGCACCGTCTTTTTAAAACCATCAAGCAAAAAATATCTAAAGAAGAAAGAAACACAAGCCTGATCAAAGAATTATTGACTTTTGGGGAGATTCTGTAAAAGCTACTTACCACTTTTTAAAGGAAGAAGCGATCTTAGAAATTAAAGAGTATGTGACCATGGTAAAAGAAGTATCGCATTTGATTCTTGAATATAATGATCAAAAAGAAGTGATCGCCTTTATGGGGATAAATGATAAAAAGCATGAAATGCTTTTTGTGAAAAATGCTTATCGAAGAAACCCCCAAAGCCCGGGCGTTTTATGAACATACGGGATTTAAGGCATATAAGCGTACTGAATTAGATGAGGAAGGAAAGCCCTATCCCCTTTTATACATGAAGTTATGTGACTGAGTTGGCTGATTTGAATAGATGTCGCTTACAAAAAAGTTGAATAATGCCTTAAACTTGCTACAATTAGTTCGTAAATGGGCTGGTCGTAAGACCTGGGTCCACATATCAAAGATGGGCTTGATAATGGCTCATCTTTTTATTTTGATACCATCTTCAATTGCAGCTTATAACCAGGCTTTTTTGGCATCAACTGCATTCTTAGGGGATTCTTCAATTGTTTCGGCACAAGTTATACAGCCTGGTAGGACAGGGTAATATACTACATATCCACCCTCATCTTAGTCCTTGACGATCTTCATTTGATAATCCGTACTCAGATATTCTTTAAGTTCTTTATTCGTTTTATTCTCCTCATATCAATTATAAACAAAAAGCGCCACTAATAGCGCTTATTTAGAGAGCTTAGCTTTGATCGATGGGGAATCTTTAGCCAACTTTTTAAGACTTAATTTATCGGCCTTGTCATTGGCCAGGCGCAGATTGTTTTCGCTAGAGATGAGCTCTTCCTTGATCTTTTGCAAGGTCTTGATGGTCTTGTCGATATCATCGATCGCATTATTGAATTTTTTAGATGCGAGCTCGAAATTGCGGGCAAAACCAGCCTTGAATTGCTCCATATTCTTTTCAAAGTTTTCAAGATCGATGTTATGGGACCTTTCGATCATGAGCTGTTTTTTATAGGTCATGGAGTTATAGGCAGCATCTCTTAAAA
>CALUVF010000118.1 GCA_944324155.1 uncultured Erysipelotrichaceae bacterium | reverse complement strand
CCGCATTTCGTTCAGGCAGTTCACAACCCCCTGCGCTCAAAATCATTCAACGCTATGTAAAATTTCTTATCTCTCATAATGTTTACTCCTTCAGCAAGTCTTGGAATGGGGTGTCGGTGGCTACGAAGGTGTCGTATGTAAAGTTGGCTCCCAACCGAAGACCCATAATAAAACTATCAAGGTTGGATTCGCCGTTTACCACGCCTCACGTATTTACAAAGTCGAGAAACTTCTTTTTGTTCTCGCCGGAAAGTGCTTCGGTCAGAAATTCCTCGTTTAACATCAGCACTTCCATTTGTTTCTGCACGGCTTTATTCTGCTTGATGCTTAGTGCCTGCGGATCAATGTTGCCGTAGTAGAATTCTTCTATGAATTTGCCCATATTGTTACCTTCTTTGATTTTCTACCATTATTGTAATCAAAGGCGGGTTAATAGTCGAATGTACCGCTACAAACAGAAAAAAGGCAAGAAAAAAGAGAGAAGCCAAAACTTCTCTCTATTCTCTTACCCTCGCAATGCCCGTACCTTTAAGTTATTGTCCTTAAGGGTACGATGCATTAAGGGCCCCTCTTTTTTTATGGAAAAATGAATAAGCTCAATAATCATAAAGAGTCAATTTATGATAAAATAAAGGCTAATAAGGAGGATAGAGAATGGACTACGCTATCGAGATGCTCCATATCACAAAAGAATTCCCCGGAATCATAGCTAACGATGATGTGACCATTAGAGTTAAAAAAGGCACCATACACGCTTTGCTTGGCGAAAATGGAGCTGGTAAATCAACTCTTATGTCAATTCTTTTTGGTATGTACCAACCCAATAAGGGTGAGATCAAGGTCAACGGTGAGACGGTTGTGATCAACGACCCCAATGTCGCCAATGATCTTGGTATCGGTATGGTGCATCAACATTTTAAATTAGTAGATATCTACACGGCTGCCGAAAATATCATATTGGGCCGTGAAGGCAAAACGCTTTTTGGACCATTGAGCTTTAAAGAAGCTTCCAAGAAGATCAGAGAATTAGGTGATCGCTATGGCCTTAAAGTCGATCCCGATACCAAGGTTGAGGATATGTCAGTCGGGATGCAACAAAGGGTCGAGATCCTAAAGATGCTTTATCGCGATTCCGATATTTTGATCTTTGATGAACCGACAGCCGTTTTGACCCCACAAGAGATCGATGAACTTATGGATATCATGAAAAACCTCAAAAATGAGGGCAAGACGATCATTTTGATCACCCATAAATTAAAAGAGATCAAAAGAGTAGCTGACGTATGTACGGTCTTAAGACGTGGCAAGGTAATCGATACGATCGATGTTGCCTCGACTAATGAAAGTCAGATGGCTAAGTTGATGGTCGGTCGGGATGTCGAATTTAAGGTCGATAAGAAAGATCATGAGTTTGGTGATGTCGTTTTAAAAGTCGATCATTTAAGTGTTAAAAATGCGCGTGGTCTTGAAGCGGTCAAGGATCTTTCTTTAGAGATCCGCAAAGGCGAGATTTTAGGTATCGCTGGGATCGATGGCAACGGCCAGACGGAATTAGTCTATGCCCTAACTGGCCTTAGCAAGCCAGAAGCAGGAAAGGTCTATTTGAATGGCCAAGATATTACCAATCTTTCGATCTATGATCACTATGATGCAGGCCTTTCACATGTCCCTGAAGATCGCCATCGCCATGGCTTAATCTTAGATTTTAAATTAAAAGAAAACTATATCGTCCACTCTTATGACAAGGCGCCGTTTTGTAAACATGGCGTTTTGGACAACAAAGAGATCGACGCTTATGCCAAGCGCCTGACCGAGGAATTTGACGTCCGCTCAGGTCAAGGCATTGAAACGATCGCCCGTTCGATGTCTGGCGGTAACCAGCAAAAAGCGATTATTGCCCGCGAGGTCGATCGTTCCAGTGATCTTATGATCATCGTACAGCCGACGCGCGGACTTGATGTTGGGGCAATCGAATATATCCATAATCGAATCGTTTCCGAACGCAATAAGGGAAGGGCTATCTTGCTTGTGTCATTTGAACTTGATGAGATCTTGTCTCTTTCCGATCGCATCGCCGTTATGTTTTCGGGTGAGATCACAGGCGTTAAAAATGCCAAGGATACTAACGAACATGAATTAGGTCTATTGATGGCGGGAGGACACGAAGATGCTTAAGAAATACGAAAAAATTATAATCCCGATCATTGCGGTCATCTTAGGACTATTGGTCGGTATGCTGATTCTTGTAGCTTCCGGTTTGAATATTGGAGCATTGTTTTCTAGCCTATTACAGGGAGCTACAGGTATTAAAGCCGGATCAAGCTTAAACCTGCGTTATCCAGGCGAACTGCTTGTAACAGCCATCCCGCTTATCTTTACGGGTCTGGCGATCGGCTTTGCCTATCGTTGTGGAATGTTTAATATCGGTGCTGATGGTCAGGTCATCTTCGGAAGTCTATGTGCTGTCGCCTTTGCCTTATTAGTGCCACTGCCTGGTCCTTTGGCCGCTATCGTTACTTTATTGGTCGGCGGGATCGGTGGAGCGCTTTGGGCCTTTATTCCCGGTATCTTAAAAGTTAAATTCAATATCTCGGAAGTTGTTACCGGCATTATGTTTAACTATGTGGCTTTATATGGTTGTAACTACTTCATCAGGATCTTGCCGGGATCAACCGACACTAAGACGGCTGAGATCCCAGCCAATGCCGCTTTAAAGAGCGAGTTCCTTTCTTCAATCACTAATAACTCGCGTTTACACTGGGGTATCGTTGTCGTCATCATTGCGGCGATCCTATACTGGTTTATCATTGAAAAGACATCGTTTGGCTATCAGTTAAGGGCGACCGGCTTTAATAAAGAGGGGGCCCGCTATGCCGGTATCAAAGCTGATCGCAGTGTCGTTTTATCGATCATGATTTCAGGCTTCTTGGCTGGTTTGGCCGGCTCGATGCTCGTACAGGGTACCTTCACTTGGGGTCGAATCCTAGTCGCGAGTGAAGGCTATGGTTTTGATGGCATTGCCGTTGCCTTAGTTGGCGGTTGTAATGCGATCGGTATCTTCTTAGCGGGCTTGTTGTTTGCTTTGTTA
Organism: uncultured Erysipelotrichaceae bacterium; assembly: GCA_944324155.1. GTDB lineage: Bacteria > Bacillota_I > Bacilli_A > Erysipelotrichales > Erysipelotrichaceae > JAHHTG01. The sequence goes on along the minus strand of CALUVF010000118.1, from coordinate 2,721 downwards.
AGTGTTTCCGAAACGATCTTACAGGTCGCTGGCATACCGCGTGAAATCGCTCAGATCATCTCAAGCTCGATCATTTTCTTCGTCGCTATTCAATATATCATTAAGTTTGCCTTAGACCGCTTTGGCAAAAAGAAAAATAGAGCTGTAAGCTCCAAAAAGGAGGCTGCCTAATGGATATTATCATTTCAATGTGCACTTCGGGTCTTATGATCGCTCCCCCGATCATTATTGCTGCTTTAGGTGCCATGTTCGCTGAAAGAAGCGGTGTCATCAACATCGCGGTTGAAGGTATCATGACAGTCGGAGCCTTTGTCGCGGCAACGGTCTGTGTCTTATTAGAACCAAGCATGTCTTCTAATGCCGGTTGGGTCGCTGTTATCGCTGCTGTTGTGGCTGGTGTTATCTATTCTGTGCTTTTGGCGATCAGTGCCATTAACTTTAGAGCCGATCAGACGATCGCTGGAACGGCCGTTAATCTTTTATCGACTGGCTTATGCGTATATCTTTGCCAGGTCATCTTCGGCCAACAGAGAACGATCGCCTTTACGACCGGCATCTCACGTATCCAAAGTGTACCGATTTTAGGCGATATTCCGATCATTGGTGATATTCTTTTCAAGAATGTCTATCCAACTTTCTATATTGCGATCATTCTTACTGTTATTGTTTGGTACGTTGCCTTTAAGACACCTTTTGGCCTACGTCTTCGCGCTTGTGGCGAAAATCCGCATGCCGCTGCATCGGTTGGTGTTAAGGTCATTCGTATGCGTTGGATCGGTGTGCTCTTATCAGGAGCTTTTGCCGGATTGGCTGGCGCTTTCCTCGTACTAACGACTTCGATCCAATTCACCGCTAATACGATCCATGGTACAGGTTTCATCGCTATTGCTGCCCTGATCTTTGGTAAGTGGAATCCCTGGGGTTGTTTTGGTGCCGGGCTATTCTTTGGCTTATCACAAGCCTTGGGTACAAGAGCTTCTTTAATCCCAGTCTTAAATCTGATCCCATCGGATTTCTTCAACTGTATCCCTTACATCTTAACAGTCATTGTCCTCATCTTTACGGCTGGTCGTTCCGTTGCTCCTAAGGCTGAGGGGCAGATATATGACGCCGGACAGCGTTAGTTGTTATATAATTAAGCTCTAGGATTTGTCCTAGAGCTTTTTTAAAGAGGTGTTTATGAAAGAAGAAAATATTAAATCACTGTTAATTAAGACGAGCAAGTTTAAGCATGTCAATATGATATTGCGCTTTGTCTTGCCTTATGATCATAAAGACTACGCTCTTTCGCAAATGCTTGGCTATGTCTTTGGCATCTATGCTCAAAAATATCCGACTAAAGAGGTGATGCGCGCTAAAAAAGATTATTTGTATGCCGCTTCTTTATCATTAGATATAAGCCTTAAGCGTGATATTATCTGCTTAGACGTGAATTATACCTTTTTAAATCCTAAATACACTAAAGACGTGACCTTTAAGGATTATACTAACTTTTTAATAGAGTGCCTATTTGAGCCATATTTTGATGACAAGATCATAAATGAGGTCAAGTTTAATCTCTTGGCTAATATTTCAAGACAGCTCGATAAGCCCGAGGTCTTTGCCTATGACCGCGTCCTTTCTTTAGCGGGCGAAGGCAACTTTCTGGGCTTTAAAAAACTTGATATATCAAAAGAAATCGAAAGTCTAAATACTTTAGATCTAGAATCTTTTTATAAAAAGCTCTTAAAAGAGGCTTCTATCTATTTGGTCTTGGTTGGTGATTTAAAAGGCGATGAATTTGATGACCTTAAAGATAAGTTATCAGATCACTCTTTCAATATGTACCATATGACCCGCAAGATTCCTGATCTAAAGGATTTTGGCCTTATTGAAGAAGATAAGGATCTTTCACAGTCAACCCTTTTGATGTATTATCAGTTTCCTTTGTGTGAAGACTTTAAAAAGAGGGTGGCTATGATGCTGGCAAACGGACTTCTTGGTTCTATGCCGTCTTCCTTGTTGTTTGATGATGTAAGAGAAAAAAGGGGATATTGCTACTCAATCTATAGCAGCGTGAACTATTATGATTCCAGTCTTTTGATCTATTCGGCCATCAGCCTAAAAAACAAAGAGGCTATCATAAGTGCGATCCAAGAGGATCTTTCAAGCCTCATCGAATCAGATTTTGTCAAAGAGCATCTCAAGATGGTTAAAGAATACTATACCAATCAGCTCTTATCGAGCGATGATTATGCTTCTTCGATCCTTTCCTTTAATCTCAATAATCTGTTTTTAAATCGTCGGCTGAGTCCTCAAGAATATCTTAAATATATCAATGATTGTGATGAATCCTCTACCAAAGAGGCTTTGAAATCTTTACAGTTAAAGATGATCTATTGCTTAAGGGGGAAAGAAAGTGCTTAAGAAAAAAATTGCGGAATTTGGAGAAGAATATTGCTTTGAAGAACTGGAAAATGGACTAAAGGTCTATGTTTTTTCAAAGCCGGATTTTAATACGACCTATGCTGCTTTCGGCACGCCTTTTGGAGCCCTTGATATAAAAGAGATCTGTGGTTCTAAGGTTTATGAATTTAATGCCGGAGTAGCCCATTTTTTAGAACATAAGCTTTTTGAAAATGAAAGCGTCGGTGTGATCGAGGATTTTTCTAAATTAGGAGCCCTCGTCAATGCCTTTACCTCTTATACTGAGACGGTCTATTACTTTAGCCTTGGTAACAG
>CALUVF010000117.1 GCA_944324155.1 uncultured Erysipelotrichaceae bacterium | reverse complement strand
TGGCATCAAAAGCCAAGATGCGGAATGTCGTCTTTTCCTTAGAGTAATGAGGTCCTAAAGTACTTAAGTCTGGTAGGCGCAAAGAAGATGCGATATGACGGTAAACAACCCGCGTGCTCATCTCGTTTAGGGTCAAAAGATAGGACAGACGATAGTCGATCGCTTCTACTTCATAAGTGATCTTATAAGTGTGGTCATAGTCTTCTAAATTGATGATACGCTTATTGATCTCTTCATAGCCCTTAAAGATCTTGATGTGCTCTAAGGCGGCATAAGAAAACGACTTATCGACATAAGCCTTGATGAGGGTCGGACTATCAAGATAAGCCGTTAAAAAAGCCATGATTATTTCGCTTTCTCAATGTGCCAGATCTCTTTGGCATAGTCATCGATCGTGCGGTCGCTTGAGAAATAGGCACTCTTTGCAATATTGATGAGGCATTTTTTGGCCCAGGAATGTTTATCGCTATAGAGCTCGTTGATCTTTTCGTGAGCCTTGACATAGGCATCAAAGTCCGCCATCAGCATATATTCATCGCCATTGATCAAAAGTTCATCGACAATGACCTTAAAGTCATCGCGCTCATTTGAGAAGGTTCCATTTTGAAGAAGCTCAATGATCTCTCTGAGGCGTCCGTCTTCACGATAATAGCGGTAAGCATCATAGTGCGAACGCTTTAAGTTCACAACTTCTTCTTCCGTCAAGCCAAAGATGACGATATTGTCTCTTCCCACTAATTCCGCGATCTCGACATTGGCGCCATCGAGTGTCCCCAGAGTTAAGGCACCATTCATCATGAACTTCATATTACCAGTACCGCTGGCCTCTTTACCAGCCGTAGAGATCTGCTCGGAAACATCGGCGGCATTCATCAATTTTTCGGCGATCGTCACACGATAATTAGGGATAAAGACGACCTTTAAGAAACGCGCAGCCCTTTCATCTTGATCGATGACCTTGGCGACACAGTTGATGAGCTTGATGACCTTTTTAGCGAAGTAATAGCTGCTGGCCGCCTTAGCCCCAAAGATAAAGGTGGTCTTGGGCATCACAAAATTCGGATCATCTAAGATGCGCTTATAGAGATAGATGATGTACATTACATTGAGAAGCTGGCGCTTATAGGCATGAAGACGCTTGGCTTGTACATCGAAGATCGAGTTTTCATCAAGTTCGATGTCATAGTGTTTCTTAAGATAGTTGCTAAGGGCGATCTTGCGTTTTTTCTTGACCTCTAAGAAAGCCTCTTGAACCTTGGGATCATCGACATGATCCATAAGGTCGACGATCTTTGAAATATCATGCTTAAAACCATTGCCGATCGTCTTGCTTAAAAGATCGACCAGCTCGGGATTGGTGTGCAAAAGCCAGCGACGGTGCGTAATGCCGTTGGTCTTGTTGTTGAACTTTTCGGGATATAGCTTATAGAAATCCTTGAAAAGATCGTTCACTAAGATCTCGGAGTGTAACTTGGCCACCCCATTGACACTGAAAGATCCGACGATCGAAAGATTGGCCATGCGGACATTGTTGTCACCGATGATGCGGACACGATTAAAGAAGTCCTTGCTTTCACCCATGGCATAGACAAATTCTTCAAATTGGCGATCTAATTCTTCAATGATGAGATAAATGCGAGGCAATAATTTTTTGATATAGGCTTCCGGCCATTTTTCTAAGGCTTCGGACATGACAGTATGGTTGGTATAGGCAAAGGTATTGCGGGCAATATATAGTGCCGTATCCCAGTCATAGTGATAGTCGTCCATAAGGATACGCATGAGCTCAGGGATCGCCAAAGCGGGGTGCGTATCATTTAACTGGATCACGACTTTTTCGTGGAAGTTCGAAAGCGTGCCATAGACCTGCAGATGTTCGCGGACGATCGAATGAAGGCCGGCCGAAACGAAGAAGTATTCTTGTTTGATACGCAGATACTTGCCATATTCCGTAGAATCATCGGGATAGACATTTAAGCAGATGTCATTGACATCGCTTAAATATTTGCGGAAGTCTTTATCAAAGATCTCGCTGGGCTCTGCCGACCACATGCGCAGGGTATTGGTAAATTTGCGGTCTTCACCCACGATCGGCATATCATAAGGTACAGCGATGACATTTTCGGTATCGACATGATCAAAGACAAGCTTGCCGTTTTCATCACGCGAAATATTGACCTTGCCATAGAAGCGGATCGTGACAGCCTTGTCAGCCTTGCGCACTTCCCAAGGGTTACCATAGCGCAACCACTGATCTGGTACTTCGACCTGTTCGTTATTGATGATCAGCTGTTTGAAAAGTCCGTATTGATAGCGGATCGTATTGCCATTGCCCGGGTAAGAATTAGAAGCTAAAGAATCTAGAAAGCAGGCTGCTAAGCGTCCCAAGCCGCCATTGCCAAGCCCAGCATCGGACTCGACATCTTCGATCTCATTGATGTCAATCCCAAGATCTGAGAGCCCTTCCTTAACGATTCCATAAACCCCCAGGTTCATCAAATTATTGGAAAGCATTCTTCCCATTAAAAACTCTAATGAGAAGTAATACATCTGTTTCTTATGACCCTTACGGGTAATTTCCTTTGATTCCTTCCATGATTCAGCACAAGAGGCCTGTACCATGTTAGATAAAACTAAATATTTCTCGACAAGCGTCGCTTCCTCCAAGCTCTTGCCAAAGTTCTTTTCCATGTAGTCAATTAATGTCGCTTTAAAATGTTCTTTGTTTTGAAACATATATTTCTCCCATTCTCATCAAATATTAAGCGCAAAAGCATGCTAATTATAGAATAAAAAAGCCTATTTGCGCAACCTTTTGTGCTAGTATAGAAGTATGAAAAGAACACAAACAAAATCGGTTCAAGTCGGCCCTTTAAAGATCGGAGGGCAAAACCGTGTCATCATTCAATCGATGACTAACACTAAAACCAAAGACATCGAAGCCTCGATCAAACAGATCAAAGCTTTAGAAAGTGCGGGCTGTGAGGTTATCCGCCTAGCCGTTTTAGACATGGAAGATGCCAAAGCACTAAAGGCGATCAAAAAAGAAGTGTCCATACCCATGGTCGCCGATATCCACTTTAATCCTGACTTTGCCTTAGAGGCTTTAAGATCCGGGGTCGATAAGATCCGCTTAAATCCTGGCAATATCGAAGATGAAAACAAGATCCACGAGATCGTCGAATTGGCCAAAGAAAAAAAGGTCCCTTTGCGCATCGGGATCAATGCCGGATCCTTGAATAAAAAATACACACACTCAATCGATGCCATGATCGAAAGCGCCAAAGATCATTTAAGAATCTTAGAAAAGTACCATTTCGATGATATCTGTCTCTCTTTTAAATCAAGCGATGCCCTAGAGACGGTCGCCGTCTATGAAAAAGCCTCCGAAATCTTCCCTTACCCTTTGCATTTAGGGGTCACAGAAGCTGGCGGACTTTTAGATAGCGCCATTAAATCATCTTTTGCCTTAGGCAAGCTTTTAGATGAAGGGATCGGCGATACGATCCGCATATCGATCAGTGACGACCCTATCAAAGAAGTCATCGTAGCCAAAAAGCTTTTAAAGACCGTTGGTCTTTATAAAAACACCCCGACCCTCATTGCCTGTCCCACCTGTGGGCGCATTCAATACGACATGCTTCCAATCGTCAAAGAGATGGAAGAATATCTCAATACCTTAGATAAAGATATTAAAGTAGCGATCATGGGCTGTCCTGTCAACGGACCCCAGGAAGCCAAACGTGCCGATATCGGGATCGCCGGTGGCAAAGACAAGGCCCTGCTTTTTAAAAAAGGCGAGATCATCAAAACGATCGATCAAAAAGATGCCGTTAAGGTCCTAAAAGAAGAGATCGAAAAAATGTAAGAGCCCCCAGGGCTCTTTATTTATTGGGATCATTACTCAAACGCATAACTACAAAGACGATCCCGATAGCAATTGTTCCAACGCCTATGCCAAGCATAGCTCCCGAGACAAAATCCCTAATGATCGACCCGCTCACGAAATCTGAAACGATCGTTAAAACAAGTCCTAACAGCACCAAAAGCACCGCCTCAAACAAGCGCCTTTGTCTTTCTAAGGCCTCAACGCGCCTTAAAAGTTCGAGTGTCGTCTCATCACTTATGTTTTCTTCGCCATTCATCAGTTCATTAACCGAAATTTCTAATTCCTCACAAAGACTCAAGATCAAAGAGTGGTCGGGCATGCATCGGCCCCTCTCCCATTTTGAGATCGTCTTAAAGGAAACACCTAATTTTTCGGCCAGTTTTTCCTGTGTCATACCCTTTTCTTTTCTTTTTTGGGCAATAAAGCGCCCGATCTTTTCTTGGTTCATAAACGATACCTCCAATACCAGCATAAATTAGTTCATCATAAAAAATAGCCCTTAAAGGGCGAATTTGGGTGGAATCTACAGTCTTAGACCGCCATGTTCTTTATTGGCATATAAAAGAAACGAGATCAAAAGCGGGCAGCCGAATAAGCCGATGACCCCAAAAAACTGTGCTCCCACTAACATCGAAGCCAAGGTCAAGACCGGGTGAAGACCTAAGTTTCCGCCGACGATCTTGGGCTCAATGATATTTCGGATGATCGTTACGATGACATAGATCACGCCAAGTTCAATGCCTAAGGCGACGTTTCCCTGAAGCAGGGTGATAAGACACCAGGGAATCATAATGCCACCCGTGCCAAAGACTGGCAAAATATCAAAGATCGCAATACCTAAAGCGATCCAGACAAAACCGTCCAGGCCAATGATCATAAAACCGATCGTCAGCTCGACAAAGGTGATCGTCATGATCATCGCATAAGACTTGATAATGACAACGACCTTGTTTTTCATAAAATAGCTCAGATCATCAAAGATCGTCTTGATACGGCCCTTTAATTTCGAATAGGCAAAACTTGTGACCTTATCATAGTCGACCACAAAGAAAAATGATGAGATGATACAAAGAACCATTGAGATAAAGAAACTCGGAACAGCGGTAAAGGCCCCGGTCGCAAGATTTAAAGCCAAGCTAGAAAGCGTGGCGATAAGGCTGTCTAGAGCGTTATCTAAGCTTTCTAAGATAGTCAAAAGACCGCTTTCGATCTCAGGTGGGAGTTGTTGTACCAAACTTGTGATATTTTGCCCTAAAGAATCAAAGAAAGGTCGGATCTCATTTTCAAAAAGGGTGGGAAGTTCGCGTAAGAAATCACTGACAAAGGAGACAAGTCCCAGCGATGCCAAAACGATCAGACCGCCGATCACAAAATAAAAAACCATCAATAGAATGAGGCCGCTGACCTTTTTATTGAGCTTAAAGCGCTTATATAAAAACTTCGAGGGCTTCTGCATGGCCCAGGCGATCAAAAAAGCAATAATAAAAGGGGCCAAAATGGGGAGCAGATAACGAAAAGCGACATAAAAAGCCCCTAAGATAATCCCATAAAACAATATATTAACGATAAAGTCGATCTTTCTATTTGTGTCCATGCCTTAATTCTAATTTCTTAAAATCATTCTTTCAACAACTTCACTCTAATTTCACAAAAAATTAAGAATTTGTTTCGATAAGGTCATATAAAGAGGAAACTTCTTCCTCGCTTGCCCCATATACCACAAGCCCCAGGCCCTTGACCTCGATAAGTAAATACCCTTTGGCATTATTTTCACTATATAAAAGATAGCGACCCCCTTCGTTTTCATATTTTCCTAAACTGACCTTAAAATTATTGACCCCGTTAATCTTATGACCGATCTTATAATCTTTTTCATAAGAAATTTGTTCGATATCGCGATAATCGATGTTGACCTCTTTATATTTGTCGCTTTTAATGCTGAAATAGCCATCATGCACCATAACTTCTACATCACCTATATACAGCAGATCAAAAAAGAGGATCATTGCCAAAAGATAAAGCGGCAGCCCTAAAAAATACTTTAAACGATGGGGCTTTGCGTCATAGACCTTCTTGCCATCGTCATTTTAAACGATCCTTTGCCCTAAGATCACAAAGCCTAGAATAAAGGTGAGTGATGGCAAAGCTAAAAAGGCCATAAATCCTGTATCAAAGCTTCCCAAAATAAACATGAGCCCCATAAGAAACATGATGATAGCCATGACCTTTGAAAGCTTCTTTGGATCGATCAGGGCCTTTTCTTTAGATGACATGGTATTATAGCCTGCAACTAAAAAAAGACCCTTCCCCCTTAAAAACAAGATCCCCAATGTCGTAAGCAAAAGCCCAAATACCAATAAGAAAACATTCATAACCTAAAAGTGTTTGACGACTTCGCCGATGATGATGTAGTGATAGGGCATGTCTTCCTTATAGAAAGACGCTGTCTTTTGATCCATCTTGGTGATATCAAATTGGTCCATGTAGATCTTCTTTAAGACAAAGGTCTCTTTAGCCTCTTTATAGGTGATGCCATTTTCAAGAAATAAAGGTGTAAACCCGCTTTTTTCTACCTTATCGACATCTTGGCCAGACAGTGTGCCAAACATCGCAAGTTCTTTGCGGTATCTTTCATCATAAAAAGAGACGGTGAAATAGTCTTCTCTTTCTAAAAAGCGATGGGTATAGCGATCCGGGCGCACATAGATCGTGATGACGTCTTTGCCATATAGCGTTCCAAGCGAGCCCCATGAGATGGTCATTGAGTTAAAGCTCTCGTGATTGCCGCCCGTGACTAAGGCACAGTCTCTATTAAATTTTGAAAAGGGATCGATCAAATATTTTTCCATTTTAACACCTCTTTTTTAGTCTACTTCTTTTAAAGAAGGCTGTCCATAATGATCAAAAGCGCAAAGCCTAAAGCTAAGGCAATGGTGCCGATATTGGAGTGTTTGCCAAGGCTCATTTCCGGTATGAGCTCTTCCGTAGTCACATAGATCATGGCCCCGGCGGCAAAACCTAAAAGATAGGGCATGATGAAGTCAAAGCTCGCGATATAAAAGGCAACTAAGGCCGAAAGTGTCTCCATCACGCCGCTTAAGGTTCCAAACATAAAAGCTTTAAAGGTACTCTTGGTGGCATTTTTTAAAGGCAGGGCAACGATGATGCCCTCTGGGATATTTTGTATGGCGATCCCAATGGCTAAAGGCAGAGCCAGATCATCTAAACCTATGACTGCTCCTGTGGCCAAGCCTTCAGGGATATTGTGCAAAACGATGGCCAAAAGGATCTTAAAAGCACTTGAGATCTTCGCATGATGGCCCTCTTCTTGTTTAGACAAGACGTGGATATGGGGTATTATCTCATCTAAGCCCAAAAGGAAAAAGATACCGATCAAAAAGCCTGCCAGTCCCTTTATAAAGGCATACTTTCCAAGCTCCTGGCTCATTTCAAAAGCCGGCAAGAGTAATGACCAGATGCTGGCGGCGATCATCACACCCGAGGCAAAACCCAAAAGAGCTTTTTCAACTTTGGCATTTAGCTTCTCTTTGATAAAAAAGACCAGGGAACTTCCAATGACAGTTCCCAAAAGTGGGATCAAAAAATAAATCATAAAATCTTTCCTTTAAAATCTAAGTAATAAATTTCGGGATAAGTGTGCTCTTCGTTATAAATAACTAATTCTAAGGCCGGCTTGTCATCATAATAAGCCTCATCGATCAGGGAATATTCATAAAGCGTATGCTCATCAAAACCCTGTTTAATAAGTTCTTTATATAAATGACGATAATCTTTTCTTGGAAATAAGGCCTTGGGACGCTCTTTATAGTGGCGGTAATAATCTCTTAAAAGAATGCCTTTGGCTTCTTTTAGATCTTTGACCATCTCATAGACCGCCAGAAAATAATGTTGTATCTGGATATTCTCTTCTTTTTCTAAGAGGATCTTAGCTTTTCTTAAGATCTCAAAGACATCATAGCCAAGCTCGTCAAACTTCTCTAAGCTGAAGCGCATCAAAGCGCTGTTATATAAGCGGTTTAAAAGATAGGCGACCCTTTTGATGTCGCTTAATTCCTCACTAGAAAGCCAAGGGGTCTTCTTAACTTCATAGGGTGCCACATTTTCAAAATCATAGCCCTTTTCTTCATATTCTTTCCTTAAAGGCGTCCCCTTTAAAAGTTTGAGCGTCCCCATCTGGATCTCGGCGCTCTTTAATTTAAAGAGGCGTTTAAAAGAGGCCTTAAAACTCTCATAGGTATCATAGGGCAAACCGGCAATAAGATCGGTATGTAAGATAAGACCGCTGCTTGTCATCTGCTTGATCTTTTGGTCCAATATTTCAGAATTCTGCTTTCGATCAATCGCTTTTAAGGTCAGGGGATTATAGCTTTGAACACCGACCTCAAAACGAAAGCGCTCTTTTTTGGCCTCGTGTTTAAAAAAGTTTAAGAGCTCTTCATCAAAGGTCTCTAAGACGACCTCAAATTGAAAGGAACAATCGACATCGAGATCATTGATAAAACGCGCCAGCTCTAAGGCCCTTTGTTTATGGGCGTTAAAGGTGCGATCTAAAAACTTGACCTGTTTTACTTTGATGCCTTCAAGTTTTTTTAATTCTCTTTTTACATAATCAAGCGAGAAATAGCGCAAGCTTCGATCCTTCGAAGCCAGGCAGTAATTACACTTAAAAGGACAGCCTCGGCCAGTCTCAAAATAGAGATAGCGTGAGGCCCTTTTATCTTTATCCATATCTAAAAAGTAAGGGCTCTTAAGGCTTTCCAGGTACTCAAGATCGACTCTGGCAAAGGGGATCTTGGGCTTTTTATCCCCAGTATAAAAGCCCGGCACCTCTTCTTTATTTAAGACGGCTTCCCAAAAGCTCTTTTCGCCCTCGCCGGCAATTAAGCCATAGATCGGCATTTCCAGCCATTTTTCAAATTCATAGGAAACTTCCGGACCGCCCAAGATAATCTTGTGATCGCTAAGCCTTGTGATCAGCTCCCTCATTTGTGAGACATTCCAAATATAGACCGAAAGTCCGATATAATCTGCCTTAAAAGAGCGTATTTCAGCTTCGATCTTAAAAAGGTCATCTTTGATAGTATATTCAAATATTTTGACTTCTATATCTTTAGGCGCTGAGACAAAAAGATAGCGCAGGGCCAAATTGGGGTGGATATAGGAAGCATTTAAAGCTACAAGCGCTACTCTCATTCGTCCTCGATGATCTTTAAAAGTTCTCTGGCTGCCACCTCAAGGCCTCCATAGCCCTTATTCTCAAGACCGAGATTCGTATAGATCTCACCCAGCCTTACGCCGTTTTCTAGAAGTTTATTGAAGACTTCATCAATGATCGGCTCGCATTTTTCTCTCTCTTGCATCGGACCGAAGGGATTGGCAAAATAGGTCGTCGACAAGCCTTTTTCATTGGTCGTCCCAATGGCCTGGCGTTTCCCTTCGACAAAGACCTTCTTGGCATCTTGCTGATTCTCGAAGAAATGAATGCCCTTGGCAGCGGTGTAGTTATTGGCATAAAGGAAGATGTCGACCTTGTGCTCTTGCATGATGTAGCTGTATTGCGAGGCGGGGGTAATTACGCGGGCGTTTTGCCCGCCGGGATTAAAGAAGATCGATCGGTCGAGGTCCTTATAGGCCGTAGAGGCATCAAGATCGTCTAAGCGTACGAAGGCACCGGTCTCGGTACCGATCGCGACCACTTGCCCGTCTTTATTTATGTACATCGCTCCCATATCATCAAAGACCAGTTCTTGTCTTTCTATGTCGGAATCGATGTGGTTGAGCGCTTCGATCGTTTCAGATTTGCCTGCCCCGCTATCGCCCATAAGACACACGCCCTTCACTCTTCCATCTTTCAAATAGAAGTCCATCATGGCGCCATGGATCGGCAAAAAGCCCTTTTTGATCATTACGAGATTGTGAAGGGTCAAAGCCATCTTTTTAAAAGAGCCGAAATATTCAATGATCGGCATATAAGAGATCTTGCCGATATAGATGTCATTTTCTTTATCGTAATAGTAAGTCGTCTCTTTCTTTTCGTCCTTGACACCAAAAAGTATGATGCATTCCGGCTTTTGATCGACATGATCATAGGTAACGAATTCAAAAAGATTCGCAAGGCCGATGGCACTGGCCGTAAAATCTTTATGGAAATAGACGTAGGTCAAAGATGAGCCGACCATGATCGGGAAACACATAAAGTCGCTATAATCATATTTCTCATCTAAAGGATTCTCATTTGTGCTTGTGAAGGTTCCGATCCGCTTGTTATGTTTTAAGGAAATGATGATCGGGCTTCTAAGCATGACTTTTTGGATAAAGGGGATCTTGGCCAATTGATCATAACAGCCCTTTCCCTTCCACTTGGGTCGGCACAGAAACAAAGATCCGTTGCTGCCGGCCTGCAGTTGACGATAAACGCTATTGCGATAGCCCTGGAGCTTTTCTTGAACACTGCGATAAAAGCGCAAGACCAGAGCGTTAAAGCGCTCATCAGCCTCTAAGAAATTCGCCAACAGTAAGCCACCGTCTTCTTTTGAATAAACCAAAGAAAAGCGCGAGAGATCACGCCAATAGCGATAGGCTTCTTCAACGATCTTTAAAAGAACAGGAGCGTTGCGCGGGGTGATCGATGTGAAACTCTCATCAAAACTGATCATCGAAAGAGCCTTCAAAACCTTGATGAAATAAGTCTCCAAAGGTTCCGGACCTTGTCTTGACTGCATCCAATCAATGAGATCGTGGTGGTTCTTGGCGAGATGTTTTAAGAAATGCTCGATAAAATACTCGAATTCCTTTGAGGATAAGAGCTCTTCGATGCTGTCGCTATAATGCTTAGAAAAATCGATTAACACTAAGTTGTCTTTGATATATAATGATTCCATGATGTAATTATACTACAATTCAAAATAAAAGGAGGAGCTATGACTTTTATAAGACGTGATGCCAATCCCAATAAAATTGCCGATGAAGTATTTGTACTCTCAAAAAAAGCTAAAGAAGATAAGGATCCTAAAAAAATCAATGCGACGATCGGATCGATCTTAGACGAAAACGAGGAACTTGTGGCCTTTAAAAGCGTATTTGAAACTTTTGATGCGCTCGATGATAAAGATAAGGCGCGCTATGCCGATAATTTTGAAGGCAACAAAGACTATCTAGAAGCTGTCTATAAACATGTTTTAAAAGGCCAGGTCGACTTGCCACACCGCCTTGTCGCCACAAGCGGGGGCACCGGTGCGATCACATTGGCCTTTAAAAATATCCTAGAAAGGGGCGATCAGGTGCTTTTGCCTCATATCGCCTGGGGTGCTTATAAAACGATCGCTGAAGATCATGCCTTAAAGGTCACTACCTATAACACCTTTGATGTCGATGATCTCATTTTAAAAGCCCACGAACTATGCAAAAGCCAGGATAAGCTTTTGATCGTCATCAATTCGCCTTGTCACAATCCTACAGGTTTCGCTTTTGATTTAGCAATGTGGGATAAACTGATTAAGGCCTTAGAGGCAATTGAAAAACCCTGTGTGATCTTAAACGACATCGCCTACCTCGACTATACCTACGATCTTAAAAAAGGTCGTGAATATCTCAAACTTTTTAATGAGATCAGCGCTAACACCATGGTCATCATCGCCTTCTCATTGTCAAAAACCTTTACGTCTTATGGTCTTAGGACCGGGGCTGATATCATCTTGGCCCGAAATAAAGAAGATGTCGATGCCTTAGCCAATGTCTTTGAGCGCTCCTGCCGCGCCCTTTGGTCCAATGTCAACAATGCCGCTATGATGACTTTTGCCAAGGTGATGAGAGATAAACGTGAAGAATTCCTCTTAGAAAAAGATGGTTATATCAAAATGTTAAAAAAACGCTCTGATCTCTTTTTAAAAGAGTTAGATGCCTACCACATTCCTTATTATCCCTATAACGATGGCTTCTTTATCACCATTTCCTTTAAGGACAACCAAAAAAGAGACAACGTACACGAACTTCTTTTAAAACGCCATGTCTATACCTTAAGGGTCAATCTCGGTATCAGGATCGCTATCTGTAGTGTCCCCTATAACAAGCTAAAAGATCTCTCACTGATCTTAAAAGAAGTACTTGAAAAATAGTTAAGTAAGGCCAAAGATCTTAGACATCTTGGCTTTTTTTATTAAGGTATTAAAGCTTGGAGACACTATATTAAAGCAGCCTATTAAACCACTTAATAAAGAAAAACCAATCATTAAACCAATCAGTAAACCAACTAGTAAACCACGCACTAAAATTTAGACTAGAGTTATGAGTTAAGGAACAATGCTTATGATCTTCTTTGGTATTCACGAAATAAGAAGACCAGGCTTAGGCTAAAGATGTAGGGCCCGATCAAAAGAAGGGACATGAGAACCAGACGATATAAGATATGGTGATCTACACCAGCCTTAAAAAGAAGGATCGTAAATAAAAGCGCGATAAGCGAAAAGATGATCATCATAAAATACGAATTAAAAATGTTCCGCAAATTTCTTAGATATGCGATCTTTTCGATGTACAGGGCGATGTTTAGACAACTTAAAACGATAAAGAGATCCATTCCCTTATAGGTCATAGAAAGAGCGGCAGATTCAGAAATGATTACCATAAAGGTTAGAGCTAGCCCAAAGGTTATAAAGACCAAGGCATAATGTTCCACTTTTTTGGCATATATCAAAAAAGCGATCCCAAAGATCAGGGCTATGGACATAAACCAGATATTATTCCTGATAAGCCCTAAATACCCCATAAGCAACCATACCAAATTGATCTGACTAAGACGTTTCATACATTTATCCTCCCTCTTGTAGCTTTATCATAAGAGAAGATCACATATTATCTATGTAAATATTTACCTAGATAAGATATAATAGTCATATGCAAAACAGAAAACGGCAATTGGCAGTCTTAAAGCTTTTAAAAAAATACAGCGATCCCGATGACCACTATTTAAATGCCAGTGAGATCATCGCTCTTTTAAAAGAAGAATATGAACTTGAGGTAAAAGAAGTCAAGACCATCTATGCCGATATCAAGGCACTGAAAGAAATGGGCTTTAAGATCATATCCGAGAAAAAAGGATCTTATTTGCTCAGTTCGCCCTTTAAATTATCAGAGATCAAGATCTTAAAAGACCTCATCACAAACTTAAAGACGATCGACCCAAAAGATAGAGCTAATCTTTCAAAGAAGCTCGATTCTTTTATTTCTGTGTATGATCAAAAATTCTTAAAAACAGAAAATACGGCTTTTGATAATAAAAGCCGCCCCTACATCTTTGAAAAGATCCTAGAGGCTCTTAAAAGACATGAGTATCTAATATACAAGGACAGTTTGATCATTCCCTATAAACTGGTCTTAGAAAATAATTATTACTATCTTTACTACGTCTATCCAAAACGTCCCAAACGCTTTTACGCCCTGCGCCTTGACCATATTAAAGATCTCGAAAACACTGACCAAAGACACGAATTAGATCTTGACTATAATGCCCTTGAAACCCACATTAAAAAAAGAGTGCACAGTTTTATGGGGGAAGAAATCATGGTCACGCTAAAGATAAAAAGTGATGACAAATACATCTTGGAGAGCTTAAAAGATGATTTCAAAGATCTCATCATCAAAAAAGGCTCGAAGACAGAAGCCTATCTTTTTACGAGCCTTTCAGATCAGTTTTTCGCCTCGATCGCCCGCTACAAAGATGCGGTCGTTATCACTAAACCATTAAAGGCGAAAGAAGAATATGTCACTTTTTTAAATTCGATCTTAAAAGAATATTAATTCCAACCTAAGTGGACCCCGCCGCCCAACTCAATACCTTGCACATCAGCCAAGGCTTCAACCGTCACGATCTGGTAACCTTTAGCGATCAGATCGCGTATCAGATGATATTCATCTAAGCTTTGAGCGGTTTCGGTATATAAATCATGAAACAAGATGATAGCGTGATCATGGACATCATTCATGACTTCATCATATATCTTTTGCGGATCACGATAGCTCCAATCCTCTGAATCAACGGTCCAGAAGGCCGCTGCCAGGGGAATGGTATTATCGACCGTTTCGTTATAATAACCATAAGGTGGACGATAAAGTTTCATCGTGTAATTCAAGTTCTCTTTAAAGAAATCGCTGACCCCCATGACTTCTTCTAACATTTCGTCCTTGCTTAAGGAGCGTAGGTCATAGTGATTCATGGTGTGTGAGCCATAGCTGTTGCCCTTAGAAATGCTGTCTTTTAAAAGCTCGATGGCGTTATCATTTAAGCGATCACCGATCGTAAAGAAAGTAGCGTTCGCGTCGTAATAATATAGGGCATCGATGATCTTGTCGCTCGTTCCGGAATTAAGATTGGGCCCATCGTCAAAGCTTAAGGCAATGATCGGCCGATCCGCGTCATAGTATGTCGGCTTGACATAGTCCTTATTACTTAAGACATCGATCCCAGCTTCCTTACCGATATCATCTAAAGGCACTTTTACAAGGCAGTCATATTCCTTGAAATAGCAGGATAGATCCGTTCCCTCAACTTCACATTCATAGCGGTCTGTGCCGATATTTTCATAGTAGGAATCTTCTAAAAAATCTAAAGTATAGGCATAATCCAACCCGCTTTTTTTCATCGTATAGCGAAGATAATCCGAAAGGATCATGACACCTCTTTCACTGAGTTCCTTAAACTCTGGGGTGTTATAATCCTTGTTTAAATAATAGGCATGACTCTCATCATAAGAAAGCCTTATATATTCACCACGGCTTTCAAGGTTATAGTCAAAGACCTGATCTTCTTCTTTTTCTTTGTCGCAAAGCTCATTTAAAAGGGCACTGCCGTCTTTAAAACCCTTGGGATAATACAAAAGGCAATACTCATTGTTGATACTTAAAGCGTCTTCGTTGGCGCTTGTGTAAGCATCCCATTTAGAACTTGAAAAAAAGATCTTGTAGATTCCTAAAAGCCCTAAAACCAGCACGATAAGGATAAGAGAATACTTGATGCTTTTTCTTAAATGTCTCTTTCTTTTTTTAACCATAGCTCTTTTATTCTACACTAGAACCAAGATTTATGAGAAAAAAGAATATTTTTGTGCTAGAATATTTAAGCATCGGGATGTTGCACAGCTTGGTAGTGCACTAGCATGGGGTGCTAGGGGTCGCAGGTTCAAATCCTGTCATCCCGACCATTAAGAATCAAAAGGCTCCAAATGGAGCTTTTATTTTGCCTTAAAAGCTATATAATAAGAATTAAGAAGGAGGAAAAGTCTATGAAAAAATTACTCGTGATCTTATTAGCTCTTCTAATGCTAAGCGGTTGTGGCGGAAATGCCAAAACCAGTGCGACCTGTTCTTTTGAAGAAAGTGGCATGAACATGACGCTTAAGGTCAGCGCTCCAAGTGAAGACGCCGATATCGACGATCTAGTCTTAGCCGTAAGCGCTGATTATGAAACTTTGGGGATCACCGAAGATATGATGGCGATCTTTAATAAAGAAGAGCTCACAAAACTTTTAGAAGAAAGCTTGATCGAATCATTTGGCGAAGATGAAAACAAGGTCGAAGTCTTAAAAAGCGAGCTCACTGATACAGCGATCGAGATCGAATTGCGTATGGATATCGCTTCGCTCATGGCCCAAAGCAGTGATGATGAAGATAAAACGGTCGCAGCTTTTGTCAAATATATGGAAGAGAGCGGAGCTACTTGTAAGTAAAAGCGGAACTAATCCGCTTTTTCTTTTTCCTCGTAATAGAATTCTCTGACATCATTTGTATTTATGAGAACGTCCCCTAGATCTTTTTGATCAGCGCTTCTTAAGGCAATGGTGTTACTTTTGTCAAAGGGACTATTATTTGTGACATCGATCGCTCTTACAAAATAAAAGAGATTCTTGCTCATGTAGGCCAGATATTCGATCACATCGATCTTTAAATCGCCATGATGTGCATCTTCATCAAGCTCGATCGCTTCGCCCCTAATAAGCGCACATCTTAATTCATAAAGCGATAATAACTTATCGTAAGACTTATACATCGTATTATTAGAAGGATCTAAAGCGATCGTCTTTTTTAAAGATTCGACATAGACTTCTAAGACCACATGGAGATCTTTGGTTTCTTCATCAAAAGGGCGGCACTCGACTATTGCAGCTTTAAAACCATAGCTTCTCAAAATTCCTGCCAAGATCATAGCCAAACCTCGGCAATTTGTGACATTGCCTTGATTTATAGCCCACTTATATTGTTCGATGGGGCCACTATGTTTATGATCATGGGTAAAGTTTGAACCATCTTGACGGATTTTGGCACATAATTTTGTCATGAGCTCCTTGATCATTTCAAGGTCGTTGGTTTTACTTGAATCGATCGCGACACTTTTAAAATACTCTTTGACCTCAAAAAGACCAAGTTCATAGTTATATTCCATGTTTTTGTCAAAGATGAAACGGTCGTGCTCTTTAAGCTTGGCGATATTGGCTTCGGGTATTTTTACATAGCGCTTACAAAAATGAGGTAAGGGGTCGATGAGCTCAAAGGGCGAATCGACCTCTAAGCCAATGCTTGGCAAGCTAAAATGGCCCTCGTATTGATCGGCGCTTTTAGTGATCGCTAGTTTTGCATCAAAGCCGTTAATATCAAAAAAGACCTCAATGCGATCATCTTTAATGAGGGTCTTTGAAACGGGATTATGCATGTCACCGATCTCATAAAATGATAGTTCGCTATGATCTTGGCTGTTTTGCTGGCCAAAGTGCAGATCGATATTTAGTATTTTGATATTCCCTCTTAAAGTTCCTTGCATTTATCTCTTCCTTTCGTCTCATTATACTCTTTTTTAAGAGAACTAAAAGAGCGCCGATCTTTAAAAATATTTAACTTTTTTTTGCTAAAATACAATGTAAGCGATTACTTATTAATTTTTTCACAAATTGTATTGACAGTCCCTTTGACATGTGGAAGAATAAACGGCGTAAAAAGTGATTTTTTTCACAAAAGGAGAAAGACTATGCCAACTAAAAAAGTTGAGATCCCAGACTTCCAAAAAGAAGTTAACGCTCTTGTTGAAAAGGCGAAAGTCGCTTTAAGAGAGTATGAGGAAAATTATGATCAGGAAAAGATCGACTACATCGTTGCCAAATGTTCGGTTGCAGCCCTTGATAAACATGGGGTATTAGCTAAAGAAGCGATCGACGAGACCCAAAGAGGTGTATTTGAAGACAAGGCGACGAAAAATCTTTTCGCTTGCGAATATGTCGTCAACCATATGCGTCATTTAAAGACGGTCGGTATCGTTAAAGAAGATGATGTCGAGGGCATCTCTTATGTCGCCAGCCCTCTTGGTGTCATATGTGGCATCACGCCAGTCACCAATCCAACCAGTACCGTCATCTTTAAATCGCTGATCGCCATTAAGACCCGCAATCCGATCATCTTCGCCTTCCACCCCAAAGCTCAAAAGAGCTCCAAGATGGCAGCCGAAGTGGTCTTAAAGGCCGCTATTGAAGCTGGTGCACCTCAAAACTGCGTCCAATGGATCGAACACCCTTCGATGGACGCTACCAGTGCCCTAATGAACCATGATGATGTCGCCACGATCTTAGCGACTGGTGGCAATGCCATGGTCAAAGCCGCCTACTCTTGCGGTAAACCGGCTTTGGGTGTCGGGGCTGGAAACGTTCCTTCCTATATTGAAACGACCGCCAACCTCAAACAGGCCGTCAATGATATCGTGATGTCCAAAACCTTTGATAACGGTATGATCTGCGCCAGTGAACAGGCTGTCATCATCGATAAAGAGATCTATGACGATGCCAGAGAGCTCTTTGAAAAATACTATGCCCACTATTGCACTGCTAAAGAAAAAGAGCTGTTAGAAAAATACATGTTTAATGCCAAGGCCTATTCTAAAGACTGCGATAATGCCCGACTAAATCCTGATATCGTCGGCAAAAGCGCTAAATGGATCGCCAATATGGCTGGTTTTGATGTCGATGACAAGACTTCTATCCTAATGGTCGAATGTAAAGAAGTTTCGCCTAAAGAACCTCTGACAAGAGAGAAGTTATCACCGGTCTTAGCAGTTCTAAAAGCCGATTCGATCCAAGATGGTTTCGATAAGGCGGAAGCTATGGTAGAGTTTGGCGGTTTAGGACATACAGCTTGTATCCACACTTCCAATGATAAGTTAGCTAAAGAATATGGAAAGCGTTTAGAGGCTTGCCGCATCATCGTCAATTCGCCCTCAACCTTAGGTGGGATCGGCAATGTCTATAACTCCTTGATCCCCTCTTTAACTTTGGGCTGCGGCTCTTACGGCCACAATTCCATCAGCGACAACATCAGTGCTGTCAACCTTTTAAACATTAAAAAGATCGCCCGAAGGAGAAACAATATGCAATGGTTCAAAGTTCCATCTAAGATCTATTTCGAACGCAATTCGATCGAATATCTGAAACAGATGCGAGAGATGGATCGCGTCTTTATCGTAACCGACCGCTCCATGGTCGATCTGGGCTATGTCAATCTCGTCACCAACCAATTAGAGAAAAGGCGCAACAAAGTTCAAGTCCAATTATTCTGTGATGTCGAACCAGACCCCTCGATCCAGACCGTCAAAAGAGGTCTTAGCTTAATGGAAGCCTTCCGTCCTGATACGATCATTGCGATCGGCGGCGGAAGTGCCATGGATGCCGCCAAAGGCATGTGGCTATTCTACGAAGAGCCCGAGGTCAACTTCAACGATCTTAAACAAAAATTCATGGATATCAGAAAAAGAGCCTTCCGCTATCCCGAGCTTGGCAAAAAGTCTAAGCTCGTCTGTATCCCGACAACTTCCGGAACCGGCAGCGAGGTCACACCTTTTGCCGTCATCACCGACAAAGAAGAAAACAAGAAGTACCCTCTGACCGACTACTCCCTGACCCCGACCGTCGCGATCGTCGATCCCAATCTGACAACTTCCCTACCCGCTTCGATCACGGCTGATACCGGTATGGACGTCCTCACGCACGCGACCGAGGCTTATGTTTCGACATTGGCCAGTGACTTTACTGACGGTCTGGCCATGCAGGCTGTCAAGATGGTCTTTGAGTTCTTGCCAAGAGCTGTCTTGAACGGTAAAAATGACCTGGAAGCCAGAGAAAAAATGCACAATGCCTCGACTCTGGCAGGCATGGCCTTCGCCAATGCCTTCTTGGGTCTGAATCACTCCATCGCCCACAAGGTCGGCGGTGAATATCACGTGCCTCATGGCAGGGCCAATGCGATCCTCATGCCCTGGGTCGTCCGCTATAACGGCGTACGTCCTTCAAAACCGGGGATCTGGCCTAAATATAACTACTATCGGGCTGATGAAAGGTATTGTGAATTAGCACGCTTGATCGGTCTTAAGTTTGATACGGTCGAAGAAGGCGTTAAGGCTTATGCCGATGCCTGCTATAAGCTAGGTAAAGAAGTCGGTATCGCCATGTCCTTTAAAGAACAGGGCTGTGATGAAAAGAAGTGGTTAGAAGATCTTGACAAGCTTGCCTTCTTAGCCTACGAAGATCAATGTTCGCCAGCTAATCCGAAGGTGCCGATGTTAGAGGATATCAAAAAGATCTTAAAAGATTCTTATTATGGCGATTATAAATTAGAAAAATAAGCCGTTATAAAAGAGGTCGAACCGACCTCTTTTTTTACCTTATAACACTTATTAAAGCAGTGTCATCGGATCGACATATGTGCCGTTTAAAGCTTCTGCAACTCCTTTGCAAGTATAATGGCCTTCATATGTGTTTAAGCCTTGCATAAAACCTTTGTCAGACTTAAGAGCTACCAAACCCTCATTAGCCAATTTCAAGATATAGGGGAGAGTCGCATTAGATAAAGCGATGGTCGACGTGCGTGGTACGGCACCAGGCATATTAGCCACGGCATAGTGATTGACACCATACTTTTCAAAAGTCGGGTGATCGTGATCGGTCGTATGATCACAAGTTGCGATGCAACCACCCTGATCGATCGCCACATCGACAATAGCACTGCCTTTCTTCATTGTTTTGACCATTTCTTCACTGACTACTTTAGGTGCTTTGGCTCCGGGTATCAAAATTGCTCCGATCACAAGATCGGCTTCTTTAAGGGCTTCCTTTAAATTGTATTCACTGTTGTATATGGTATGGATCTGTCCGCTTGTCAATTCATCGATCTGAGCCATTCTTCTTTGATCGATCTCAAAGACCTCGACATTGGCACCTAAACCATTGGCCATGCGGGCAGCTTCAAATCCGACCGTACCACCCCCCAAGACTATAACCTTGGCAGGGCGAACACCTGGAACACCACCCAAAAGAATACCGCTTCCGCCATTGGCTTTTTGAAGGATCCAAGCTCCGACCTGCACAGCCATTCTTCCGGCGACCTGCGACATAGGCGTTAAAAGCGGAAGCGTACCATTTTTATCTGTAACCGTCTCATAGGCGATCGAAGTGGTTTTGGACGAAATAAGAGCTTGGGCAAAGCTTTTGTTGGCGGCGATATGAAGATAAGTAAAGACCATCTGATCCTTGCGCAAATAATGATACTCACTTTCAAGGTATTCCTTGACCTTGACAATAAGATCAGCCTTAGCAAAAACTTCCTCTTTGCTTACAACTTTAGCTTTGGCTTTGAAATATTCTTCATTAGAAAAACCACTTCCCATACCAGCGTCCTTCTCAATATAAACTTCATGTCCGTTTTTAACTAGGGCGTATGCTCCACTAGGTGTCAAAGCTACACGATTTTCATTATTTTTAATCTCTTTTGGTATTCCAATTATCATTTAAATCCCTCCAATATCATCTTTTGATGTAACTATTGTACAGGATTTATCAAAATTTAGCGCATTATTTTAATGGCCTGTAAAGCCATGCAACCCGGACCTCCTTGAGTGATAAAGACCGGCGAGAGCTCAAAGACTTCGACACGAGCCATAGGGTAGACTTCTTTAGTGCGCTTTAAAGCCTTCTTAGATAATTCCTCATTATGCGCATGGGTAATATAGAACTGATAAGAGTCATCGACCCCTCTTTTTTGAAACTCTTTAAAGATCGCATCAAGCGCCCCTTTATAGGTCCTAGAGATTGCAAACTTATCTAAGATCTCTCCATCGTCAGCTTTCT
>CALUVF010000116.1 GCA_944324155.1 uncultured Erysipelotrichaceae bacterium | reverse complement strand
GCATCTATGAAAATGATCTGAAGATCGCCTACTTAAGACAAGAGTTCTCACTTTTAGAGGATCTAAGTGTCCTAGATAACCTGAAGCTTTCAAACAATACTGATAAACTCAATGACTTCTTGAAACTTTTAGAATTAGAAGACATCAAGGATAAAAAAGTCCGCAAACTATCAAACGGGCAAAAAAGGAGGGTGCAGCTCTTATCTGCGGTTTTGCTTAAGCCCGAGGTCTTGCTTCTAGATGAACCTACGGCCTCTTTGGATCATGATAATGCCTTCAAGATCATGTCGATCGCTAAGGAGCTTTCAAGATCAATGATCGTGATCGTTGTAAGCCACGACATAAATATCGTTTCACTATTTGGTGATGAGATCATCTATTTAGATGGCGGAAAGCTTATTAAGATCGATAAGAAAAAAGAGTTAAAGGAAAACATCAAAGCTTCTAGAAAGACAAATAAAAGTTTTAAAGACCATATCCTATTATTAGCTAAGATCTTTAAATCTAGATTTCTTTATTATCTGGTCTACATCTTACTAATTACATCAGTGATCTTAACACTCTTCTTTTTAAGCGACCTCTTTTTATCGGTCAAAGGAGAAGATGACTATGTCTCGACCTTTAAGACCGGTCACAACATCATTGAATCTAGAGGTACGACAATGGGCGAACATAACAGAAAAGAAGAAGATAATTACTTCTTATATGGCGGGGCCTGCAGCTTTAATCAAAGTGTTTTGCCAAGTTTTTATGAAAACTATAACCTGATTCCTTATAAAGATATAGTGAAATTAATTGAAGAAAACAAAGAGATCATTGCCATCGAGGCATTCTTTTCTAAAGAATATTCTGATTCGACCATTGATTTAGATAACACGATCATCTTAGATGATGAAAAAGAGTCTGCTTACTATAGTTATGAAGATAAAAATGACGATTTCGTAAATATCAAGACCCAAGAGGGTTATCTCAAAAATTATGACATTGTGGAAGACGACCTCTTCTTAGTAGATCTAGATGACTATCTTGAAACGATCAAGACCGGAGTAATCAAGGGCGACTTTTATCCAAGTACCTGCGATCTTTTAAAAGAAAACGAGATCCATTTGTTTACCTTAGTAAACGATGGAACACTTCCGATCCTAATGGGCGATATGCCAAAAAACGATGATGAGATCTTGATCGATATGAATACGGCTGAAAAGCTATTAAAGATGTACGAGCTTGAAGATATGGAAGAGCTTTTAGGAAAGACCATCTACCCTTCGGCCTACAGTACAAGATCGAGATACAAAGAAGGAAATGTTCAAGGTTATGGCTTTATGTTCGCGCGCTTTGAGGGCAATATCAAGATCGATGATAATCTTTCTTTAAGTGATGAAGAAATGAGTTACCTCAATAAGATGCGCGAAAATATTGATGACTATAACGATTATCTGCCTTTTGAAGCCTTTGCCTATAAGGTTTCAGGCATCACAAGCGTATCTAACGATGACTACAACATGGTGTTTGTGAGTTCCGAGTTCGGCCATAACCAGATCCTTGATTATTACATTAAAGATCTAGAGAACCTCTCGTTTGACTTTGTGAATATCATTTCTGATCCAAAATACGACAGCAAAGAATTAGTCACTAAGATCAATGACTATTTCGCTTTTGAAGATACAGAATTTTTCTTGCAGAGCGACCTTGTGGAAGGCAAGAATTATACTTATAGTGATCCTATAAACTTTATGCCATATATCTTGATCATACTTGTGATACTCTTAATTACTATTATCGTTTATCGCATGTTTGATAAAAAGGCAATCCAAAATGAGAAAGCTTTTATGAAAGACAAGTATTATCAAAAAGGTCTCTATCTTTTGATCAAAGGATCAAGCGTCTTCATCATAACACTAAGCTTATCCTTACTCTTGTCATATCCGCTAGTTACATATATGAATGAGCTTTCTGTAAAGTGGGGTTATGCCGCATTTATGACTTACGATCTTACATATATCATCTTAGCTGCATTAATCATCAATTTCATCGTCCTAATAATTGAATTGATGGTTTATAAAAATACCAGGCGCAGGACTTTGGCGTAATCGTGACAGCTGAATTAAAATAAATCGCTGTGAGTACCTACCCTAACGAGATATAAAATATGATCTTCATGATCAATTTCATATATCAGAAGCCAGTCTGGTAAAATGTAGCACTCACGACAATTGGTATAATCCCCTGATAAAGAGTGGTCTTTATAATGAGTTGGTAAAGGTTTGCCCTCAGCTAAAAAATTAATGACTTTTGTTAGAAGCGAAAGGTCATACCCGCGTTTTTTGATCCGTTTTAGGTCTTTTTGAAATCTGGTAGTCAGCCTTAGCTTATACATTGGATAAGAGATCCGCCATCATTTCATCAACGTTATTGTAAGTTTTACCTAAATTTGGGTCCTTTTTCATCGTTTTGATTTCGTTGATTGCTTCTAGTGTCTCTTTATTAGGAACGGTTCTTGTAATCTCAAAGGGGATTCGGTTTTCGCGAAGGGTTTGCTTGGCAAAAATAGTAAACGCCGTCGTCATCGACATACCTATATCATCACAGAAACCCTCGAATTCTTTCTTTAGATTTGAATCCATACGAATATTAATATTTGTATTTGCCATAGTATCATATCCTTTCTATAAGTGTTGTAATGAATATTATTGACATTGTAAATACAATATAAATAAATACAAATAATGAAGGTTGACTAGAGACAAAATTGATAAAGTGACTTAAAATAAAAGCAGATAAAGAGTTTAATCATTTTTCGGGTGAGGGCCTTTGGCAATAATGCCAAAAGGCAAAATTATTGTAGATACTAAAGAAATGATAAAAATCGGGCGATGCACAAAAAGATTGCGATACACAACTAATCAAAAGAGGATACTAACATGACAGAAACCATCACCGAAGCTTTAGAAGACATCATAAGCCATCATATCTTTATAGATGATATCATCATACTTATTCTAGCTTTCTTTATCTTCTATCTGTATTTTAAAAAGAAGATAAAGTTCGGCTATGCCCTTATCTTTGATCTTTGCCTATTATCATTAGAAATTGTCGCTGTATTAAATGGCGCTCGTATATTAGAATGGGCAGGTTGGTATGTAAAGAATGAAGCATTAATAAACAAGTTTTATCTAGAGATGTACCTTGAAGAGATCATAGGGGGTATAGTTGTCATTTCGATCTTAATTAAATGTATTATCTTTAGAAAAAGGAGATAGCTCAAATGAAAAAGATCATTCTTGTGTGTGTCTTGTTGTTTATGCTTGTGGGGTGCAATGATAATGAAGCTAAACCCGGCAAGACAGAGACAACTGTCAATGACTATATCAAGACCGAAGGGATCGATAGTTATAAGGTAACTATATGGG
>CALUVF010000115.1 GCA_944324155.1 uncultured Erysipelotrichaceae bacterium | reverse complement strand
TAGGCACAATAGACATCGGCCATGCCACCTTTGCCGATGTGTTTTAAGATCATATAGCGATTCGCGATGAGATTATTTTCCATGATCTTCTCCTTTAAGCAACACGACCGTGATATTGTCATAACCGCCTTCTTTTAAGGCTAGATCAATTAGTTGTTTGCACTTTAAGGATAAGCTTGCATCTTGATTTAAGACCGCTTCAATGGCCGCTTGTTTGACATAGCCATGAAGGCCGTCTGATGAAAGCAGGTAGCAATCATAATCGTCTTCAATTTCTTTGATATCAGCATAACCGTCATCATAGACTCCTAAAAAACGGGTCAAATAGTGCTTCTTGGGGTGGATCTTTGCTTCATAGGGCGTGATCATATGTCTTTGCACAAGCTCATTGACATAGGTATGATCAAAGGTCAAGGGATAGAGCTTTTGATCCTTAAAGCCATAGACCCGTGAATCGCCGGCATTAAAGACGATCTTGCCAACGCTAGTGAGGGCGACCCCGGTGATCGTCGTCCCCATGCCCTCGTAGTCAGGATTTTGGTAAGAGAGTTCATATAAGAGGTGCGAAGCTTGGCGAATGTGGTATTCCATGAAAGATTTTAACTCCTCTAGATCTTTAAAGCCCTCTTTAGCACCAAAAAGCTTTTCAAAATAGTTGACGACCTCATAAGAGGCGATCTCTCCGGCCTTATTGCCGCCGATCCCATCGCAGACCAAGGCTAAAAGGTCGTGGTTAAGATCTTCGATCACCCGACAGTTATCTTGATTCTTTTCGCGTATTTTGCCTTTGTCACTTAAGAAATAATACTACATCAATCTTCCCTCTTATATTCATTGGCCCTAAGTTGCCCGCACGCCGCGTCAATATCGACGCCCTTCTTTTGGCGTAAAGTTACGGCAACCCCTCTTTTTTTAAGCATATCATAAAACTTTAAAGCGCGCATATCACTTGAGGTACGATAGCTATTTTCTTTAACTTCATTATATGGAATCAAATTTACATAGGCATTTAAGCCGCTTAAAAGTTCTTTAAGTTCATCAGCCTCTTTAGAAGAGTCGTTGACCCCCTCTAAAAGCAAATATTCAAAGGTCAAACGCCTGTTATGGTTTAAACTGTATTCCTTTAAAGCCTTAAAGAGCTCTTTTAAGGGATAGGCGCGGTTGATCGGCATGAGCTTAGACCTGAGCTCATCATTTGGGGCATGTAAGGAAATAGCTAAATTAAAGGGCTTTTCTTCTTTCGCAAAGCGCTTGATCCCCTCGACTAAACCACAGGTCGAGATCGAAATATGGCGGGCCCCGATCTCAATGGCCTTGGGATCATTGATGATATATAAGGCCTTCATCACTTCATCATAATTGTCAAAGGGTTCCCCGGTTCCCATCACCACGATATTGGATAAACGCGCTGCCATACTTTTTAAATAGCGCTTGCAAGCCATGATCTGGGCAATGATCTCACCTGATGAAAGGTCGCGTTGCTTCTTCAAAAGACCGCTGGCACAAAAAGTACAGCCCATATTACAGCCAACCTGTGTTGAGATGCAGGCGCTATAACCATAATCAAAGGCCATGAGCACGGTCTCGATATAGGTTTCATCCTCAAGCTTAAACAAAAACTTAACGGTCCCATCGCTTGAGACCTGTTCCCTTTTTTTAAATAGAGGGTCGATCACAAAGTCTTCTTCTAATTTTAAGATCAGTTCCTTGTTGAGGTTATGCATATCTTTGAAGCTCAAGACCTCTTTGCGGTATAACCACTCATAGATCTGTTCGGCCTTAAAAGGCTTGTAGTCAAGACTTTGACAATAAGCGATCAGCTCATCTAAACTTAAATCATAAATCGTTCGCATGTTACAATATTAGCACAAGCCCTAGACTTTATAAAGAAGGGCAACATAGAAAAAGTCCGCATCTTCTCTTGTCATCAAAAGTTTTTCTTCTAATAATTCAAAATCTTTGTGACGCTTTAAAAATTGCGCGATCTGTTTTTCATTTTCTTTGCGATTTAAGGTACAGGTCGAATAGACCAGGCGGCCCGCGCTTTTTAAAGCCTTGGCCGCTGAATCAAGTAGTGCGCTTTGAATCTTTACAAGATCGTCGAGATCTTCGCCTTTAAGGTGATATTTGAGATCGCTTTTACGCTTTAGGGTACCAAGGCCGCTACAAGGCGCATCTAATAAGATCTTGTCAAAAGAAGAAAGATAAAGATCACCGATCTTAGTAGCGTCAAGGCATAGATATTCAAGTCCTTCAAAGCCCAAATGGCAGGCCCCTTTTTTAACAAGATCGATCCGCGTCTTATGAAGATCATTTGCTACGACTTTAAGCTTCAGCTTTTGATCTAAACAATTAAAGAGCTTGGTCCCAGGAGCCGAGCACATATCTAAGAGATGATCGCCATCTTTTAGATCGAGATATTTATAGATCAAAGCGCTGTTATAGTCTTGGACATAAAAATAGCCCTTTTTAAATTCTTTTGTGTTGATAAGACTTTTGGGCGCAATGAAAGTATCCTCATTTAAAAAAGTAACATCTTTTAGATCAGATTTTTGACATTTCAGGTGATTGAGCCGATAAAAAACCATTGGACGTTTTAAAAAATTCGCTAGTAAATCTTTATAAGAGTCTGGATATTGAGCTCTAAAGAGGTCATAAAGCCATTTTGGCATGCTAAAATTGATCTCTTCTTTAGAGGAATACCTGAGCTTTTGACCTAATTTTTTAAGCATCGCCATAATAAAGTCTCCCTGCCCTTTTTTAGCAAGCATCAGGTAAACTGAGCCTAAGACATAGTCTTCATGCCCTAAAAAAAACTTTTCATAAGCTAGCATTGCCAAAAGGATCTGTATCTCTTTTTTGGGTGCTTTTTGATAAAGGCCCTCATATTGAAAACACAAGAGGTCAAAATTGCGGATCACGCCATTGACAAGTTCCGTGACAAAATAGCGATCGGTATCTTTTAGATCATCTAAGCCTTTGCGCAATAATAAATTGGCATAGGAACCCTTTAATAAACATTCTTTTAAAATTTCATAAGCTTTTCTTCTTGCCATAAT
>CALUVF010000114.1 GCA_944324155.1 uncultured Erysipelotrichaceae bacterium | reverse complement strand
GCTTCTAAAATCATAATATTTACCTACGTATTCTTTTTTAAGGCAATATTTAAAATGCCTGCTGAAACGATCATAGTAATCAAGAAAATCGTCAAGAATAAGACCGCGTCAAAAGCCAAACTGCTATATGCATAATTGGTTAGGGCATCAGAAGAGATGATCTGCATATAGATAAAATCGCTTACTTTATTTTTAACTAACATTACCACAAGCATAGCTATAAAGGTAACTAAGCCAATTTCTAAAAGGTATTCATATACGATCTTGCGTTTCGTTTCACCCATTTTTAAAAGGATCTTATAGTCATTCATGCGATGATTGATATGGATCCAGCTCATAAAAGCTAATATCAGGATCGCTCCAAGCGAGCTGATCACAAAAAGGAGAGTGGACATAGAATGTATGTTTTCTAGCGGCCCTTTAAGCATGCTGTAGTCATCTTGATTCTTCACAAAATAGACAGCTGTGTTTTCGTAAGTCGGATCATTAAAAGCGTTGCTAATCATATCGAAGTCGTCGACATCAGCCAATTTGAAAAATATTTTGGTGATGTTGAAGGCATCGAAGTCTTTTTCTAAGGTAAGTCCCTTTTCGTGCGTGGTGGCTTTGATTATATCGAGCATATCTTGCCAATCTTTATTAGTAATAATGAAGTCAAAAAAGTCGATAAGGGCAAATTCGCCACGGTCATACTCAGCGTCTTCTGGTGTCCACCATTTACCGTCGCTATCGGCAATGCCTTTGACCGTAAAGAAAAATTCTAAGGATTCACCATCATCAAAAAGATAACTGAACTTAACCTGATCACCAACCGCAATCGGTTTTTCATTAAGATCAAGAATGCCTTCACTAACTATTATTTCTTTAGAACCTGTTGCAAAATCGTTTTCTTCAAATGCCTCCCCTTCGATTAGGCCAAAATATTCGTGGAAATAAAGATTATCGGCATCGTCAAGGACGATAAATCCATTTTTATCGGTATTTATTAATTGATACGGCTCATAGTGATCTTCTTGGGCATTAAAAATGCCATTATATAGATCTAGAGACAAAGTTACATTGTCATATTCTTTGACATAGTAAACATCTAGTATTTCTGCTTCGTTTTTTATCCGCTCGATCGTATCTAATACATCAGCACTTGGAGGGTAGGACCCTTCGCGGTCATCGAAACTATCAAACATTTTTACACCAAAATAAGGAAACACCGTGCTTTTGATCTCTTCTGAGACCGTGGTGCTTGATCTTGATATCGTGACTGAAACTACCACCAAAAACATACACATAAGTTCGATCAAGAAAAAGATGAAATTGCGAACTTTAAAACGTCTTAGATAAATTAGCGTTCTTTTAATAGTATCCATATTGTTCTCCTAAAATAGGGGGATTAAGCATAACTTAAATGGTTAAGATGCTACTACATCAAAAGTGAGATGCCTTTTATACCAGATTTGATTAATCGTAGTTTACGGGGCACACTTTTGTTCTTCCACTATAATAAACTGTTCTGATATTTGTGGCTTGATTATACGAGTAGGATATCCCGTTTGTATCGTAGTAGAAATAGGTATATTCATTTTCGGTAACATAACCGGTTTTCATTACGGTTTTTGACTGGGGTCTACCAAGCATGGAAATGTATCCAAATTCCGCTCTCAGGACATAGCCACCAGCGCAATAACCACGTAGTTCAAATTCGGCAGTATAGGCTCTAGGAGCATTCATTGGAAAATCGACCTTTTCTACTTCTGTGTCAGCTGAAAGAGGCGCTGGTACACAAAGCAGGCAGAAAATCAGTACTAGAAATAGTTTTTTGAACATATTCTTCTCCTTTTTTATGATAAGGGCTAATTGGTGTTACTATCTAATCCCCCCAAAATATAGATCACCAATGTTTCATCTGCTAAATGTTAGCGCTTTCAGATATATGAACATTTTATCATGGCAAGGTGAAACTAGTCTAATTTATATCGTTTTGGATAGTTTTGTTTAAAAAAGAGCGCTTAAATGTAGCGCCCGGTGGTCTTTATTTGGTGTCGATCGAGTATTGAATACTGTAAGATAAGGTCTTCAGGTCCTCATATGATGTTTCATTAAGGGCTGATCTTATTGTAACGATCGGATCTAAGACCTTGATGTTTTTAAGTGATTCGATCTTTTCTTTCATGATCCGTCCACTGATTGGTCCCCAAGTGCCGTTTTCAATAAAGGCAAAGGTCCGGTTTTGCAGATTCAGCATCTTTAGATCATGCAGGTAATTGTTTATAAGGGGATAGACATCGCCATTATAAGTAGGTGAAGCCAAGATGATGTGCGAAGCTCTGAAACTTTCGCTGATCAATTCTGAAATAGGGGTCTTTGATACATCATAGACCTTAGTACCATGAATCCCGTTCTCATTTACGAGCACATTTAATACCTGCGCGGCTTTGGCAGTATTTCCATACATCGAGGCATAGATGATAATGGCTTTGTTTTCTTCGGGTGTATAGCTGGCCCAGGTCTTATATTTATTTATGATAGTTAAAAGATCACTGCGCCAAACAAGCCCATGCAAGGGTGCGATCATTCTAATATCTAACTTCGAGAGTTTATTTAATGTCGCTATGACCTGCTGGCCATATTTGCCGACGATATTGGCATAGTAGCGTCTGGCCTCAGCAAACCACCTGTCATCGATTTTATTTTCATCATTAAAGATGTTTCCATCATTTGCCCCAAAACTTCCAAAGGCATCGGCACTAAAGATGATCTTTTCGCTTGTCTCATAGGTCATCATGACTTCCGGCCAATGGACCATAGGGGCCATATAAAAGCGCAGGTGATGTTTTCCAAGATCCAGCTCATTTTCATCATAGACTAGTAAGGATCTCTCACTAAGATCGAGGTTATAGAACTGTTTGATGAAGTTAAAGGTCTTGGGATTGCCGATAACGATCATCTTAGGGTACTTCAAAGCCAATTCTTCAATCAGAGCGCAATGATCAGGTTCCATGTGGTTTACCACAAGGTAGTCAAGATCGCGTCCTTTTAAGGCAGCTTTAAGGTTATCTAAAAAATCCAGACGGGCCGAAACATCGACCGTGTCTAAAAGGCAGGTCTTTTCGTCATTGATCAAATAGGCGTTATAACTTACGCCCTCTGGTATGGGGAACATGTTTTCAAAAAGAGCTAAGCGTTTGTCGCTGGCGCCGACCCAGTAAATATCTTTTTTGATTTCACGAATATAGTTCATATCTTTCATTCCTTCTTTCACAACTGACTATTATAGACAAGGGACAAAGAGTGCGCCACAACTATGACCGAACTTTAATTTTTAAAGATCCTTGGTTATTTATCATTTTTTTGGCGCTTTTTAAACAAACTTAAATAAGGTTCCATCTTTTTTAAATTCATTGGTGTTACAATTAAATTGTAAGGGACAAGAAAGTAGTCTTTATAAATATAGTGCCATAATAAAAGGTATAAAAGGAGGTTTGTATTATGAAAAAGGTGATCTTGTTTTTAAGCTTGTTAGTGGTGTTAGTGGCATGTCAAAGTAAAGCGTTATTAGATCTAGATGATTGTGAAACACTTAAATTGTCTTATACGATGGGAGGGCCAATGGTCATAATAGAAGGTGAAGATCTAGATAAAGTAGCCGAGCTTTTAGAAGATTTTGAAGAAATAAATATTGATGATCAAGATGACGATACATCTTTAAAGACAATTAACGTACTAAACGATAAAGGCTTATCAATAATGGTCTATCTAGATTCTTTTGCCACCATAACTGATCCAGAAAATGACCGTACCAGATATGTCAAATTTGGTGATAATACATATGAGGTCTTAGCTCAATATATCGATTATGATATCGATGATCTTGATCTAGGATCTTAGGTTTTTGATCAT
This sequence comes from uncultured Erysipelotrichaceae bacterium, assembly GCA_944324155.1. Classification (GTDB taxonomy): domain Bacteria; phylum Bacillota_I; class Bacilli_A; order Erysipelotrichales; family Erysipelotrichaceae; genus JAHHTG01. The sequence continues at coordinate 649 of CALUVF010000114.1, read as the reverse complement.
TGTTTAAAAGCTTCTCGCCATTTAAGAAAACGTATGATGTTGCAGGACTGATATAGGTTTAGATCAAGGGTCTTTTCGTCTAGATCAATAAGACCTTTGATTTTTTGAATGCGATAATTGATGGTGTTTCGATGGACGTAGAGTTTTTGGGCTGTAAGATTGATACTTTTGTTTAAAAAGAGGTAGGTGTATAAGGTTTCGACGAGTTCTGAATGATGGTTCTTATCATATTCATTTAATAAGATCACTCGGTGGTCACAATACTCTAAAAGATCTTCCTGGCCAAGGGATTCTAAGAGGTGGTAGGGCTTGACATCATCATAATTGATTATGCGCTTTTTATTGAAGCATAGATCTTTGAGCCTTAAGGCGGCATCGGCTTCCTTGATGTATCTGTTTAAGTTATAAAGATCATAAAATCCATCACTCAGGGCAAAATAGAGATCATATTCTTTTAAAAAATCATTTATCAAAAGCAAATGATCAGAAATAGGCGTGGTCATAAGAACTAATAGACGTTTGTCGCGAAAGATCAAGAAACTTTCAGGGATAAGAGTTTTTATAGAATCGCTGATCGTATCTTTGCCGGCATTATATGACACATAGTGGGTAAAGTCGATGAGCCCGACATGAAATAAGTGCTGGCCAT
>CALUVF010000113.1 GCA_944324155.1 uncultured Erysipelotrichaceae bacterium | reverse complement strand
GGGCTTGGCGATCGATATCGTGGCCTATGCAGGGCAAGAATTAAGTGATTTTGAATACTATGAGGAATGTGCCTGGCTCAAGTCGCACGCCAGCGAGTATGGCTTTATCTTACGCTATCCTGAAAATAAGTCCGATGTAACGGGCTATCAATATGAGCCCTGGCACTATCGCTATGTGGGCAAGGAGGTAGCTGAGCACTACGCCAAACTTGACATTACCTATGATGAATACTACGCCTTTTACTTATCGTAAGACAAAATAAAATAATTGTAGAAAATTTGTCAATTCTTTCAAAAATGCTGGTAAATAAACAAAGCATCTGTTAGTATAGTGGTGTTAATACGGGTTATCTAAAAAATAACCCGCGTTTATTTTTTAGGGAGGAAAAGATGGAGAAGTTTTTCAAACTGAAGGAAAATGGCACAACATTTTCTACGGAGGTAATGGCTGGTCTTACGACTTTCTTTGCGATGTCTTACATCATCGTCGTCAACCCCAGCATTCTTTCGCAATCTGGTATGGAGTGGGGCGCAGTATTTTTAGCGACGATTATCGCCTCAATCATCGGTACACTAGTTATGGGCCTTGTGGCCAATGTCCCTTACGCACAAGCGCCGGGCATGGGTCTTAATGCCTTTTTTGTTTATACGGTCTGCTTTGGCTTGGGCTTTACTTGGCAACAGGCCTTATCAATGGTCTTTATCTGCGGTATCGTCAATATCCTTATTACCGTAACTAAGATCCGTAAGTACATCATCAAAGCGATTCCGACATCTTTGCAGAATGCGATCGGCGGCGGTATTGGTATCTTTGTCGCCTACATCGGTATCCTCAATGTCGGTTTTGTTAATTTCGCAAGCGGGGTCCCGGCGATGGCTACTTTAAATCAGCCCTCTTTCTGGGTCTTCCTCATCGGCTTATTGCTGGCGATCGTCTTAACGGTTAAAAATGTCAAAGGCGGTATCCTCATTGCGATCATCGTCACAACGATCATCGGTATTCCCTTTGGTGTTACCAGTATGCAAGACACCACAAGCTTCACGGAAGCCGTCGGAGCTTTACCAACTACTTTCTTAGCGATCTTTAAGGAAGGCGGCATTGCAAGCTTATTCACTGATATGGCTAAGCTTCCCTTGGTGCTTATCACGATCTTCTCATTCTCGATCACTGATACCTTTGATACGATCGGTACTTTCATCGGTACTGGACGCCGTGCTGGTATCTTCTCAGAGGAAGATGAAGAGATGATGCAGAATTCAGTCGGTTTCAAATCACGCTTAGACAAGGCCTTATTTGCAGATGCTACAGCCACGAGTATTGGTGCTTTATTTGGTACTTCCAATACGACGACCTTCGTTGAATCGGCTTCCGGTATCGGAGCTGGCGGACGCACTGGTCTTACTTCGGTCGTCGTAGCGATCTGCTTTGCCCTTTCCGCTTTCTTAGCTCAATTCATCTCAGCCGTACCCTATGCTGCCACAGCGCCAGCCTTAGTTATCGTCGGTGTCATGATGACCTCATCGTTTAAAGAGATCGAATGGACTGATCTAAGCGAGGCAGTCCCAGCCTTCTTCGCTGGTATCTTCATGGCACTTTGCTACAGCATCTCTTATGGTATCGCTTTAGGTTTCATTACCTACTGCATCGTTAAGATCATTAAGGGCAAGGTCAAAGAACTGCACCCGATCTTGATCGTCTGCACACTATTGTTTGTGCTCAACTTTGTCTTGTTGGCTTTACTTTAAGACCAATTAAAAAGGTATCGATCATGATACCTTTTTTAAAGCTTTGATAACTTTGATGATGTCATCATGTATGACAAGATCGGCGCGATCATCATAATAGGTCGCGTCTTTATTTATGATGACAAGACGCCCATTCAGATAATCCAAAAAACCGGCAGCGGGGTAAACGCGCAAACTTGAACCGATCACGACAAGTAGGTCAGCCCTCTTGATATGAGCGATCGCCTCATAGATGTCATTAGGATCTAAGGCCTCGCCATATAAAACGACATCAGGCTTGATAATCCCTTTACACTTTGGACAAATATAATCATGCATCACAAAATCTAGATCATAGAAAGAATGGCATTTAGTGCAATGATTGCGCCAGATGCTGCCATGTAAGGCAATGACCTTACTGTTTCCGGCCGCCTCATGAAGTCCGTCAATATTTTGGGTGATGATTGCGTCGCACTTTTTAAAAGAGGCGATAAATTCATGGGCTATATTGGGCTTGGCCTTTTCATAGACCATATAGCGGCGATAGAAGTTATAAAAGTCTTTGGGGTTTTGTTTAAAGTAGTCGATGCTTAAACAGTTTTCAGCCTCTAAATTTTGGGTGTAAAGGCCACCACTTGAGCGGAAGTCGGGGATACCGCTAGGTGTCGAGATGCCAGCACCAGTAAAAAAGACGACCTTTAAAGAGCGATCTAAGAGCGCTTTAAGTGTTTTGATTTCTTCTAATTGCATGACTTAATTATATCGCTAAAATAGAGATTGGTTTATGGTATATATGGTATTTTACCTGGTATATTCTAATTGACTCATCTAAGGAGTTATCAGAATATACATATCCTTTCCATCAACCTTATGTTTAGTGACCTTGGTTGATTAAGGTCATTTGGATTTGTATATTGAAATATGTGAA
>CALUVF010000112.1 GCA_944324155.1 uncultured Erysipelotrichaceae bacterium | reverse complement strand
TTGCCTTATTAAAAAATAATGGTAGAATGGGTAAGGTGATTTTATGGAAAAAAAGAAAAGAAAAGTAGACTTATTAAATGTCTTCAACCTCGTATTTATGATACTTCTGATCGTTAGTGCGGTCTTGTTGGTGATGCAGCTATACTCTAAGCTTCCAATCTTATATGTATTGGCTGTAGTGGTCATATTACTTATTGTGATGATCGCTATCCGGGTATTGGCGACAAGAAAGCGCGGAGTCGTTAGAAAGATCGCGCTCGTGCTCACTTTGATCTTCCTAGTCCTTTCAAGCTTTGGCAACTACTATATCTATCGCACCAATCATGTTTTATCAACGATTGGTGGGGCCAATGTTGATATTATCCAATACAGCGTCTTAGTTTCCAGTGATTCAAGCTTTGAAGAGGTCGGTGATCTAAAAGATGCTTCTTCTTTTGACATCATGGTCTTGGGTGATACCGAGTTTAATGATGAGGCGATTGCTGAACTTGAAAAAGATCTGGGCGATACGGCCTTAGAAGTAAATGAAAACAATTCTCTGCAAGATGCTTATGACAAGGTCATAAATGATGACAGTGCTGTCCTTATTATAAATGAAGGTTTAAGATCGATGTTTCTAGAAGCCGGTCATGACCTTGATACAAACACCAAAGTCATCAAGACCTATAACTTTGAAAGAGAAAGACAGGAAAACGCCAATGCCGTTGATGTCACTAATTCTTCTTTCATTGTCTATATCTCCGGTATCGATATCTATGGTCCGATCTCTTTAGTTTCAAGAAGTGACGTCAATAAATTGATGGTCGTCAACCCTGAGACCAAACACATCTTATTGATCGATATACCACGTGACTATTATGTCGAACAGCCCTGCCAAATGGGTCAGAAGGATAAATTGACCCACACCGGCATCTTTGGGGTCGACTGTACGGTTGATGCCATCTCAGATTACTTTGGAGTTGATATCAACTACTACGCCAGGGTGAACTTTACGTCACTAATCAATATCGTCGATGCCTTAGGCGGCATTGAGGTCAATTCGGCTTATGACTTCTGCAGTGGACAATATTGTTATGTGGCGGGTCAAAATCACTTGAATGGTGATGAGGCCTTGATGTTTTCAAGGGAGCGCTACTCCTTGCCCAATGGCGATAACGACCGTATCGAAAACCAAAGCCGAGTCCTTCAAGGTATCATCAACAAGGTCACAAGCCCGGCGATCATCGCTAACTACTTAGACTTCATGGACGTCTTGGCCGACAGTGTCGAGACCAACTTAACCAGCGATGATATCGATAAGCTCATCAGGATGCAGTTAAAGGACATGGCATCTTGGACGATCGAATCCTTCGCCGTTTCAGGTACCGGTGCTACGGAATATTCACCAGCCAACGGTTTTGATTCTTATGTCATGTGGCCTGATGATGAAAGTGTAGCGGAGGCTCTTGATAAGATCTATACTGTCATGAACGAACACTAAGAGGTTGTGTAAAAACCCAGAGTGAATAGCTCATAGGTTTTTACACCCTCTTTTTTTATTTTAGAAGAGCTTGAAAACTGTTCTTTACCTTTAAGATAAGAACTCTTTTTTGCTTTTTCTACGAAGCGTTGGTATAGCTTTTTAGACTATCCTTTTATAATGAGGTCAAAGGAGGGCGCTATGGATCAGATCAAGATTGGAGCTTTTATTAAAGAATTGCGAAAAGCAAAGAACATGAGCCAGAAAGAACTATCGGATCGCTTGAATGTGTCAGACCGCACGATCTCGAAATGGGAAAGGGGAAAGGGACTGCCTGATGTCTCTTTGATGTTGCCATTATGTGAGGTACTTGAGATAAGTGTCAATGAGCTTTTATGTGCTAAACATTTAAAAGAAGAAGAAAAAGAAAAGAAAGCTGAAGAAAACATTATGGTAGCCTTAGATGAAAACGATAAGAAGAAGAGGTGCCTAAAATGGCTGAGCGCATTCCTCATTTTGATCGTAGTGTCTTTAGGGTCATGTTTTATGATCGATGTCTATCGCATGAATAATAATGAAGAGGTCATTTTTTCTAGATGGGGCTTTGAATATGCGCCAAGCTATGATCCTTTAAATGATCGGGTTAAATGTGCGATCGAAAGCTACTTCGAAGACGAAAAAATGGCATTTACAAGCGTTCATATCTTTGATCTTGAAGAAGATGATATAGGGTATACAGCATATGTTGAAGTTTTGTCTCAAAGCTATATCTTAAAAAATGATCAAGCCATATTAGATGAAAGTGTCATAAGTCCCTATCGCATCAAACTTTCTGAAGACCTTGTGATAGAAAAGAGCGAAAGGCCTTTGGATCTTTCTTATAATGAAGATCTTGACAGACTCTTTCCTAATAATATTAAAGAGGCGATTTTTGATTTTGAAAGCAGTGGTTTTGCCGAGAAGCTGAAGATCGCAAATGAGGCCAAGGCCAATTTGTATTTTAAGAAAATAAGAGCGTAAAAAATGATAGAATATAAGGCGCTAGGAGGAATCTTAAGATGGCAAAGAAAAGAAAGATCCACCCGGAGCGCATCTTAGGCATCATCGC
>CALUVF010000111.1 GCA_944324155.1 uncultured Erysipelotrichaceae bacterium | reverse complement strand
TCAAAAGAGAGTATAGTGAAGAAATTGAATTAGATTTCGTTATTTCACAAACTCCTAAAGCCGGCGAAGTCATCAGCGACGGTTTAGTTATCGTTATTTCTGATGGTGCTGACCCAGAAGTTGAGTTTGATCTTCCCGACTTCGTTAAAGAAGGCTACACCAAAGAAGAAGTCGAAAAATACTTTTTAGAAAACAAGTTTTTAGATGTTACATATGAATATCAGGTATCAGATGAAGATAAAGACACGGTTATAAAAGTAAGTGCATCTGGTAAGGTCAAAAGAGGCGATCCGATCATCGTCACAGTTTCAGTAGGTGATGATTTAAGTCAAATTACTGCTGAAGTTCCTGATCTTACAACATATACGGAAACAAACGCCAAAGCTTGGGCTAGTTCTAATGCCATAACCTTAGAAATTGAATATGTCTTTGATGATGAGCCTAAAGGAACGATTTTATCGCAAGATATTTCAAAAGGTACGACTGTACATGGCGGCGATAAGATCACAATCACTGTATCACAAGGTAAAGGTGTCAAGCTTCCAAATGTTGTTGGACAAAGTCGCAACAGTGCTCGCAATACCTTAACGCAAGAAGGTTTGAAGGTTTCGGTTAAAGAAGCTTATTCATCTAGTGTTAAAGAAGGCAACGTAATTTCAATGTCACCAAAATCAGGAACACGAGTAGTAGAGGGATCAACAGTTACGATCACTGTTTCTTTAGGAAAAGATCCTTCAAGTGTATATGTCGATATTGATGAAAGTTATGTAGGTAAAAGTCCGTCTTCTTTTAAATCCTATATTAAAGGATTAGGTTTCTTAAATACCCCACAAGAAAGCGGCAGTTCATATAGCGACTCAATTGATAAAGGCATGATCATTAAACATACAACCGGATCAAAGAATTTGACTGCAAATATCACATATGTCGTATCTTTAGGCAAATACACTTTGAAGGCAAGTGACTTTAATGGCAAGACAGTCGCACAGGCGAATGAAATTGTCGAAGCTGCGAACAATAAAGGTGCAGGAGTAAAACTTGTAGTTAATAAAGATGCATCTTCTCAAGTATCTAATACATTGAATTCATGTGAGGTAAGTGGCAAGACAGTTACCTGTACCAAGCCTAATGGCGCAGTCATTCCAGACTCACAATTAATACAAAATGACTCGACAAGCGTGAATGAGACCGTATCGAGAGTAAATGAACTTCTAGGTGTATTTAAGAATGTAAGTATTGAATATCAAGATAATAAAGATATGAGTAAAGGTTATATCATAGAGATCAGAGTAAATGGAAGTGCTCAGTATAATCCAAATTCATATTATTACGATGTAGATGAAACTAAAATTGTGGTGGTCATCGATGACAAGTAGTCGTGTATTAATGGACTCTGATATGATGTCGCGTTCCATCAAGAGAATTGCTCATGAGATCTTAGAGCGCAATAAGGGTGCTAATGATCTTGTGTTAGTTGGCATCAAATCAAGAGGTGAGATCTTGGCTAAGAGGCTTCATGATCATATCTTGAGCATTGAAGGGGTCGATGTCGTGACTTTAAGCATGGATTTTTCACCCTGGCGTGATGATCTTATAACCAAGGACTTTGTCTATCCGCCATCACCCTATGACTTTACCGACAAGATCGTCGTCCTTTGCGATGATGTCTTGTATCGTGGCCGTACGGTCAGGGCAGCGATGGATGGGGTCATGCATTATGGAAGAGCCAAGATGATCGAACTAGCGATCCTTGTTGACAGAGGACACCGGCAGCTTCCGATCAAGGCTGATTTCGTAGGCAAGAATATTCCGACCAGTGAAAGTGAAGACATCGCTGTACACTTTAAAGAGTACGACGAGATCGATGAAGTAATCATCAATCGTCAAGAAGAAGCGTATTAAAACTTGATACGCTTTTTATATCTTTTTGCGCTATAATATTCATAGCTATTTAGGGAGGTATTTATGGCTAAAACATTTATGTCCATGGATGGTAATAATGCGGTAGCGCATTGCGCGTATGCATTTACTGAAGTAGCTGGTATCTATCCAATTACTCCATCTTCACCCATGGCCGAAGTTATTGATTCTTGGGCCTCTCAAGGTCGCAAGAATGTCTTTGACGAAGTAGTTAAAGTCGTTGAAATGCAATCCGAAGGTGGTGCTGCTGGTGCTGTACACGGTGCTTTGCAAGGTGGCGCTCTAGCTTCGACTTTCACTGCATCTCAAGGTTTGTTACTCATGATTCCAAACATCTACAAGATGGCTGGCGAATTATTGCCAGGTGTTATTCACGTTGCAGCTCGTGCTTTGGCTGGCCGTGCGCTTTCGATCTTTGGTGATCACCAAGATATCTACGCTTGCCGTCAAACTGGTGCCTGCATGCTGGCATCGCATTCTGTTCAAGAATGTATGGATCTGGCTGGTGTTGCACACTTAGCTGCGATCGAAGGATCTTTACCGTTCATTCACTTCTTTGATGGTTTCCGTACATCACACGAGATTCAAAAAGTTGAAGTAATGGATCAAGAATTCTTAAAGAGCTTGTTAGATATGGAAGCTGTCAATCGTTTCAAAGCTCATGCCTTAAATCCCCACACTAACCCTGTGGTTCGTGGCGGTGCCGAAAACGATGATATCTATTTCCCAGCACGTGAAGCTCAAAACAAGTACTATGAAGCGATCCCTGATATCGTTAATAAGTATATGCAAAAGATCGCCGAACATACGGGCCGTGACTATGCGCCATTTACTTACTATGGTGCTGAAGATGCCAAACGCATCATCATCGCAATGGGCTCAGTAACCGAAACGATCAAAGAGACGATCGATACTTTAGTAGCTCGCGGTGAAAAGGTCGGTTTGATCAAAGTTCACTTATATCGTCCATTCTCTGTTAAATACTTAAAGGCTGTTATCCCCGCCAGCGTCAAGAAGATCGCGGTCTTAGACCGTACAAAAGAATCCGGCGCTCGTGAACCTTTATACTTAGATGTCGTCAACGCTTTAAGAGATTGCGACTATAAGATCATCGGCGGACGTTACGGTTTGAGTTCTCGCGATACAGCTCCAAATCAGATCAAAGCGGTTTATGATGAATTAAATAAAGAAGATATGAAGGAAGAATTCACGATCGGTGTCAATGACGATGTTACCCACTTAAGTCTTGAACTTGATCCAAACTTCCACAACGAAGCTGATTACACAACTTGCTTATTCTATGGTTTAGGTAGTGATGGTACAGTTTCTGCTAATAAGTCTTCAATCAAGATCATTGGTGATAACACTGATCAATACGCTCAAGCTTATTTCCAATACGACTCAAAGAAGGCTGGTGGCGTAACGCGTTCCCACTTACGCTTTGGTCCATCGCCGATCCGTTCGACCTACTATATCGACAATGCGGATTTCGTATCTTGCTCACTGGATGCTTACTGCTTCAAGTATGATATGGTTAGAAACCTTAAAGATGGCGGTACTTTCTTATTAAATACCACTTTCGCTAAGGATGAGCTTGAAAAGCATCTGCCTAATAGAATGTTAGCTGGTCTTGCCAAGAAACATGCCAAGTTCTATATTATCGACGCTACCGAGATCGCTGCTAGGATCGGAATGGGACGCAGAACCAACACGATCTTACAATCAGCTTTCTTCGCATTAAATGAACAGATCATGCCTTATGATAAGGCGGTTGAGCTCATGAAATACATGGCTAAGAAGTCTTACTCTAAGAAGGGTGATGAAATCGTTCAATTAAACTACAAGGCTATCGATGAAGGTAAGGGTGGTATCGTAGAAGTCGAAGTTAAGCCAGAGTGGGCCGATCTTCCCTACGATTCAAGCCGTAAATCAACCGGTGATGAATACTTCGACGTCCATGTTGAAGGCATCAACTCATTAGAAGGCTATGATTTACCAGTTTCAAACTTCACAAAGTGGAATCTTGAAGATGGATCTTTGCGCAATAACGTTGCTTATAACGAAAAGCGTACCATCGCGGTCCAAGTTCCAAGCTGGAATCCTGATAACTGTATCCAATGTGGTTTCTGTAGTTTCGTATGTCCACATGCTACGATCCGTCCGTTCTTATTAACTGATGAAGAAGTAGCTAACGCTCCTATGGAATTTAAGACGATCCCAGCTATGGGCAAGGGTGTCGAAAACTTAAAATACCGCATTCAAGTATCACCAGCCAACTGTGTCGGTTGTGGTCTATGTGTTACTGAATGTCCTGGAAAGGGTGGCAACAAAGCTCTTACCATGGTCGACATCAACACGAAGCTTGACCAAGAGCCACTTGCCGATTACTTGTTCAAACACACTGAATATAAGACCGAGTACTTCCCCAAGACAACTGTTAAGGGTTCACAATTCTTGATGCCTTACTTTGAAGTATCAGGAGCTTGCCCAGGTTGTGGCGAGACGCCATACTACAAATTGGCTTCTCAATTATTCGGTAAGGATATGCTTGTTGCCAACGCTACAGGCTGTTCAATGATCTACTGTTCAAGTACACCTTCTTCACCATTTGTCAACGACAAGAATGGTAATGGTGTGGCTTGGGCTAACTCCTTATTCGAAGATAACGCCGAATACGGCTTTGGTATGGCGATCGCTCAAAACTATAAGCAATCTCGTATCTTAAAAGTCATGGAAGACAATCTTGATGGCGATTGCCATGATGTCTTTGAAAAATACATCAAAGCTCATAATGACAATGACCGCGAAGCACAACGTGCCTTGAAAGATGAAGTCGTCAAGGCTGTCAAAGCTTCAAACAACGAGGCCGTCAAAGAACTTCTTGACTACGAACGCGATCTTGTTTCGAAGTCTGTTTGGATCGTCGGTGGTGACGGTTGGGCTTATGATATCGGTTATGGAGGCTTAGACCACGTCTTAGCCAACGACATGAACGTCAATGTCTTAGTTCTTGATACAGAGGTTTACTCTAATACCGGTGGTCAATCTTCTAAGTCTTCCCAAGCTGCTTCAGTTGCGAAATTCGCTGCTGGCGGTAAGGCTACTGCTAAGAAGGATCTTGGACAGATTGCGATGGCTTATGGCCATGTCTATGTCGCTTCGGTTTCAATGGGCGCAAATCGTCAACAGACCCTAAATGCCTTCATGGAAGCTGAAAGCTACAACGGTCCATCACTCATTATCGCTTACTGCCCATGTGCTGAACATGGTATCAAGGGTGGCTTAAGTAATCAACAGATTGTTGAAAAGAGTGCTGTTGAATGCGGTTATGTAACACTTTACCGCTATGATCCACGTAAGGAGAAGCCCTTAACAGTCGATTCAAAAGAACCTAACTGGGATAAGTTTGAAAGCTTCTTGCTAAACGAAAACCGTTACGCTCAACTAATCAAACTTAAGGGTCAAGAAAAGGCTGAAGCAGCATTTGCTAAGACGAAGGCCGATGCTCAAAAACGTTACAAACGCTTGATGGCCTTAAAGGACATGGATTAATTTTAAAAGTCTAAAATAATAAAGAGGCAGGTAAAACTGTGGTTGATGAAACTTCAGTTTACTGCCTCTTTTTTTATGTTTTAAGCTGTTTCTTTTAAATATTGTTTCCAATACCTATGGACATCTGGCAAATCAAAAGATATGATGTCATCAAATTTTTCACTTCTTAAGATGTATTTCACAAATTTGCTGCCTAAATAGTAACCGGCATCGCCAAACCCGCGATAGTTACACCAGTCACCAAAATATTGATCATTTTTATGTTTGATAAGATCATTATTAAAATCATTTTTTAATTCGTTTAGGTGAATGCTCAAATAGGCTAGCCAGCCGTTTTTGTTTTGGTGGTAGTAGTTTTCATTGTTCATGAGCTTTTGTTCAAAGATCATGGCGATTCCTTCAATAAATAACTGCCACAACATTTCATCATGCTTGTTTAATAAGGGGCGTTCTAAAATGCCGTATTGTTTTTGATAGACATGTCCAAGCTCGTGATAAATAAGACCAATCATATCGTCTTTATTGCCCCAAGACAATTCGATGATCTTTTCGATGCCTAAAAGGACATAATTCTTTTCATTGTGCTCTTTGACCCAGCCTGCCCCATTACATAGACCTAGATATAAAACAATCGTGGCATCGATCTTTTTATGGAAGAGGCTTTCGATCTTCTGATCTAATCCTTTAGTCAATTCTTTAAAATTATTTTGGATCTCTTTGATCTCTAACCTATGATTTTGGATATTTCCGATAATAGGGAGCACATCTTTTTTAAAATCATACTGTGAAATGTCGTCTAAGATCATCTTAAAACCACCCTGAATTATCTTTTCGATATATTCTTGATAGAGTGTCAGATCAAAACTATGGTCAATAAAGCAGAGATCTAAATTTTGTGTCGCATCAACAATTTTTAACATATCTCAATTATATAAAAACTTCCCTTTAAGGGGAAGTTTAAGAGTTAAGGGCATCGAGGATCGCCTTTTTTGAGATCGAAGTTGTCGAGCTAAGGTCAAGATCCTGTTCTTTGGTGGGAACGTATTTTTTCTTGATGGTCTGCTTATTTTTATAAACTTCAAAGATCTCATCGCCAAGCTCTAGGCTTACACGCGATTTCGAGTGATTGACACGAGAATAGAATTCTTCGATCAAAGCCTCATTTGAGACGTCTTGACTTACAAGATCGCTCATATCAACACCCAGTGGTTCACTCACTAAGGTCGTTTCAATTTGTGGGCTTTCAATTACTTCGGGCGTTTTGATCTCCTCTTCTTTAGGCGATACAGGCTCCATGACAAGCTCGGGCTCTTTTAAAGGAATTTCTTCCTTTATATCTTCTTTAGGCTTAGCTTCTTTTTTCTTTTTCGCTTTTTTAAACTTAATAGGATTCTTCTTGTTTAAAAAGACAAAGACAAAGATACCGCCACCGATCAAAAAGATCGCTGCCCCAGAAATGTAGATGATCTGATTAAGAGTCAGACCGGGGATCTTGGAGCGAATGATGATCTGTCTTAAGGAGTTATCGATGACATCGAAGACGACGGTATTGTTTTGGATAATACCGCCGCTGCTCGATAGGACTTCGCCTGGCATCGCAAAGATATATTGAATTTCTAAGCCCATATCTCTAAGCGTCTCGATAGCTTCTTCATCAGTCTGATTTTCACCGGTTTCTGTCGAAGTCGTCGAGATCCAAAGATTTTCGATCTCGGTGTTATCAAGTGTAAAAACGACTTCGCGCTCATTTTTGTCAACGCTTATCGAGACCGGACCGTCTTCGCTTGGGGCGGCTTTTTTGCGGCTGATCTGATATCCGGTGTATTGCACCCCGTCACGCATCGTCTCGATCGGGGTAGTTACGACATCACCACCGATATAGAGGTTTTGTCTTAACATAATAAGCGCTTTATCTAAGTCGATATCCTGTAATTCAGCAATCGATTTAGGAATCAAAAAGGTGACATCAAGGGAGTATTCTCCGTCTTCGTATATTTGGTAGTCACCGTTGATCTTAGCACATCCACTCATTACAAATAAAAGGATAGCACTAAGGACCAGAAGGACTTTTCTCTTTAATTTTCTTTTAAGCATGACCTAATTATAACTTTTTATACACAAAACGGTCAAATTATGGCTACAATAGTGTCATGAAAAAACGTCATTTGTGGAAAGAAGTAAAGATTATTTTAGTCTTATTAATACTTTGCATTATCGCCTTTTTGGTCTTAGAACTAGTCACCCCCAAAAAGGTCTATCCCAGCGATATATACGATGCCAGAGAAACGATGAAGTTTGATCTGGATCTATCCTCTAACAACTATCTGTTATCTAAACAGATAAAAGGTGATAACTACATCATGTATGCCGAAAAGATCGATGAAAAGATCTATCCGGCTTCGATCACCAAACTGATGACCTTAGTAGTGGCACTTGATTATATCGATGATCCAAATGAAAGGATCGTCGCGACATACGATGATATGGCGGGGCTTTTAGAAGCCAACGCTTCGATCTTAGGGGTTTGGAATGGCACCGAGATCTCTTTAGAGACTGCGATCTATGGCTTGCTTCTGCCATCGGGAGCCGATTGTGCCAATATTTTAAGACGTTATACGGAAGAAAAAAGCAATCAGGATTTCATTGACTTAATGAATCAAAAAGCCCGGGAGCTCGGTATGGAGAATACACACTACGCCAATGTGACGGGTTTGTTTGATGAAGAAAACTATACGACCTTACGCGACTTAAATAAACTTATGATCCATATCTTAAATGATTCAAGGGCCTTTGATTATGTCACGACCTGGGAAGTGAGCCAAGATGGATTTGATATGGAGGCGACCATGAATCCCTATCGCGACCTTTTAAAAAATGATCATGCCGAGGTTTTGGGCGGGAAGACCGGCTTTGTTGGCGAATCAGGTCTAAATTATGCCTGCTTTATCAAAAATGATCAGGGCGAGATCTATATCTTAATTACAGCTGGAGCCAGTGAAGAGAGTACTGATATCCCAAATCATGTTAAAGATGTCAATTTAATTATTGATACCTATTTTGATGGGGTCTAGAATAAGATTATGAAAGTGTATGTAATCGGAGCGGCTAATTTAGATATCTTCGCTCAAAGTGCCAATGAAATGATCTTGCATGATTCCAATATCGCGCATTTTAAAATGAGCTTTGGTGGAGTCGGCAGAAATATTGCGGAAAATTTTGTCTATCTTTTTGATGATGTCGAATTTGTTACGCGTTTTTCTAATGATCATTTCGGGATGATCTTAAAAAACGACTGTTTAAAAAAAGGTCTTAAATTAAACTATGCTTTAGAAACAAATGAAGAAAACAGCTCGATGTATATTGCCATTTTGGACCATGATGGGGATATGCTTTTGGGGCTCAATGACATGGCGATCATCGAATCTTTAAAATATTGTGATATCGCTTTTTTAAAGGATATAATTAAAGATGATGACATCTTAGTGCTCGATGCCAATCTATCGCCTGATACCTTAAATGCTATCGTTTCAAACTTTAGGGGCTATAAGGTAGCTGATGCGATCAGCGTCAGTAAGGTTTTGCGCCTTAAGGGCATTTTTGAAGGTCTTGATCTTCTTAAATGTAACGAGATCGAAGCCAAGGAGCTCTTGTCCTATGATTTTAAAGATGCTAAAGATCTAAAGTACATTTTAAAAAGATCTAAAGTCCCAAAGGAATTTGTCATCACCCATCGCTATGGAGCGTATGTTTATTGTGATCAAAGACTTTTGACCTTTAGGCAAAAGCAGCTCGAAGAAAAGGTCGTTAATGCCACAGGAGCGGGTGATGCCTTTATCGCCACTTATGCCTATATGCGCCATGCAGGGGAAGCGATTGTTTCAAGCGTGCACCTGGCTTTGGCCGCTTCACGTTTGACCATTAAAAGTGCCCAAAGCGTCGTTTATAAAGACAAGAAGATCCTAGAAGCAGAAGCTTTAAAAATAGATTTAACAGAAGGAGAGATTTAAATGTTTATTCGAGTTAATGAGAAAGTTCAAAAAGCCCTCGATGAGGGAAGAGGAGTGATCGCCTTAGAATCAACGATCATTTCTCATGGCATGCCCTACCCACGCAATGTTGAAACAGCCCTCAATGTCGAAAAGATCATTAAAGAGAATGGTTGTGAACCAGCGACGATCGGTATCATCGATGGCGTTGGGGTCATCGGCATGACAAGTGAAGAGATCGAAGAATTCGGCAAGCGCGAAGGGATCTTAAAGGTTTCAAGACGTGATCTTCCCGTTGTTATGGCCAATAAATTATGGGGCGCTACAACCGTCGCGACAACTATGATCTTGGCCCATATGGCTGGTATCAAACTCTTTGTGACCGGCGGGATCGGTGGGGTGCACCGTGAAGCAACTAAAACTTTTGATATTTCAGCGGATCTTGAAGAGCTGGCCAATACCCCGGTTACCGTTATCTGTGCTGGGGCCAAGGCAATTCTCGATCTTCCTTTGACCTTAGAATATCTAGAGACCAAGGGCGTTCCGGTCTTAGGCTATCAGACTCAAGAACTTCCAGCTTTCTATACAAGACGCTCCGGTCTAAAGGTCGACTATGCCTTAAAAGATGCTGAAGAGGCCGCTAGAATCATTCATACCAAACAGGAGATGGGACTAAAAGGTGGTATTCTTATCACTAATCCGATCCCTGAAGAGTATTCTTTAGATGAAAAAGAGATGAACGAAGCGATCGATAAAGCCTTGGCGGATGCCAAAAAAGAAGGCATCAAGGGCAAGGATACAACGCCTTATCTTTTGGCCAAGATCAAAGAATTGACTCATGGCGACTCTTTGGAATCCAATATTCGCTTGGTCTACAATAACGCCTTAGTCGGCTCAAAGATCGCCAGTGAACTATCTAAGTTATGAGAAGAAGTGAAAAGTGCTTAAGCGCCCTTGAAAGGCGTGGGGTCAGCTTAGATGATCTCATTGAATGTGCCAGGTTTTTACACGGTCCATATGAAGACATCAAGGATTCGACTATCGCCTCGGTTTTAGTGGATATCTTAGATAAAAGAGAGGTAGCCAACGCCCTGCTTTGTGCGATCGAGCTCGATGAGTTATGCGAGAGAGATCTTTTTAGCGACAAGGCGCTGCAGGAAAAAATTATGTATGATGACGGACTGTTTGGGGTCGATGAGGTCTTGGCCTATGGTATCTGCAATATCTATGGCTCGATCGCTTTGACCAACTTCGGCTATATCGATAAGGTCAAGCCCGGCATCATTGGAAAACTAAACGAAAGGAAAGAAGGGGTCTGCAATACCTTTTTAGATGATATTGTCGGAGCCCTTGCGGCTTCAGCCGCCAGCAGAATGGCACATGAAAAGGGAAGTTAAAAAGATTGTTACTAAAGAAGATCTCGTCAAATGTTTTAAGATTTTAGGAATTCAAAGCGGTATGTGTATCTTGGCACATGTCGCAATGTCAAAATTCGGCTATATCGCCGGTGGGGCTCATACCTTTAACGAGGCACTTCTAGAAGCTATTGGCTATAATGGGACGCTTGTGATGCCCTTACAGATGAGCGATAACTCGGAGCCCGCGTACTTTGAAAAACCCGCTATTAAGATAAATGAGTATGAATTATATCGAAACTCCTATCCTGATTTTGATGAGCGTTTGAGCGAGACCCGTGGCATGTCAAAGGTTTCGGACAATTTAAGAAGATATGAGCGCTCCTATGTCTCATCACACCCGAATTGTGCTTTTGTCGCCTATGGCAAATATGCCAAGATCATCACTCAAGACCAGGATCTCGATTTTGGTTTAGGGGAGAATTCGCCTTTAGCGAAGTTATATGACCTTAGGTCTTATACCTTGCTTTGTGGGGTCGGCTATGACAATATGACGGCCTTGCATCTGTCAGAACACCGCAGTCAGTCTCGGCCGGTAATTCTCAATGGAGCAAGGTATAAAGGAGCTTGGCGAAAGTATCTGGACTTTGACCTTGATTCTAATGACGGCGCTTTTGAAGCGATCGGCAAGCGTTTAGAAGATAAGGGACTAGTTAAGAGCTATACTTTCAATAATGGAACATTTAAATTAATTCGTAATGATATTGCGATCGATGAGGGGGTCAATTATTTTAAAAGCTTATGATTAAGATGTGTGTCGGTACCATGGGTACCTCTAATATTTGCGAAACGCTCATCAAGGCCTTTAAAAAGGCTGAGATCGAAGTCGGAGCCTGTTATTCCAGAAGCATTGAAAAAGCTCGCGCTTTTTGTGAAAAGTTCGAGGTTTCAAAAGCTTATGATAACTTTGACGCGCTATTAGATGATCAAGCAATCAATACGATCTATATCGCGCTTCCCAATGCCTTGCATTATGAATATGCCAAAAAAGCCCTGCTTAATGATAAGCATGTCATTTTAGAAAAGCCTTTTACCCTGCGGTATGCCCAAGCGAAAGAGCTCGCTGACATCGCCTTAGGCAAGCATCTCTATCTCTTTGAAGCGGTCACCAGTATTCATCAAAAGAATATCCAAATGCTCAAAGGTATGATCACAGAGATCGCACCGCTTCATTTAGCCCAGTTTAACTATTCAAAGGTTTCGCGCAACTATAAGTCTTGCAAAGAAGGAGAGATGCCCAATAATTTCAACTATGAGATGGGTGGTGGAGCCTTATATGATTTAGGGGTCTATAATATCCATATGGC
>CALUVF010000110.1 GCA_944324155.1 uncultured Erysipelotrichaceae bacterium | reverse complement strand
ATTTACTTTATCAATGACACACTGCGGTTTAAACGAAGTGGCCGCACTGTCAAAATAGATCATATGCCGCTCTTTAAGCGACTGGATCATTGGAAAATCTGCTCTAACCTTTAATACATCAAACATATCTCTTCCACCTGCTTTTCTAATTGGCTTTTAAGCTCTTCATCGACCATTTCATCTAACATCAGATAGGAATGGATCAAAAGACGCATGGCGCTTTTTTCATCAAGTCCCTTGCTTTGCATATAAAACATGATCTCTTCATCGATCGCTCCGCAAGACATGGCATGAGAGGCTTCAACATCATCTTCATCAATCAGAAGTTTTGGTATGCACAGGGCCCTTTTGACATCTTTAAAAGTCAAGGTTCGACTCTTTTGATGCGAAGAGCTCTGATAGGCGCCTTTGACGATATCGCCCGTGCACTCTAAGATTAGATCGCCACATGACAAGACGATCGCTGAATTGTCAATCAAAACAGAGCTTTTAGGTCCTGTGTTTTGATAGTACATATGGATATCTTTTTCACCAGCGACCAGAAACTTAGAGACGACCTTTAATTCAGCATCTTGGCAAACTTTGATCTTGGATCTAAGCTTTAAGGTACCTAAAGAGAGATCCAGGTAAGTAAGATCTAACTTGCCCCCTTCTTTTATAGTTCCTTCCTCTGAGATAAGGATGTCTTGAAGTGCCTGATTAATAATAATGATGTGGCTTTCTTTAGCTAATTCATAGGTGATCTTTAGATCGCCCTGCACCAGTAAAATATAATTGCCAGCCTGGTCGATCTTGATCGCATCTTTAGGGTATAAGGTCTGATATTCGATCATTTTATATCGTCCTTTGATGCGCACAAACGCCTAGTGAATAGACAAGCGGACGCTCATCTTTTTTAACAGGTTTAATATCTAATTCTTTATAGAGCCAATCATAGCCGTCTTCATCTATTTTTTTGACAAGTTCTTCATCACCTTCTACGACAATGCGCCCATCAACGATGACATGGGCATGGGTAGGCTTTATCATATCGAAGAAACGCTCGTAGTGCGAGACAACGATCATGCCAAGCTGGCTTTCCTTCTTAAGTTCTATTAGGGCATCAGCGACAAGTTTGATGGCATCGACATCAAGTCCGGAGTCGATCTCATCTAGCATTGCGATCTTCGGTCTTAACATCATCATCTGAAGGATCTCGTTGCGCTTTTTTTCGCCTCCTGAAAAACCATCATTGACAAAGCGATGAGCTAAGTCCTCTTTCATATGCAATTTCTTGATATTTCCTTCAATACTCTTGATAAACTTAAACAAACTGACTGGCTCATCATTTCGAGCGTTGATCGCCGCTCTTAAGAAATCCGAGTTAGTTACCCCTGAGATGGTTGAAGGGTACTGCATCGCTAAAAATAAGCCTAAAAGTGAGCGCTCATCAACTCTTTTTGAAAGTAGGTCTTCATTATCGAATAAGATTTCGCCCTTTGTAACTTTATAACGTGGGTGTCCCATAATAGCCGAGAGTAAAGTTGATTTACCATTGCCATTGGGGCCCATGAGGGCATGGACTTCATTAGACTTTACCTCGAGGTCAATTCCCTTTAATATTTCTTTATCATCAACACTGACATGCAGATCTTTGATTTTTAGTACGTGTTCCATAAAAACCTCCAACGCTCTAGATTATACCACAAAGCCCTTATTATGCGTTTAAATACTCTCTGTAAGGAAGAATAAGCGATTTTCTTGAATTTTATGTGAATTGAGACTTGGAAAATTTACAAATTATTACAAGATGGGCTATAATGATAGAGCTTTAGGAGGTAAACATGGATATCAAAGATATATTAAAACGTTTTTGGTTCGTGTTTTTGATCGCTGCAATATTTGTGGTGTTTATCGGCGTCTATGCCGTTAATACCATTCAAAATCAGCCTGTCAAGATCACAGCCAAAGAAGAAAACGGTTCCTATCTCATCTATTCGATCGGCGATGAAAGCCTGACTGCCGACGATCTTTATGACGAACTAAAGGAGTCTTATGGGGTCAGCACCCTTTATCGCAAGTTTGATGAACTCGTTTGTGACAAGGCGATCAAGACGACCAGTGAAATGAAAGATCTCGCTGCCAATCAAGCCGCCTACTTCTTACAACAATATGGGGAAGAAGAAGCTGATGCCCAGATGCAGTCACTAGGCTATGGCTCCAGCGAAGATCTGGACGAATATTTCTTATATGCCCAAAAATCACAGATGCTTAGAGCTGATTATTTAAAAGCACACTATGATGAATATGTCGCACCTTATGTCGAAGAAAACAATCCTAAAATTATTTCGCACATCTTGATCAAGGTTGCGGACATCACTGAGGAAGAAAACGAAGACGGCGAAACTGTCTACACCGCCAATCCGACCGAAGAAGAAAAAGCCAAGCTCGATGAAGTGGTCCAAGCTTTAGAAAACGGTGAAGACTTTGCAGAAGTTGCCAAAGAGTATTCTGATGATGGTAGCGCATCTTCCGGAGGTCTTTTAGGTTATTTCGACGACAACAACTCAACTTATGTGAAAAGCTTTAAAAATGAGGCCATGAAGGTCAATGAAGGAGAAACAAGCGAGGTCTTTACCTCCGAATATGGCTATCATATCATTTACTGCAATTCACAAAACGTTGATGAATTTTATGATTACAGTGAATTTTTAGAAGCTATTTATGGCGATGATGTTATCTTATACAACGCTCCTTTATTAGAAAAAGCTGAAGAGCTCGGCATCACAATCAACGATGCAGAATTAAAAGAGCAGTTGATGAGCGAGATAAGCGGGGAGGAAGAATAAGATGAAAAAGATTTTTGCCATATTATTATGCTTATTATTCTTAACAGCCTGCAGCTCAAACAGCGCTATGGTTACAGAGAAAAGTGAAGCCATCATTTCAGGTGATGGGGTCAATTACACCAAGCAAGACTTCTTCGACGATATGAAGAATAATGACTACACCAGCACGATTGCCCGTGCCATCTATGAAGATCTCGCCATATTAGAAGGCTACGATATGGAAGAGATCGAAAATGATGTCGAAAAGGATCTTAATGATCTAAAAGAAGAATATGGCGACGATTTTGAGACTGCAGCTTCTTATTATGGTGGCGAAGAGGTCCTTAAAGAGTCGATCCGTCTATCTAACCTTGTCGAAAAATTAAGCAATCAATATTTTGAGGACAACGAAGAAAGCTTACTTGAGGAATATCACCCGGTGCTTGGCAAGGCTATCTATTTTGATGATCTTGATAGCGCCAATAAGATGCTGGACCTTTTAAATGATGGGGTCGACTTTGACAAAGCTGCTAAAGAAGCCGGCTATGAAGAAGATATCGTTTCAGAAGTCATTACCGACAAATCAGATCTTCCCTATGAAGTTAAGAGCTATTTTAACGATACAAACGAAGTTGGACATTCTAATGTCCTGGCATCAGTTATCACAAGCACTGATGCCGATGGCAACAGCATCGACACCAATCGCTATTACCTATGTGCGATCCTAGATACCGATGTCAATAACTTCAAAGAGGATTTCTACATTGTTTTAAGTGAAAACTATGATAGTGATACGATCATAGATTCTTATTTAAGCAAATATGATGTCGAGGTCTATGATCAAAGAACTTATGATCTCGTGCATCAAACCTTTGAGGCCTTTGAATAGTATGTGCGTATTCTGCGAGATAATAAAGGGCAATATCCCTTCTAGCAAGGTCTATGAAGACGATA
>CALUVF010000109.1 GCA_944324155.1 uncultured Erysipelotrichaceae bacterium | reverse complement strand
CTGGCTCCCTCGTTTGGGATATGGCCGATATACATGCGGTCGACCATGTTGTAAAGGGCATTGACGACCTGTGACAAGATCGCAGGAAGTGCTAGCTTGAATAAAAGAGAAGAGACCTTTTCATGCCAGAGGTCAGCCTCTTTAGAAAACTTTAGTTTCAATTTGATACCTTCTTTCAAAGAAATATTTTAGCACTTTTTAATTATGCCATCTCATTTAAACATCACGTGATCATGCAAAGCTTATCCATAAGGACGTCTGATTATTAAAGCAGTTTCCAATATCCTTTGCGGTCTTATCAACCCGTTTGATTAATCCAGCTTCTTTAAGTTTTTTTTAATTTGAGAGAAATGGTTTTACGGTTCAAAGATAAAATTTCTATAAATAAAAGTTGTTGTATACGCTGGATCAATCGCAAGCAGGTTTAGCATATTGATAGATGTTTTATCTAGTTTATCTGTTACCTTATCTGTTACTTTATCAGTCACCCTAACGATTCGATCTTCTAAAGCACTGAACTTTATCGTGATATCACCCGGATTGATCGTATATTCTTTTGACATCTCGTCTGATAATTTTCTTGGTGTATTGCGCTTAAAATTCATTCTTGTCGGTTTGATTTAAAAATATGGCTTTATAATAGTGCTATGTTCATATTAGACAGCTGTAATGAGATCGTTATTCAAAAATCGCGTTTTATCGCACATATCAAACAAGTTAAAGATATTGAAAGCTTTAGTGACTTTTTAAATCTTGAAAAGAAGAGGTATTATGATGCCTCTCATCACTGTTATGCCTATATCATCAATGATCAAAAGAAGGCCTCTGATGATGGTGAACCTTCTAAGACGGCCGGGCTTCCGATCCTAAATGTCTTAGAAGGGCGAAACTTAGATGAGTGTGCTTGTATCGTTACGCGCTATTTTGGTGGGATCAAGTTAGGGGCCGGCGGGCTTACTAGGGCGTATCGCGAGGCTTGCAAAAAGGCGATCGATTGTGCCGATTTATATGATTATCAAACTATCAAGCGCTACAATATCAAACTGGATTATGCGCTTAGCCCCCAATTTGAAAATTTCCTTTATTCTAAAGGCGTCAAGATCGAAGATATAACCTATCTTGATAACGAAGCTTCCTATACCTATTTATGCAATGAAGACTATGAAAAAGAGATCTTAAATATCACTAGGGGGAAGGCTCCGCTTTCTTTAAAACCACAAGTTGCGATCATAAGGGTCATTAAATGATATATAATTAAGGCATGGAATACCTTTGGTTTTTGGTCCTTATCGTAAGCGTGATACTTCTTGTGAGCCTCATTGTCTTTGTCGTCAAGATGAAGCATTTTAATGTGCGCTATAAGCACTTTGAAAAGAAGCTCGAGAATACAATAGAGAATTATCACCGCTACCAGAAAGAAAAAAGAGCGGTCAGAGATAATTTAAGCCGCGACTTAAAAGATGCCTTAAAGGTCTATTCGATCGTCCAGTTGGTCCGCTATTTCTTAAAAAAAGATAACCGCAAGCTAAGAAATCTTAAAAAGGGTTATCTTGTGAATCAAAGGTATATCAATCGTCTGTAGTATCAGAGTCTTCGCCAGGCAAGTAGAAGACCTGTTCACCATCTTTGGTAAGCATGTAGTTGCTGCGGGCGAAGGATTGGACATAGTCGGGATCCTCTAATTTATTCTTTTGCGAGCTTAACTGCTCGTTTTCACTTTGTACGCGCTCAAGCTCGGCTTGGGCCACTTTAGCCTCTTCTTGCAGTTCCATCATATGCAAGATCTCGTTCATGACTCCAAACAATAAATAGATCGAAAATGCGATGATGACGATCGAAATGACTTTGATGATCGTCTTTTTAGGACGGTATTTCTTTTTTTCCATAAGCTAATTATAGGAAAATAATCGCGTCTTAGCAAATTTTAGCGCGCCACTTGTCTTCTTTAAAGCCCACAAGACAAAAGTCTTCGCCAACTAAAAGCGGCCTTTTCACTAACATGCCATCGCTTTCAAGAAGCTTCAGCATTTCTTCATCGCTCATACCATCAAGCCGATCTTTGAGATTTAGATCGCGGTATTTTTGACCGCTGGTATTAAAGAAGTTTCTTAACTTTAGACCGCTTAACTTCTGGTATTTGATCAAGTCGTCTAAGCCCGGGTTTTGTGTCCTGATATCGATAAGATCATAGGCGATCTTATGGTCATCTAAAAATTTCTGGGCCTTCTTACAGGTCGAACAGGTTTTTAAACAGATAAATTTCATTTGAGCTCCTTGATAAAATAATAGTTGTTTAGATCACTCTGATCTTTTGAGAAGGTAAAGGATAATTCTTTAAAATCTTTGATCTTATTAAGATCGCTGAGCTGGTTTTCAGCTAAGTAGCGAGTCATGGCGCCCCGGCCTTTTTTGGCTTCGGTCGTGATCATCTTTAAGCGTCCATTTTTAAGACATAAAAAGTGGATATTTATAAGCTTTTCTTTAGGGTGATAGGGCGTGATGACCTTGGCGTATTCCAAAGAGGCGAGGTTGATGATGGTATCATCTTTTTGAAAGAAGGTCTTATAGATGATGTCCTTCCAAAAATTATAAAGCGAGCCGTTTTTTAAAAGGCGGCTTTGCATCTCTAAGCGATAGGGAATAATCAGATCAAAAGGTCTTAGGCCGCCATAAAGGCCCGATAAGATGATGAGATGATTATTCAGGTATTCTAGGGCCTCCTTATCTAAGATATGAGCTTTTAAGGATTGGTATTGCAAGCCATTATAGGCTAAAAGGGCGTGGATATAGCCATCTTTTAGATCCTTTTCTAACATCAAAGAAGCCTTTAAGGTCAATTCATCAGAAGTTTTATAGACCTCTTTTAATTCTTCGATCTTTAAAGATCTGAGCTCTTCATATAAGATCTTTGACTTGTCTAAAAGCTTAGGAAAAGATGATGGGAAGTCAAAGTCGTTAGTATCTGAGATCTTTTTGGCCGGTGAGATGATGATCTTGATCATGAAAGCTTAAAATCGCTCTTAAATTTTTCAAAGGCCTTTTCAAAAGAGTCAAAGATCGCAATGTCATTGGCTTTAAGTATTCCGACGACAAAGGAGTTGAGGCCCTTGGTGGACTCTAATCCTCCCTTTTGGTTGCGCTTTAGGCGGGAGTCTGAAAAAACGGGATAGATCTTGACCTTTCGCCCTTTGATGTATTCCGACATGACGACCCCCATGCAGCAGACCGTGCCACTGTCTTCATTAGACAGATCATAGAAGATCGCATCGGCTTTTTCGATATAAATGAAATCATTTTTAAAGATCTTGATACTGTCAAGCTCAGGATCGTCTTCATCATTCAGGGTGATGGGGTTGATCACCTTATGTTCGACTTTATTTTTGCTTAATAAAGTCTCTAGTTTTTCACCTTCATATAGGCGCTGTTTGGCCTCGTATTCAGTGAATAAAGGGCCGGCAATATACACTAACATTTTTTACTCCTTTATAAGGCTTTTCAGCCTTTCCATTACTTCTTTGATGAGAGCAGGGTGCGTGGCTAGATTTAAGCGCACATAAGTTTCATAGCCTTCGCCAAACACCTTGCCAAGATTTACTGATATTCGCCACTTAGCGATAAAGTCTTCGATTTTTGTCTCATTTAAGACCTCTTTTAGATCAATAAACATGAGATAGGTACCTTCTAGTTCACTGTAATACAAGCCCATTTCATCAAGACATGATGCGACGAAGCGATAGTTATCGTAGATGATCGCATTTATCACTTCTAGCCACTCATCGCCATCGCGATAGGCATAATAGCTCGCAAGGGCATTGGCGTATTTGGGATTGCCCAAATGGTGGACTTTTAAAAATTCAGCGAATTTTTCTTTAAGGATCGGGTCTTTGATGATCACATGGCTATGGGCAAAAAGCGCTAAATTAAAAGTCTTTGAGACGCCCATGACGCCAAAGGCGATCTCTTCATATTTCTTTAATCCCATAAAGGGCGTGTATTTATGGCCGCTATAGGCAAAGTCGGCGTGGACTTCATCAGAGATGATATAAACGTGATACTTTAAGGCTAGATCGCCCAACCTTTCGAGCTCTTCCCTAGTATAGATGTGACCTGTGGGGTTATGGGGATTGCATAAGATCATGAGCTTGACGCCGTCTTTAAACTTATTTTCAATGTCTTCATAATCCATGATGAAGGTCCTCTTACTTTTAATAAGGGGACTAATGACAAGCGTGTGCTCAGAGGTTTTAATGAGGTTGGCAAACTGATGATAGACTGGCGGGCAGATGAGGATCTTGTCACCCTTTTTTAAGAAGCAGTCGATGATGTGATAAAGAGCCGCGATGGCCCCATCGGCAAAGAAGATCTCGTCTTTTTCGATCGCTATTTGATGATGTCTCAGATAATAGTTTTTAAAGACCTCAAAGTAGTCAAAAGGAAGGGCCGTATAGCCAAAGGCCCTTAGCTCTAGCATCTCTTTTAAGCCCAAGCTGACGCTTTTGGGCGAGGCGAAGTCCATATCGGCGACGCTTAAGGCGATCTCATCATCTTTAAGGCCCTGCCACTTGCGAGAAGGGGAATGGCGGCGATCGACGAAGTAATCTTTGATAAACGCTTCTTTATTCATCGGTACTGGATCTTCCCTAAGACTTCATCAGCCGTCTTTAAATCAACTAATTTTTGAATGATCATATGGGCAAACTCAAAGGCTGCCCCTAAACCTCTAGCGGTGATGATGTTTTTGTGGACATGGACTAGTTCATGGGTTGATTCCTTATTGTATTCAAAACCTGGGAAAACCGTAAACTCCTTATCGCCCACAAACCCCAGGCGCACGAAGATGCTAGGAGCAGCACAGATCGCCGCAATTAGCTTTCCCTTTTCTTTAAAATTTTTTAAGGCCTTAATCAAGGGTTCATATTTAAAAAGATTTTCAGTCCCTGGCAGGCCTCCTGGCAAGATGAGGGCGTCGTAACTGTCAATGTCGACGTCTTTAAAA
This sequence comes from uncultured Erysipelotrichaceae bacterium, assembly GCA_944324155.1. Lineage (GTDB taxonomy): Bacteria > Bacillota_I > Bacilli_A > Erysipelotrichales > Erysipelotrichaceae > JAHHTG01. The sequence goes on along the minus strand of CALUVF010000109.1, from coordinate 4,083 downwards.
AGATAGTTGGCGTAATACTTTAGATCATGGCTTGAGGTGATCAAAAGATCATCTTCAATGCTGATGAGATCGCATCTGATATTAGCGCGATGTAAAAGATCATAGACACAAAGCGCTTCACACTCTTCATGTCCGTTGGCTAGAAATAAGGCTACTTTCATACTTTTCCTCCTTGTGATAAAACGTCCGTATTTACTAGTGGCTTGTTTAAGTTTTGTGATGCCAAGATCCTTTAAAAAGGTCTCAAGATTTAAAAGATCATCGTCATTTGGGTCATATAGTTCATACTCTAATTCGTAATCGGTCGTGTTTAAGTAAGTGCTTTTATCTAGGGCCAATTCACCCTTGGGCCATTTTTTTAAATGGCGTTTATTTTCAAGGACGCCTAAATAAGAGGGATCTTTGATCGCAAGCTCTTTTAAAAGGGCATTTATCCTTGGATCATTGAGGCTTAATTCCTTGACTTTGAATTCATACTCTTTGACATCTTTTAAGCTTGCGTCCTTTAAGGTGAAGGTATATAGGCCATCGCTGAGCCTGATGCGCATGCCAAGCTTTGGGTCGTGGGCATCGTAGTAGTAGTTGGTCTGATCTAAGACCTCATCAAAAGCTAAGGCTTCTTTGATCCTTAGATATTCTTCTTTAGTGAGAGTAATCTTGTATTCTTTTTCGATATGATAATCCATAACTTAATTATAAATGATGGGCCCGTGATTTAAACCATTCGTTGAGTGCTAATTCTAGACCCGACATAAAAGTGATGCCCATAACGATAGCACAGGCCTCGCCCAGCGTATCAAGACCCGTCATAAGGGCTGTGTCAAGATCCTTGTTGACGATCGAAAGCATCGTGTGATACATGCCACCTCCTGGCACTAAAGGTATTAAGGCGGCGATCAAAAAGGTCGTGAGGGGGGCCTTTAAAAGGCGGGCCAAGATGATGGAAAAAAGTGTGATCACAAGCGAAGCGATAAACTGCGCTAAAAAGATATTCCCGTTTTCTTTGATGAGGCTATAGACGATCCCCCCGATCATGCCGTTAAGGCCGGCGAAAAAGAGGTTCTTACCTTTGATATTGAAGATGATCCCAAAGCCGAAGGCGGCAAAAAATGACATAAACATATTATAGCCCCCTCATCATAAGCATCACTAAAAGTGAGCCTAAGGCAATGGCCGCAGCGTTGATGATCGCCTCGGAGGCCCTGACAAGACCTGAGACCAGGTCAAGCGAAACGCTGTCGCGGATCGCGTTGGTGATCGCAAGCCCCGGCACCAGCAACATCAAAGAAGAGATCGTAACGATGTCACGATCACATTTAAAAATCAAAGCCATTATGATCGAAAAAAGAGTCAAGATCATCGATAAAAAGACGTATTTAAAGAAGTTGGGGAAAGAAAGATGTGAGATCTTGATAAGCAGAAACTCGATAAAGGAGCCAATAAGGGCTGCACAAAGGGCATCTTTGAGATCGCCTTTAAAGAAAAAGGCAAAGCCAAAGGCACAGATAAAGGCCCCAAAGATCTTGAAAGGCAGAGAAAAAGAGGCTTCATTTTCAATATCCGACAATCTTTTTTCAAATTCCTCAAGGCTCAGGTCGTGTTTATAAGCTAGCCTGGAGAGGTCATTGATCTTGATGATCTTATCGAGGTCGATATCGCCCATCTTGACCCTTTTGATATTGTGATAGAGCTCGCCGTCTAAGCTAAAAGAGGTTATTAAAAGGGTGGGGGTGGCGTAGGAGTCGCAGACACTGGCCCCATAAGACTTTAAGATGTAGTTCATCGTTTCTTCGACGCGATAGGTCTCAGCACCCGAGCGCATCAAGATGATGCCAGCCCTAGTCGCTAAGCGGGCGAGACGGTTAGGATCAAATTCTTTCATCGTTTGGATTATAGCACAATAAGATATTGTGGTATGATTGTGATATGAAAAAATGGAGCTCTCTTTATGAAAGTTGTCGCTTGCCGATCAGGATCGTCGTCTTTGGCTTCGTGCTTTTGGCTTTAGGTACCCTGATACTAAGCGAAAATGTCAATATCTTTTATACGATCGATAATACCCTTATCATCAACTTAGCCCACATCTTTAAGGAAGTGGGTCATGTGATCATCGTCAACATTCCGCTCATCTTTTTGATCGGTTTAGTTTCTAAGCGTGCCAATTCCGGAACGCCGATCCTTTTGGCGATCGTGGGCTATTTCACCTTCCAGGTAATGATGATGTTGGTGACGCCAAACGATCTATCATCCAATGCTTATTACAGTGTCTTGGGCATTTCCTATACCTCATCGACTCAGACCATCTTCCCCATGCAGACAGGTATGGTTGGCTCTTTTATCGTTGCCTTTTTAGTGCGCTATGCCTTTTTGCGCTCGCGTCGCTTTTCGATGTATTCACTTTTAGGTTTCGCCAACAAGGACACCGCCGGCCTTATCTACACCATCGTCTTTTGTGCTTTGGGCGGTCTTCTGATGTCCTATATCTGGCCGATCGCTTATGAGATTTTAGAAGATGTGATTATCTGGATCGCCAGGGATCGCAGCGACCCCTTCCATTTATTTATCTATGGCTTGTTTGATCGCGTCTTATCGCTTTTGGGCATGGGCGAATTTATCAGAGAACCCTTCTGGTTTGGGGTAGAAGGCGGGACTTATTCGACGATCGCTTCGCAAACTCTGGTGGGCGATGTGGCGATATGGAGTCAAATGCCGGAAGCCCTGACGACTTTTTCAGGGGCTGGAAGATTTATCACTCCTTATTATGTCCTTAATATGTTTGCGATACCAGCTGCTTACTTCGCCCTATATCGCACGACCTCTAACCGCAAGGCCCGCCATAAGACCATCATCTTCTACTTCGGGGCGATGCTTATGTCGTTTGTGTGTGGTAATCCTTTGATCTTTGAGTTGGTCTTATTATTCACCGCACCCTTGCTTTTAGTCTTTCATCTATTGGCCTCAGCCAGCCTTTTTGGGATCCTTAGTTTAAACAATGCCTTTTTGGGCTTTAATTACAGTGGTTCGACGATCTCGGCAATGCCGGGTTCCTTTGCAGATTTTATCATCAATGTTCGAGTGAGTCAGTTTGCCCATTCGCTTTTGGTCATCGTCTTAGTGGGCATCATCTTTGCGATCATCTATTTCTTGGCCACCCGCGCCTACTTTGAATTCTTGGCCTATGATATGGTCTCGACCAATAAGGCCGAAAGTCTGTCACGCAAGATGATCGAGGCTTGTGGCGGGGAGCGCAATATTGCCGATACTATTTCCACGCCATTTGTCTTGGAGATCAAATTATATGATCTAGAACTTGTATCTTATGATAAGATCAAGAGCCTGGCAGTAAAAAAAGTGACCGAAACTAAAGACGGTCTAGAGTTCAGTATGGGTTCTCCCAGCACCATTATCCGCAAGCGCATCAACAAGATCCTTTCATCAGAAAGAAGACCAATCCACGACTAGGTTCATCAAAGGCCTAGTTTTTTATAATTTGGCAATAGCTTCCTTGAACTCAACCATCTTTTTATTTTTCCCACTCTTTTTGACAAGAGCTACCAATTCGTCGTGGAAGATGTCAATATAAACTGTAGATCCAGTTTCGATTAATTCAGGAAGTATCTCATTCAAAATTATATCTTCCAAGCATTCTTCATTACCACTATACTTATTATAGAAATAAGCATATAGCTTTCGCTCATTATCTCTGATCCCCTCGAATCCTTTTAGATGATCTTTGATCATGTCGACTTTATCTAGCTTTTCTGCACTCTTACACATAAAGATGACATTAAAGCTTAGGGTTATGGGCATATTCATGGCAACTTCATATAAACTCTCAAAACAAGTCTTATAGTCTTCATTAAAATAACTGATCGTACCTTTGCGTTTGATGAGATTATAATATTCACGTCTTGGTATGATTTTGTCCCAATCTTTTATCTTAGTGATAGCTTCAATATGAGCTAAGGCTTCTTTATAGGCTTTTGAATTTAATTCAATAAAGCTGAGATATTTAAGAGTTGCGATAAGCTCGACATCAGATTTAAGGCTAGGCAAGATTTTTAAAAGCTCGTCGTGTTTTTT
>CALUVF010000108.1 GCA_944324155.1 uncultured Erysipelotrichaceae bacterium | reverse complement strand
TGCAGTAATTATCCAAAGTGCCATTACATTGAAAATATCGACGGCACAAATCCCAAGCCTATTAGAAAGAGGCGCAAAAATGCCTAGAATCAAGGTCATTGGAGCTGGTTTGGCCGGATCGGAGGCGGCTTATCAATTAGCGAAAGCTGGCCTTGAGGTCGATCTTTATGAGATGAAGGGCAAAAAACGCCACGAAGCTTTCAAGACGGATTATTTTGCAGAACTTTTGTGCTCGAATTCTTTGCGGTCCAACGATGTCCATAACGCTGTAGGACTTTTAAAAGAAGAGATGCGCCATCTTGATTCTTTGATCATGAAAATGGCTGATCAAAATAAAGTCGAGGCCGGAAGTGCGCTGGCAGTTGACCGTGAAGGTTTTGCTAGGGCGGTCACAAAAGAGCTTTTAAGTATGCCTAATATAACTTTTCACAATGAAGAAGTTTGTGATCTTGACACCTCTTCTTATACTATTGTTTGTGCCGGCCCTTTGTGTGAAGGTGCGCTGGCTAAAAAAATCAAAGAGCTTTTTGAAGAAGACTACTTGCATTTTTATGATGCCATTGCCCCGATCATCTATAAGGATTCGATCAATTTTGATATCGCCTATTATAAATCCCGCTATGACAAGGGGGGCGATGACTATATCAACTGTCCGATGAATAAAGAAGAATTCTTTGACTTCTATCACGAGCTCATCAATGCCACCAAAGCCGAACTGCACGAATTTGACAAACGTGATTTTTTTGAAGGCTGCATGCCTTTTGAAGAGATGGCCAAAAGGGGTTTTAAGACCTTGCTTTTTGGGCCGATGAAGCCGGTAGGACTAGAAAAAGACGGGCTAAGACCTTATGCCGTGGTCCAGTTAAGACAAGATGATCGCGCCAAGACCTTATACAACATCGTGGGCTTTCAGACCCATCTTAAATATGCTGAACAAAAGCGTATCATTCAAATGATCCCCGGTCTTGAAAACGCTCGCTTTGCGCGTTATGGCGTGATGCACCGGAACACCTATCTCAATGCGCCCAAGATCTTGACAGATCGCTATCAAAGCCGCCAATACCCCAAACTTTATTTTGCCGGACAGATCAGCGGGGTCGAAGGCTATGTCGAAAGCGCCGCCAGTGGACTATATAGTGCCTTAAATCTTATCTTCGATTTAAAAGGCATGGATCTTAAACTCACCGATGAGACGATGATGGGTGCTATGGCAGCCTATATCAGCGATGAGCGTATCAATAAATTTGTCCCAATGAATGCCAATTTCGGGATTTTTAATGGTCCCAAAGATAAAGAAGAGCGCGTGCAAGTAAGCCTCAGATTAGTAGACGAGTTTAGATCAAAATGTCCCTGGATCAATATTTAAATGCTTTTTTAGACTATCTTTTAAAAGATCGTCGTTATTCATCAAATACTGTCGAAGGTTATCGGATCGACACCGCCCGTTTTTTAAACTACCTGAAAGATCAAAAAATTGACGATCTTGAAAAAGTCGACAAAAATGTGATCTATGATTATTTAAACGAGCTCAATAGTGGGGCTTTTACTAAAGGTGAGCTTAAAGAGAGTTCTTATGCTAGAGCGATCTCTTCCCTAAAAGCTTTTTATCGCTATTTAAACCGCTTTGATATCGTAAGCCAAAATCCGATTGCCAACATCTCTTTTTATAAGAGTGAAAAACATCTGCCTGATGTCTTGACCTTCAGTCAAATCGAGCGCCTTTTGGATAGTTTTGACAAAGAAGACTTTAAGGAATATCGCGATTATTTGATCAGTGAGTGTCTTTATGCCTGCGGGCTCAGAATCAGCGAATGTCTTGCCTTAAACATTGACAGTTTTAATGATGAGATGTTGCATATTATCGGAAAGGGCAATAAGGAAAGGCTCGTGCCATACTATCCACGCCTAAAAAAAGAGATAGAAATATATCTTAAAAAGCGTTCTAAGATACAAACAGATGATAAGGCTTTGTTTATATCGCAAAAAGGCCAGCGGATAAGTGCACGATATGTGCAAAAGATGCTCGAAAAAAAGGGCTTAGAGGTCTTGGGAGTCAGTGTCCACCCTCATGAGTTAAGACATAGTTTCGCCACGCATCTTTTAGATGGCGGGGTAGACCTGAGAATGGTCCAGGAGCTTTTAGGACACGAGTCTTTATCGACCACCCAGCTTTACACGCATCTGACATTAGAGCGATTGAAGGACACGGTCTTTAAATATCACCCGCACAAATAGTTTATTTATGTTATGATTTTTTTATGGAAGTAACATATATTATCGGTCACAAAAATCCTGATACTGATTCGATCGCCAGTGCTTTAGCCTATGCCGAATTAAAGACGATGCAAAATGAAAGGGTCATTGCTGGAAGACTTGGTACTTTGAATGAAGAGACTAAGTATGCAACGCGGGTATTTGACATTGAAGCGCCCTTGTTGTTGAATGATGCGCGCTCTAAACTGCGCGACATCGATTTTGATGAGCCGACCTTTATAAGGCAAGATGAATCTTGCAATGCCGCTTATGATAAGATCATGGCCACTAATAACCGCACTTTGATGGTAGTCAGTGATCTAGATGATCGAAAGCTGTTGGGTCTTTTAAGCATTGGGGATTTAGCTAAGATTCGAATGTCTGATAAGAGCTTTTTGAATTTGACTGATCTTGATACTTTATCCGAGGATCTGAAGACCACTTTTCAAAAACGTCTTTTTGAACCCAAGTTTGACGGTGAGGTAGTCTTTTTTGACGAAAAGATCGATCTTAATGATCTAGAAGACAAGATCGTAGTTGTAGATCATCTTTTGGGTCTTGATAAGCTAAAGGGCAAAAAGATGGCTTGTGTGATCTTGACCCGCAACATTCAAGAAGATGTGGATCTAGATACCAATATCCTAAGCTCTTCGCTTGATGTCATCAGCATTTCACGCTTAATTTATGAAGCTTTCCCCATAAAGGGCATCATGTCGAAAGATCCGATCTGTTTTAATGAAAATGATTTTGTCGAAGACGTAGCTTTAAAGATCGCCAATACCCGTTTTCGCTCCTATCCTGTCTTAAATCAAAAAGGGGACGTATTAGGTTCGATCTCGCGTTTCCACCTCTTTAAATTCCAACCCAAGCGTTTTATTTTAGTTGATCATTCGATGCGATCTCAAAGCATCAACTATCTCGATAAAGCGGAAGTGGTCGAGATCATTGACCACCACCACATCGGCGATGTCGAGACTACTAAGCCGATTCTTTATCGCAATGAAAAGTTAGGCTCGACCTGCTCGATCATCTATCGCATGTATAAAGAAAATGGCTTGCTGCCATCTAAGGCGATCGCTGGCATGATGCTTAGTGCTATCATATCTGATACCCTTTATTTTAAATCGCATACGACTACCCCGATTGATCGTAAGATCGCCCAAGAACTTGCCGGTTTGGCGGGGGTTGATTTAGATAAGTATGCCCACGATCTTTTAGATGCCTCAGTCTCGCTTAAGGATGCCGATGTTGAGACTTTGATCAATCAGGATCTCAAACGCTATCACTTTGATAAATACGAGATCGCTGTATCGCAAACCAATTATTCCAATCTTGAAGACATACAGGCTCGCTTAGAAGAATTTTCTAAGGCCTTGGCCCTAAAACAATCTAATGAGCGCATCGATCTTCTCATCATGATGTTTACCCATGTCTTGGGAGAGGGGACAATGTTTATCTATTATGGTCCGCTTTCTTCTTTGATGCCAGGGATCATTCAAAGAGAGTTCAACGATCATTCGGGCTTTGACCAAAAGATCATGTCCCGCAAACAACAGCTCATACCGCTTTTAAGCGATGCCATAAAAACACAACTTTAAAGCCTGTTTTAGGCTTTTTTTTCTTGCGATTTCTTCGCTTTTGTTTTATAGTATAGAAGCGTTTATACGCAAGTACGCACACTATGGATTCACTATCCGTGCCCGATTCGGGTTATAGTGCTTAGAAGTAGTGGAGGAGAAACGGAAAGAGAGGATTTTATGACACAATTAGTTTCTATGCGCAAGCTATTAGAGAGTGGTGTTCATTTCGGTCATCAGACCAGACGCTGGGACCCCAAATGCAAACCATTCATCTACACCGCCAAAAATGGTATTTATATCATTAATTTGGAAAAAACTTTAGAATATGTCCAAGTGGCTTATGACAAGATGAAAGAGATTGCTGAAAACGGCGGCAAGATCTTATTCGTCGGTACTAAAAAACAAGCCCAACAGATCGTTATGGACGAAGCTTTACGTTCAGGCAGCTTCTACATCAACCAAAGATGGTTAGGCGGAACTTTAACTAATTTCCGCACGATCCAAAAACGTATCAAGCGCCTTTTAGAGATCGAAGAGATGGAAACTTCTGGAACGATCAACGTCTATCCGAAAAAGGAAGTTGCCCAGATCCGCAAGGAAGCCGCTCGTCTTGAAAACTTCTTAGGCGGCATTAAAGAAATGAAAAAGCTTCCTGATGCCCTAGTCGTAGTCGATCCTAAGGAAGAGCACAATGCCGTAGCTGAAGCTCGCAAGTTAAATATTCCGGTATTCGGTCTAGTCGATACCAATTGCGATCCCGCTTTTGTGGATTATGCGATCCCATCAAACGATGATGCGATCAAGGCGATTCGCTTAATGATGTCTTTATTGGCTGATGCGATCGTTGAGACCAAGGGCGGTATCTTACAAGATGCTTATCAAGAAGGCGAAGATGTTGAAGACATCACGATGGCTGATGTTATTGTGAATGTTGAAAAACACGCCGAGGAACAAGAGAAGAGACGCCGTCAAAAGATGGAAGAACGCCGCAACCGCAACATGCGCGCTCACCAAGGCGAAAGACGTTTCGTTGGTCGCCGCAACTTTGACCGCACAAACGCTCCTGTAGCCGAAGCTAAAGAAGAAGTAAAAGAAGAAGCTAAACCAGTTTCACAAGAAGCACAAGGAGAAGAAGCATAATGGCAATCACTGCTAGTCAAGTAAAAGAATTAAGAGAACGTACCGGGGCCGGTATGATGGATTGTAAAAAAGCCCTCACAGAATGTGATGGCGATATGGACAAGGCCATCGACTGGTTAAGAGAAAAAGGTATCGCTAAGGCTGCTAAAAAAGAATCACGCATCGCTGCCGAAGGTCTTTCAAAGGTTTTAGTCAGTGGCAATAAGGCAGTTGTCGTTGAGATCAACACTGAGACCGACTTTGTCGCTAAAAATGAACAATTCTTAAAATTATTAGATACAACCGCTGAAGTAATCTTGGCTAATGAGCCTAAAGATGTCGCAAGCGCTCTAAATTTAGATGTTGAAGGTAAGACTTTAAACGATCTTTTCATTGAAGCTGTTTCAACGATCGGAGAAAAGATCACGCTGCGCCGCTTTGACATTTTAAGCAAGGAAGATGATGATATCTTTGGTGCCTACATGCACAATAAAGGCGCAATCTCTGTCGCTTTAGTCTTAAAGGGTTCAAATGATGCCGATCTTGCCAAACACATGGCCATGCAGGTCGCATCAATGGCGCCAACATATGTTTCAAAGGACGAAATGCCCTCTGATGTCATCGAACATGAGCGCTCAATTCAAACCGAGATCCTTAAAAACGATGAGAAATTAGCTTCTAAGCCAGAAAAAGTCTTACAAGGAATCATCGAAGGACGCGTTTCTAAGGCTTTACAAGATATGTGCTTAGCAGATCAGATTTATTTCTTAGACGGTGATAAGAAGTGTTCGCAGGTATTAAAAGAAAACAATACCAGTGTCAAATGCTTTGTGCGCTATATGGTCGGTGAAGGTCTTGAAAAAAGAGAAGAGAACTTCGCAGACGAAGTAGCTAAACAGATCAATGGATAAGGGCAAGTAATTGCCCTTTTTTAAAAAGGTTTAAAAAGATGAAAAAAAGAGTATTGCTTAAACTAAGTGGGGAAGCCTTAGGTTCAGATCATGATGTCTTTGACATCGATAAGCTAAATGAGCTAGCTAAAGAAATCAAAGAGATCGTCGATGAGGGCAAAGAAGTCGCGATCGTTTGCGGCGGTGGAAACTTTGTCCGTGGTAGGACCTTAGAAAAACTTGGAATCGATCGCGTTAAGAGTGATTATATGGGCATGTTAGGGACGATCATCAATGCCATGGCCTTAGAGTCGGTTTTAAAAAATCATGGAATCAAGGCCAAAGCCTTAAGCGCCTTAGATGTCGCGAAGGTCGAAAGCTACGACCAAGAAAAATCACGTCAGTATCTAGATGATGGCTATGTCACGATCTTTGGTGGCGGTATTGCCTGGCCTTATTTCTCAACTGATACTACTTCAGCCCTAAGGGCCATTGAAAATCATTGCGAGCTTATCTTGATGGCTAAAAACGGTACTGATGGGGTCTATGATTCTGATCCTAAACTTAATCCGCAAGCTAAACGCTATGATTCTTTAGATTATGATACGATCATTGAGAAACAATTAAATGTCATCGATATGACCGCAGCCATTATGCTCAAGGAACATAATTTGGATTCCTTTGTGTTTGATATGAACATTAAAGGAAATATCAAAAAAGCTATTAATAAAGAGTGCCTTGGTACTATAATTAAGACAAAGGAGAATTAATAACCATGGAAGAATTGATCAAAAGCTGTTCCGAAAAAATGGACAAAGCTATCGACAGCTATTCAAAACATCTTAATACTGTGCGTACCGGACGCGCTAATCCCAATCTTTTAGATCGCATTGAGATTGATTATTACGGTGCTATGACGCCTGTTAATCAGATCGCTTCGATCAGTGTCGTCGAAGGGCGCACGCTTGTTGTCAAGCCTTATGACGCTTCGACCTTAAAGGCCATCGAAAAGGCGATCAATACCTCAGATCTCGGTTTGCCACCGCAAAACGATGGTTCGGTCATTCGTGTTAGCGTTCCACAACTCACCGAGGAGACTCGCAAAAGCTATTGCAAGGAAGTTTCTAAATTTGCAGAAGAAGCCAAGGTCAACATCCGCAATGTGCGTCGTGAGTATAACGATATCCTAAAAAAGGATAAGACGATCCCAGAAGACTCTCAAAAAGATCTCTTGGATCAGGTTCAGAAATTGACGGAAAAGATGACCAAGAAGATCGATGAGATCGCCGACAAAAAAGAAAAGGAAATCATGACAATCTAGTATGGATCAAATTCCAAAGCATATTGCCATTATCATGGACGGCAATGGCCGTTGGGCAAAGGAAAGGGGCAAGGCGCGGACCAAAGGACATTTTGAAGGTGTCAAACGGGTTCGTGATATTGCGATATATGCTAAAGAGAAAGGCGTAAAATGCTTAACACTTTACGCCTTTTCGACTGAGAATTGGAAAAGACCGACGACAGAAGTCTCCTATCTCATGTCTTTACCGAAATATTTTTTTGGCACTTACATGGAAGAGATCATGGCCAACGACATTAAGATCGAAATGATCGGCGAAAGGAAAAATATCCCGATAGCTGCTTTAGAGATTTTTGATAAGGCAATCGAAAACTCTAAGCACAACAAATCGATGATCTTAAATTTTGCCATGAATTATGGCGCGATCGACGAGATCAATGAAGGCATTAAAAAATATACAAATGAAGTATTAAAGGGGCAAAGAGAAAATGATCTTAAAGGTGATGAATTTTCGGCTTATCTTTTTACTTCTTCTTTGCCCAAGGTCGATCTTATGATCAGGACCAGCGGTGAAAAGCGGCTTTCCAATTTCTTGCTTTATCAATTGGCCTATAGTGAGCTTTATTTTACGGACGTCTATTGGCCGGATTTTGATCACAAGGAGTTTGACCTGGCTCTTGATGACTACAAAAAACGCCAGCGGCGTTATGGAGGTATAGATGAAAGTTAGAATTATTTCCGCCATCGTTATGGCGCTTATCTGCATACCGCCCCTTATTTTTGGTGGATTTTGGTTAGATATTCTCATGACTTTAGTAATCCTCATCGGTTCTTACGAGTTTATCTCGATCCGCAATAAGCGCTTTAACTGGCTCTTATACTTTGCCATGGTCCTTTTTGCCTTCATGATCAACCTCTTTGATTCCAATCAGACCGGTCTGATCCTTATCTATATCATTGCGTTATTTGTCGCTTCGATCTGCTTTAGTGACATTACGCTTGATGATATATCATCGGTCTCGATGATGGGTATCATCATTGCCTTTGCCGCCAATTCGGTCTTGAATATTTATTCAAATGTCTATGGCGTTTACATCATGCTTTATATTTTGATCGCGAGCTTTGTCTGTGATATCGCAGCCTTATTTACCGGTATGGTCTTTGGTAAGCATCCTTTAAATAAAAGGGTCTCGCCTAAAAAAACGGTTGAAGGCTCAATCGGCGGCTGGTTTTTTGGCTTTTTGACTTCTTTAGTCTTTGCCTATTTCTTCTTGCCCTTAAATATTCATTTTGGCTTTTTTGTCTTTTCTTCTTTGACGCTTCCTATCGTTGCTCAGATCGCCGATCGCTTATTTAGTCTGGTCACG
>CALUVF010000107.1 GCA_944324155.1 uncultured Erysipelotrichaceae bacterium | reverse complement strand
GTAATATAGAACTGATAAGAGTCATCGACCCCTCTTTTTTGAAACTCTTTAAAGATCGCATCAAGCGCCCCTTTATAGGTCCTAGAGATTGCAAACTTATCTAAGATCTCTCCATCGTCAGCTTTCTTCATCACTGGTACAAGATGCAAAAGCTGCCCTAAATTGCCTGAGAATTTCGAAACCCGACCGCCTCTTTTTAAGAAGTTAAAATCGATCGGGATCAAAAAAGAAATATCTGTCGCGTGTGACTTATTGAGCATTTCTAAAATCGCTTCTTTATCATAGCCTTCTTTGGCCATTTCATTAGCCGCCAACACCAAAGCGCGCTGGGGCCCGCACAGGGTTTTAGAATTAAAAACCGTAACACGATTCCCATTATTTATCATGTCTTTCGCCAGTAAAGCGCTGTCATACGTCCCACTTAAGCCCTTAGCGATCGTTATATCGATCAAATCATCATCTTGGGCAATCTTTTCATAGATGGCGATCTTATCGCCGATACTGGGTTGTGACGATGTCGGGATCGCTCCTTTTTCGATCCTTTCTAAAAGTTTTAAAGAGCTGATCTCTTCGTATTCGTAATAGCTTTTATGATCGATGCTGATTGATAAAGGTGAGATGCTCAAGCCCTGTTTCGCACCTTCTTTTTTAGAAAAAAGTGTTGATGTGTCTGATACGATCTTAACCATAGTCATAACCTCCAGCCCTATTATGGGCTATCTGTTTATTAAAGTCAACTTATCTAGTATTTAAAACTAGATTGAATCAGATTTAATATTATGATATGTTTTAAATATGGAAGATATCAAAAAAGAACTCTTAGATTTTCATTTACCACGCTTTGAAGAATTGCCGGATTTTGACATCTATATGGATCAGGTGGTCTATTTCATCAACCAAAAATTGGCACCGCTTTATATAAGCGAGCTCGACAAGCCCATCACCCCCAGCATGGTCAACAATTATGTCAAGGATTCGATCGTCAAACCTCCTGTCAAAAAGCACTACAAACGCTATCACTTGGCTTATCTGATCGTCGTCAGCATCTTGAAAAGATCCTATTCTTTAAACGAGATCTCCACAATGATCAAGGTCCAAGTCAAGATGGAAAACTCGAGCTTAGCTTTAGCTTATGACAAGTTTGGCGAGTATTTTGAATTGACTTTGAAAGAGATCTTAAAACATGATCGTCTCTTATTAAAAAATGATGAGACCAAAACGTCTCATCAAAGATTGCTTTTAAATATCATTCAATCGGTCGTCTTAAAACTTTATGCCGAGATCGAACTCTTATCATTCAATCATCAAAACCCTTAAAGACGCTCTCACCAGTATAGTGAAGGGCCTTTTTTTCACCTCTTAAGATCATAAGTGCATTTAAAGCCAAGGCTTTTTGTTCATATTCGCCGGCGAATACTTCGATCGGTGCAATAAAGGCACAGCGCTCTTTGATTCCTTCTTTGATAAAGTCAAAGCGCAAAAGACCTCCGGTTAAAAGGATCGCATCGACCTTGCCCTTTAAGACCACACTCATCGCCCCGATTTGTTTGGCGCATTGATAGACCATGGCGTCTAAGACGCGCTTGGCTTTTTGATCGCCCTTTTTAGCCATTTCATAAATCTTATCGGTATTAGAGGTACCAAAATAGCTCGTAAGCCCGCCACTTACGCTGATTAACTCCTTCATCTCGCTTTTCGGTTTATCCCATAAATATTCGATCACATCGCTGATCGCCATCGATCCCATGCGGGTCGGAGTAAAGGGCCCCTCACCCCCACCGCCATCATTACCGTCAACCATTCTTCCATTGCGATGGGCCGATATTGAGATCCCGCCATCGATATGGGCGACGATCAAATTGAGCTCTTCATATGGACGATTAATGCGTTTGGCATAAATTCTGGCGACCGCCTTTTGATTAAGGGTGTGGGCAACCGCCCTTCGATAGATCCCGTCAATTCCTGTAAGACGGGCGAGATCGTCATATTCATCGACTACTGTCGGATCACTCATATAGATCTTAGCGCCCGTTTTTAAAGCGATCTTTTCAGCCATCTGGACTCCCAGCATTGAAGAGTGATACAGTCCGCCGACCGCCCTTTTCGTATCTTCGATAAGGCGTTTGTCAACTTCATAGGTCCCGCTTTTTAAAGAGTAAGACGCCCCGCCCCTGGCGGCGATCGCATCGAGGTCACTAAGATCAATAGCGTTGTCTTTAATGAAACGCTCGATCACTTCCATGCGGTAATCGAGCTGATCATTGATGGTAGGAAAGCTTTTTAAAACACTGCTGTCATGAAAGACATCAGATGTAAACATCTCTTTTTCATCAAGATATAAAGATAATTTGGTCGAGGTCGACCCGGGATTGATAACTAAGATCTTATATGCCATATATTACTTGTCTATTCTACTACATATTCTAAAACGTGTATAATATTGATGAGAAAGTTGATGAGGAAAAGTTATGAAGTATTATTGTATCGGTATTAAAGGATCAGGCATGTCAACGCTGGCTCAGATCTTAAAAGATCTGGGGAATGAAGTCAGCGGCTATGATGATGTCAAGGACTATAAATTTACCCAAAAGGGGCTAGATGAAAGAGGGATAGAGATCTTCTATGGCCCCCACCCCCTAGACCCTGATACGATCGCGACCTATAGCGTCGCCTTTAAAGAAGACCACAAAGAATTAAAAAGGGTCAAAGAATTGGGTTTAGAAGTCAAGAAATACGCCGAAATAATGGGGCATGTCATTGACTCTTTTGAAACGATTGGGGTAAGTGGGACGCATGGCAAGACCTCAACGGCCTCCATGCTTAAGCATCTTTTAGAGAATACTTTAGGCTGCAGTTACTTTATCGGGGCGGGCGATGGCAAAGCCAGCTCTGACGATCGATATTTTGTTGCCGAAAGCGACGAATTCAATCGCCACTTCACCTACTATCACCCCGCCTATAGTATCATCACCAATATCGAATTAGAACACACCGAGTGCTATAAAGACATCGATGATATCAGAAATACTTTCAATATCTTTGCCGACAATACTAAAAAACTTGTGATCGCTAACGGCGATAATGAAGAAGTTAGAAAGATGAACTTTAAGACCAGAGTTCTTTTCTATGGCTTTAAAGATGACAATGACATCGTAATCAAAAATATCAAGCTCACTAAAGACGGATCGGCTTTTGATATCTATCTAAATAAAGAGCTGTATGGAAGCTTCTTATTACCGCTATATGGCGAGCACATGATCGCCAACGCAACCGCCGCGATCGTCATGGCAAAGGAATTAGGGCTTGAAGAAGAAGTCATCAAAGAATTGCTTTTGACTTTTAAAAATGCAAAAAGGCGTTTTGCGATCGAAGAGGTCGGACCCTATACCCTCATTGATGACTATGCCCATCACCCCACTGAGATAAAGGCGACCCTTAAGGCTTGCCGGCAAAAGTACCCCGATAGAAGGCTGGTTGCCGTTTTTGTGCCCAACACCTATTCGCGCACCAAGGACTTTAAAGACGAATTCATCGAAGCTCTCTCTTTAGCCGACATGACCTATCTCACCCCCATTGACTGCAATCGTGAAGATCCCAAGGACTATCCAGGCATCTCTTCTTTTAATATCATCGAGGGCATCAAAGATGCCAAAGCGATCGATGATGAGACGATCGCTCAATTGGCAGATGAAAAAGACGCCGTCATCGCCTTTTTAGGCTGCGCCAGCGTCGATCATCTCATCAAGGCCTTTAAAAAGGCTATTTCCACACAAAATTAAAATTGATGCTTTCACCGCCATCGACAATGATGCTCTGTCCGGTGCAAAAGCGATTAATAACCACTAAAAAGTAGGCCCATTCAGCGATCTCTTTAGGCGTGGCCCACCTTTTTAATGGTGTTTCTTTCATAATTTCACTCCATAACGCCTCATCTTCGATGACACAGGCATTAAGATCGGTCAAGACCCCGCCGGGATCAAGACTGTTGCAGGTCGCGTTATATCTTGCAAGGCGCAATGCTAAATTTTTGGTATAGGCAATGACCCCACCCTTGCTGGCGGCGTATTCCGGGAATTCCGAACCCGTATGTCCACTGGCAGATCCGATGTTTAAAACAGAATAGATCTTATCTTGCAGGGCATATTTTTCCGAGACCCTGATCAAAGCCTTGAGATTGGTATCGATATCATCTTTATTCTGCACACCGGCACAATTGATGAGGATGTTGATATCGTCAAGCTCGATCAGATCTTCTTCCTTTCTGATATCGACCACATAATGAGTGTAATTTCGATGTGTTATGATAGCTTCTTTTATATCAAAGCCGATGACTTCATGATCGTTTTTTAAAAATTCAAGGGCGATCGCTTTTCCAATGTCGCCACTAACTCCCGTGATCAAAACGCGCATTTCTTATCCTCCAGATAATCAAAATAAGCTTGTCCCACGCCTTCTTTTTCCCAATTTTTTGTAACCTTATAGGCTAAAGGCGAAAATAAGACTTCCATAACCAGTTCTAACAAAGCCCCGCTTAATGCACAGGTCACACTTTGTAATAAGGTCCAGCTAAAGCCGTCCCAATAAATCGGCGCAAAAATCATAAAGACTATGATCGCAAAGACGAGATTGTCAACAAACTGTCCCACAAAAGTCGAAAGATAAGAGCGGGCCATAAAGACAAGACGCTCATCGCTTTCTTTTTTAAAAAGTTTATAGATCGCATAGTTTAAATGATTGTTGATAAAAGAAGAAGAAATAAAGGCCAGTGTCGAACCTAAAAGGATAAACCAGGTGCCGCCAAAGATGGTATTAAAGGCCGTATAGTCATCAGCACTTGAAGGAATTATGCTGACAAGATAAAAGAGGAAGCAGAACAAAAGATTGACGAGCACCGCAAATATTGAGATCCGGTTAGCAGCTTTCGGACCAAAGTGTTTTGTGATGATGTCCATCGACATAAAAGAGAGCCACGATATGAGAATCCCGCCATCTAAGGCCAGATATGGGCTTTGATAGATCGTCTTATTAGCCAAAAGATTCATGGCTACTACACCTGTGACAAATAGGGCAACCAAAGACGAAGGCACGCTTCTAAGCAAGATCTTCGTCAGTTCAAGTTCCCTATATAGCCTGTTTTTTTCATTGCTTAAAGTTTTAGTGTTTTGCATATAAAAATTTCCTTTCTCTTGCAAAACTACTACCCTAATAAAAAATAGCTTGATCTTCCAAGCTACTAAAAAATGAATAGTAGTCCTGGTTTTATTTAACGACAGGATGGTACAAACGAACTGTCGGCCCCTCAGGGCTTTTTTATTCTACATAAATAAAAGCTTTTTGGCAAATGAGCACTTTAATTGTATTAATTTTTAGAAGTGTTAGTATGAACACGTAAGAGGCATCTTACACGAATATCTATGAGACACAAAAACCTTTGTATATCATAGCGATTCAAAGCTATGATATTTGCTTAAAACAAATATCATTATAAGCAAGAATTTGCTTAAGGAGGAAACTATATGCAAACACTAAAAGAAATGAAATGGAATGCGATCATCTCATCTATCTTAATGATCGTCTTGGGAGTAGTTTTAGTATTATTCCCCACCCTTTCCATGAATCTCATCGTGACCTTTATCGCTATAGCAGCGATCATCAGTGGTCTTGTAAACATCATTCGCTATTTTAGCTATGATCTTAAAGAAAGCTATTTCCGCAATGACTTCTTATTTGGTCTTGTGACACTCACATTAGGTGTCTTGATCTTATTTAAGCCTGAAATGTTTATCGCCTTGATCCCTTTGATCTTAGGGGTCGTGATCATCTATAGCGGCTTTTCTAAATTGCAAGA
Source organism: uncultured Erysipelotrichaceae bacterium (assembly GCA_944324155.1). Taxonomy (GTDB): domain Bacteria; phylum Bacillota_I; class Bacilli_A; order Erysipelotrichales; family Erysipelotrichaceae; genus JAHHTG01. The sequence goes on along the minus strand of CALUVF010000107.1, from coordinate 7,916 downwards.
TGGGATCGATGCCAAAAGATTCGGCTATCCCAATTCTTTGTTATATATCGTTTTAGCAATCATCGATATCATTCTTGGCCTTTTCGTGCTCTTTAATCCCTTTAGCGCCGCCGGCATCTTGTTTATCGTCATCGGTTTGGGATTAATGTATAGTGGCATCTCTGATCTTTTTGTCACCCTTTATCTGGCTAAGAAATTTAAAGATTACTACAAAGATCTAAACTAGCCTTAAAGAAATAAACGGTCAGTTTGACCGTTTATTTCTTGAAATGACCTAAGACGTCGTTTAAAAGATCGCCGCCTTTTTCCATAATTTTGTCATCGATGTCGGTTTTTTCTAAGACATCTTCGACCTTCTTGGCAACATCGGAATTGGTGATACCTTCGATCAGATCGCCAAGACCCCTCTAGAGTGTCCTAAGATCGCGCTATGATCCTCTTTGATCGTTTCTTCCCTGATCGCTTCAGCATCTTTTTCGCCCTCGCTTAGATCATCGTTTAAAATATCTTTAAAAACTTCGGTTGTGCTAAGCTTCGAAGATGGCGTAGACTCTTTTTCAGAGTACGATTCATTCTGGGTGCTCAAAAGCGTAAAGGTATCGGAAAACTCCGTGGCAATAAGACCTGATAAAAGGCAGGCAATTATCAGTATTGCATAGTGTGCCTTTAAGATCTGGCGCCCCTTTCTCTTTAATTCTTTGCGATCGATCATGTTCATGACCCCCTTATTAATCTATAGTTATATAATACTCAATAGTTATTTAGAATCTCAAAAATGTCTTGTATAATGAAAATTTGCCCAAAATGGGCAAATTATTTAAATATCGCGATGTTTAAAGACAGTTGTGCCGATCACAAAGGTCAAGAAGAAGACGACTAAGGCAAAGGCCCCGGTACCTATCAAGACACTTCCTGAAAGATTAAGCATCTCAATCTGTTCGATCATACTGTTGAAGTCAAGGATCGACAGGTCCTTGCCCAATAATTCGCTGGCCTTGCCGATTAAAAGCGGTTCAAAATTGATAACAGCGATCGCAACGATCATGGCAGGCATTTGTTTTTTGATGAGCACCGAAATAAAATAGCCTAACATTGCATAGACGGCGACGATCAGCATCTGTACGCCAACGCTTTCAGCAAACTCAAATACAGTCCATGGCATTGCTTCAGACACTAAAGGAATACCTTTAAAGAAGCCCCAAGCATATGCACCGGCAAAAGCCAGCACAAACATGATCTCCGAAATAAAGATCGAAACCATCAAACGTCCAAAATAGATCTTAGACTTAGATACACCGCTCGACATGATGGCCTTGATCGTGCCTTTTTCATAGTCGTTGGTCACATACATCGTGATCATGATGATGAAGAAAATGTTGTAATAAGACACGACCCCGCTTAAGATCTCGGCCATGCTTAAGGTCTTATCAAGTTCACAGATAACACAGTATAAAACACCTAAAGGTACTGCTGCTAAAAGCGAAAGAAAGAAAGACATGTTGTGGCGGCATTTGAATAATTCTGCTTTAAAGATCCTAAACATTGGTATTACCTCCCGCTACTTCCAAGAAATACGACTCTAAATCTTTGCCGGTCGCCTTTAATTCTTCACTTGAGAAAGCCTTTACGACCTTCCCTTCTAACATAAAGGCATAATCTGTGGCGATCTTTTCCATCTCGCTTAAGATATGGCTTGAGATAAAGATCGTCACGCCTTCCTTATTTAAGGTTTCTAAAAGATTGCGGATCTCGGCGATGGCTACAGGATCCAAACCATTAGTTGGTTCATCAAGCATCAAGATATCGGGATCACCTAAAAGCGCACAGGCAATGCCTAACTTTTGGCGCATGCCCAAAGAGAAAGCTTTGACGTGACGCTTTTTGAATTTCAAAAGGTCGACTTTGCGCAAGACCTCTTCGACATCTTTTTTGCCCTTGCCATGCAGTTTGGCGTAATATAGGGCATTGGCCATCGCGCTCATCTCGTTATAAAAAGCCGGAACTTCGATGATGCTTCCAATGTGACCTCTTTCTTTCCAAAGGTCGCCTTCCGAGGCATGACCATTGATGGCGATTGTACCGCTGGACTTATTGGAAAAGCCGAGTACCAGTTTCATAAAGGTAGTCTTACCTGCACCATTGCGTCCAATCAGACCAAAGATCGATCCCTTTGGCACTTTAATATTGACATGATCATTAGCCAAAAAACCTTTATAGTTTTTGACGAGATCTTTTGTTTCGATAGCGTACTCCATTAATTACCTTCCTTCATCTTCTTTTTATAATAGAAAGTAAAGAAGATGCCAACGATCGTTAAAAGTAAAAAAGCTCCTGGAACGATTGCGGAATCTGCCGTGATACCAGTTGGTAATACGATAGCGAGCGACATCGCTGTCATAACAACACCCAATACGATAATAAAAATACTGATGTAGAAACAAATTTGATATAGTTTGGTTTTCATATTAACCCCTTTCTAACCTCGTGAATATTACATGCATAAAACGCAATAGTCAAGCATTTTTTATAATATATATATTCGCTTATTTGTTGCTTATTTTTAGAATTGTCTGTTAAAATATGGACCATGGAAAAAGTAATTCAAACAGAAAACGAAAAGCCCGTCTTCGCCAAAGGCTGGTGCTTTGCCAAGATCTTCTTCATGTTTTTTATCGGTTGCATTATCGGCACCTATTATGAAGAGATCCTAAACCTCATAAGAACAGGGGTCTGGGAATCAAGACAGGGCATTATCTATGGTCCCTTTAATCCTATCTACGGTTTCGGTTTTGCTGGTTTTACCCTACTTTTGGGAAAAAACAATGACACAAGACCCTGGTGGAAGACCTATCTCTATTCTTGTCTTATTGGTGGAGTCGCCGAATATTCCTTAAGCCTGATCGGCGAGGTCTTATTCCACGCCAACTCTTGGGATTACTCCAACATGCCGCTCAATATCGGCGGGCGGACGACGATCCCCTTTATGTTATTTTGGGGATTGGGCGGTCTTGTCTTTATGCGCTTTATTTACCCGCTTTTATCAAAGCTCATTGAAATGATCCCCTATAAAGTGGGAAAGATTCTCTTACCGATACTTGTTGTCTTTATGTGTCTGAATATGTTTGTATCTTATACCGCCTTATTTAGACAAGCTCAAAGGTTAGATGGAAAACCCCCGATGACTTTTTTGGGCGAGATATATGACAAGGTCTATACCGATGAATTCTTAGCTAAGATCTATGCCAATATGAACCACGACCATATCGGCGATAACCCAGATTAAAAGGAGCTCACTGCTCCTTTTCGTTTGGTTCTTTCTTTTTCAAGAAGGGGATATGACTGGAAAATTCCTCAATGATCCCATCTTTAATAGAATCCCCGAGTATCCCGACCGCTTCTTTTACTAATTTACCGTCTTTTTCATCAAGCTGATTCATATGCTTCATGACCTTCAAAAGATTACCGACAAAGTGCTTAGTCAGATCCTCCATGGTATCGACATCGCATTTTTCAACCGCATCAAAGATAATATTTACAACTTCTTTGCGCTCTTCTTTACTTAGTTTAGCTAAATAATCGTGGAAAGCCTGGTCAAAGACCCGCGAGACCATTGTATCCTCTTTTGTTAATACAAAGTCTTTGCGCACCACTTCCCAAGAGTAGATGTCATGCTGCATGACGCCCGAAGCATTAGAATTCACGACAATTTGTAATTCACGATGTGAAAGCATCTTGCCAAAGAAGGAAGATTGTGGCATATAGGTTGCCACGACTGGCAATGCGATCTTATCATCTAGCTGGTCGACCAAAGTCTTGTGAAGACCTGGGCCATCGAAAGAAAAGACCCCTTTGATTCTCTTGGCTATCTCTTCAGGGCAGAATAAAGCTGCATAAACAGCCAAATTTCCGCCTTTAGAGTGCCCTCCTAAAAAGAGATCGCCACTTGTATTTTTGGCTACCAGTTCGATATATTCTAGAGCATCGGCTTGTGATGGTACTTTTTCATCAAAGGTCATGAGCAAATCTTCTTTCCAACCGTTGATCGTATTATCGGTACCTCTAAAAGAGAGGAAATGACGATTGTCAGGAAGTTCGATCGTGACCGTGGAAAACTGTTCGACATCATCATCGCTAAATTTAAAATCATGGTAGATAAGCATAAGATCGCCATACCTGTTTGATTCCGCCATGAGACGAAACAATTCGGGGTCTTGGGGAGCAAACTTAGGTCTTTCCTCTAGATTAGAGCTATATTTTTCATATGCTGCTTTTATAGTCAAACCATTCTTATCATTTTCAAGGATCCCTTTCATATCCATATAAGAAAAGCGCGACAAAACCAGGGCATCTATTTCATTGAAGTGATCTGCTTCAAAACTTAGATCCCCACGCCAAATAAGGTAATCGATAATGTTAGTGATTTCTTTTTTTGCCATGCCCTAATTCTAACATAAACTCTGTTATAAAATACTGTCCCCTATTTAAAAGACATCTTGAGTGATCAAGATGTCTTTTATGTCTTTCTCGAAGATGATCGATAGGGCCAGCAGGTTGTCGATGTCCGGGAGGGCATCGCCCCATTGCCATTTGTAGATAGCCTGCAAGGACGATAACCCCAGGGCATCTTTGAGTTCCCTGACGCTCATTCCCTTGGCCTTGCGCAATTCTTTGATGTTTTGGCCGGTCTTGACATTATCAATGATCGGCACTTTGAAAGAAACGGTATTCATACTGCACCTCCCATTTTGTCTTTAAGAATAATTCAAACAGATACTAATGTATCGCCAACACTATGGAAGAAATTATACCATAACACCTGTGCTTTGAGTTATAGAGATCGTCCGACTTTTATTCATCGTACTAAACTTTGCCTCTTCTTGCCATTTCGATCACGTGGGATATAAGGTCTGAGCCAAGGTCATGACCCTCAAGCTTCCTTATATCAGCTTCGCCACGATGGGATTGCTTACCCACAACTTTCACCCGCTTTTCAGAAAATATGCCAATCATATCCCGTTAAGCTCTTATGACTTTGTCGTTTTGGGCTACTCGAACGCTACTTTGGGGGTCTTATACTGCCTTTTAAGCATTCAACGACAAACGGCTTATTGGAATTTCTAAGGTTTATAGAAGTTTCCAAGCTTCTACCTAACTCAGATTCATGCAGCTTTTGGCTGCCATCTATTGTACCGCGACCCTTAAGCTATCTTTGCAAGCGAAACCATCAGCGCCAGATCTTATAGATCGGTTAGTTAGACCGACACCTTAACTATCGCTAGTTAAGATCCCATCGAATTTAAAAGTATCCCTTTAAAACAATAGGCTATTTTCAACCTGCCTCGACTATTTTAGCAAAATAGTTTACATCGAGCTGACGATCTCTATATCTCAAAGAACAGGTGTTATAAGGCTTTCGCCTTACGCAATTATCTTAGCATCATCTATAAAAATGCGCATTAAACCATTAGTTTAATGCGCATATAAGCCTTTCTCTTTGATGTATTCATAGACCTTTAAAGGCAGGTCATCTTTATAGCGATCGACATCGCTTCTTATTTTTGAAGAGGCGATCATACCGAAGTCTTGATCGATAAATTGATAGTTGGGGTGATCGATCTTAAACTCATAGCCTTTTCTTCCCAAAATGATCAAGGGAAAGGTCTTGATGATGTCATAGCGTTTCCAAAGATGGAGACTTTGAGCATTATCTTCACCGATCACAAGGAAGTAGTCATTGCCATCTTTTTTAAGTTCTTCCAAGATCTCATAAGTATAGGTCACATAGTTATACTTTTCATCGATCCTGATCTTTTCGTGTTTCACAAGCTTAAGCATATTTAGTCTATCATCTAAACTTGTGAGATTGGTCTTATGCCAGTAAGGCATCGTGGCGATCACTAAGACTTCATCGACATAGGATTTAATGATCAAATAGTCCATAGCTCTGACATGTCCTAGGTGTGGCGGGTCAAAGCTTCCGACAAAGACTCCGATCTTCATTGATCACCTTTAATATAGGTTGGGATATAAAGCTTGTGCCTAGAAGACTCGTGCAGTTTCTTGATTCTTTGGGCAACTTCAGGATCAAGAGAAGCGGGATCTTTCATATATTGTCCGATCTCTTTATAGGTCACGCCCAATTTATCTTCGTCACTAAGTGCTGATAGACCATCACTGGGAGTCTTGTATACAAGATCATGCGGAAGACCCAGGTATTCACCGACACTTGTGACCTCTTCTTTCAATAAGTCGGCGATCGGACGGATATCAGAAACGGAATCGCCGCCTTTGGTATAGTAGCCGACAAAGATCTCAGACTTATTGGAAGTCCCACAAACGATGTAGGTCTTTTTTCTTTTAGCGCTATAAAGAGCGCTTAGATAATATAAACTGGCCGTTCTTAAGCGTGGCTTTAGATTGATATCGCTGTTTAGGCATTCCTTTTCATCGTCAATAAAAACTTCCATACCTTTTTTAAATTCATCAAAGGTCGCTGTAAGATCATAGTTGATGAGCTCAATCCCCAAAAAGTCAGCCACTCTTTTAGCGTCTTTAGCATCTTCATCTTTTGAGTGGCAAGGAAGTGTCACGCCTACTACGCGCTCCTTGCCCAAGGCTTCTTTTAAAAGGGCCGCACAGATCGTTGAATCCTTGCCACCGCTTAGGCCGATGATCGCTCCATATAAATTATTCTTTTCAAAGTAATCTTTGATAAAGTTACAGATATTCTGGGTCTCTTTTTTCACATCAAACATTTTTGTTCCTCCTGGTCTTTTCTAAGATCAAACGATCCTTTAATTCCTTTTCTTTAACCGACAAATCGACATAGTATGTATGAGGGTGATAGATATCAACGATCCGCTCGCTCAAGCTTTTAAAGCACTCATCAGAATAAGCGCGACGTTTTGCGATATCGGGCAGATCATAGACAAGCGCCCCGTCTTTAAAGATGGTTTTTTGTAAGCACTCTAAGCGATAATTCGATAGCTCGGTCTTTTTCCATGGGTCGCGGTCCGAGACAAGGGTGTAATGATCAAGCGGGATCACTTCGTCATGCATCGCGATGAGGTCGCCTAAAAGCTTGTTGGTTTCAAGGTCAAAGAAGCGATAGAGCTTTTTAAAACCCGGGTTGATCGTTTTGACGGTGTCTTCCGAGATCTTGATCTTGGCCTTGATGCCGTCTTTCTCTTCGATCGCCACAAGCTTATAGACCCCGTCCATGCGCTCCTTGCTGGCGGCGATATTATCACCGACCCCAAAGGAATCAACCGGCACCTTGGATCTTCTAAGATCGGCGATCCGATATTCGTTCAACCCGTTCGAAAGACAGATTCCTGTATCCTTAAAGCCATTTTTATCAAGGATCTCACGGCATTTCTTGGCCAAATAGATGAGGTCGCCGCTATCGATGCGCACGCCCTTTAATTTATAACCATTGGGAATGAGGTAGTCTTTGGCCACTCTCATGGCATTGACAAGGCCACTGTTTAGGGTATCGTATGTATCGATCAAAAAGGTCGCATTATCACTGTTGGATTTGGCATAAGCCAAAAAAGCCTCGTATTCATCATCAAAAGCCTCGACCATGCTGTGGGCCATCGTGCCAAGCATCGGGATATTGTATTTTAATCCCGCTAAGACATTAGAAGTTCCCACACAGCCGGCAATATAAGAATACTTGCTGGCCTCTAAAGATGAGGCAATGCCTCTGGCACGCCGTGCTCCAAATTCCATGACCGGTACCCCATCAGCTTCATTGATGATGCGCCTAGTGACGCTTGAGACTAAGGTCGCATGGTTAAAACAAGTCAAGATGGCCGTTTCGATCAGTTGAGCTTCAATGATCGGCGCCTTAACCGTAATGATCGGCTCATTGGGAAAGATCGGGGTCCCATCTTCGATGGCGTATATATCGC
>CALUVF010000106.1 GCA_944324155.1 uncultured Erysipelotrichaceae bacterium | reverse complement strand
TTGGATCAAACACTTTTTAAAGATTTAAAATCTTTGTCTCCACTCCGCTTTTTTGTCATGATCGCATTCATTCTTTGTGATGCAATAGGATTAGCTCAGCCTTTTTTTCTTGGAAAAATAATTGATGGGTTAACAAATGGGGCCGATGTAAAGAATTTGACAAACTTGTTTTTGATATGTTTTGCCTTGTTGGCGATGTCGTTTATCTTAAATTATGCTCAGAATTATCTTTGGTTCAAAATGATTTATAAAGGGCAGATGATCGCTCGATCGAGAGTTTTTGGAGAAGTACTAGATCAAGATTTCAATTTTTTTAAACAACATTCTAGTGGCGACATGATCAATCGCGTCCTTAATGATTCAGCAATCGTCGCAGAAAGCAGATTAATTACTGTTCCAATGTTCATCTTAAACATTAGCACTCTTTTGATGATCTTCTTTTTCCTTTTTTTGATGGAACCCTTTTTAGCTCTTGTCGTTCTTATCTTTAGTATATTGTATTTTATATATTATGGTTTTTTGAATAAGCGCTTGCGCACTTTCCAAATTAAGGAAAGAGAAAGCTTTTCGGAAATATTTGATGAGACCGGCCATGATCTAAATGGAGCCGAGACAATAAGACTTAATAATGCGCAAATTTTTTTCCTAAAAAGGTTTGAGAATAAAGCTATGAAACACTTTGGCTTTATGATGAACCTTCAAAAATGGAAAACATTAGGAACTACGGCAACTAATTTTATTTTAGATGCTATCCCACTTATGGTCGTTTTTATTGGGGCTTTCTTCGTGGTAAGAGGCAAGACCACCGTAGGAATTCTTTTTAGTTTCTATTCCTACATCTCTGTTTTGAATCAACCGATAAACAACCTTGCCAGTGCTAACTTGACACTGCAATCAGGAAAGGCTACAAAAGAGCGCGTTGCTGAACTAATTAGCGAAGATGAGGCAATGGGTGAAAAGGTAGATCATATTGAAACGCTAGAATTTAAAGATGTTTCCTTTGCTTATAATGAAAAAAACATTATTAACGCGCTGTCTTTTTCCTTGCATAAAGGTGACAAGCTGCTTATCAAAGGGCGCTCAGGATCGGGAAAAACTACCTTACTGCGCTTGATGTTAAAGGAACTTTTACCAACGAGTGGAGAGATCAAGATTAACGGCCGAGATTTAAGGGATATAGACAACAGGTCTCTATACTCTAGACTTGGCATATTGCCTCAAGATATCTTTATCTTTAAGGCTACAAAAAAAGAAAATATAACCTTAGGCCAGGATTATCCTGAAGATAAGATCAAAGAGATTATGGATATTAATTTTATAAGTTCTATAACACAATCTAACGTAATTGATTGTTCCGGTGGTGAAAAGCAAAGGGTAGCATTGGCGAGGGCCATAATTAAAGATAGTGATATCCTGATTTTAGATGAACCGACAAGTTCAGTAGATAAAACGACAAGAGACGAAATAATCGCCGAGCTTGGCAAGCAGTGTTACCAAGAAAAGATTGTGATCATCGTCTCGCATGATGTCGCTTTAAAAAGAGTATGTAATAGAATTCTAGATTTTGAGAATTAAAAGGGCGATTGCTTAAAAACAGAATCTTCAAACAATGGTGCAAAATTAAGTCATTTTTAACAAAGCAAGTGATTTTATCGGGTAAATTTCCCATTTTAAATGATAGAATAAAGACGGAGGAAAAATTAAATGTTAGATGTTAATGTACGTTATTTTTTAAGCATGAATTCCGATGTCGAAAAGCGCAATGATGAAAACTATGCCTTTATCGACCGCATCGGTAATTTAGCTGGGATCAATTTCCATCGCGATGGACAAGTCGAAGGGGCGCCAGAGGTCGTCTTTATCGGCGGTGGCGGTGTCGAAGGCAAATTTAAAGAAAGTTTAAACGAGCTGGCTGATCCGATCATCATCTTGACCAGCGGTGAAAACAATTCTTTGGCTGCTTCTATGGAGATCTTATCTTACCTTAAGTTAAACGGCCGCAAGGGCTTGATCTTACATGGCAATGAAGAAGAGATGGCAGCGCGTTTAAAGAATATGATGCAAGCGCAAAAGGCCTGGATCAATATTCAGGGAATGAAGCTTGGCCAAGTTGGCGCACCGTCAAGCTGGCTGATCTCTTCAGATGTCGATGCTAAGAAATTAAAAGAAGTTTCAGGCATGGAGATCGTCAATATCTCTATGGAAGAATTCTATGAAGAGATCAATAAGCATAGCTATGAAGATAATGAGTATACATTAGATCTTAAGAAACATGAATTTGATAAAGATGAATTAGAAAAGGCTTTAGAGATCTATGGAGCACTGTGTCGCTTAAAGGATAAATATGGCCTAGGTGCTATGACCGTACGCTGCTTTGATCTTTTAGAGCCCTATAAGAATACCGGCTGCTTAGGTCTTGCGATCTTAAATGCTCAAGGCATCTATGCAGGGTGTGAAGGCGATATGCAATCCCTTATCTCGATGGTCATCTTAGGTGAATGTTCAAATAAACCGGTCTTTATGTGCAACCCCAGCCGTATCAATGGCAAAGATGACGAGATCGTCTTGGCACATTGCACCCTTCCACTTAACATGCCTTGCCGCTATTGCTTAAAGACACACTATGAATCAGGATTAGGTGTTGCGGTCGCCGGCCATATCGAAGAGGGCGATTGCACGATCTTTAAGTGCTCTGGTGACTTGAGCCGTCACTTCGTCAAGGATTCTGTCATTGACCGCAATTTGAATGAAGAAGCTTTATGCCGCACCCAGATCGTCTTAAAGCTTGATTCTGATATGGATTACTTCACGAACCGTCCAATCGGCAATCACCACCTGGTATGCCAAGGACATTATGCCAAGGTCGTTGAAGAATTCTTCAATCTGCTATAAGCTTTTAGCCCCCTATGGGGCTTTTTAATATGTTGACAAACTATGAATTGATGTTAGCACTGCGATGGTATGATCCAAATGATGAAGAGCTCGTCGCTTTAAGAAAAAAAGCTCATGAAAAGATCCGTGCTTTTAATAAGAATTTAGATCTGGGTATTATAAAAGATCTGTTAGGGTCAATGGGTGAGGGCGTAGAGATTACTCCTGATATCTTTATCGATTATGGCATAAATACCTTTTTAGGAGACAATGTTTACTTCAATACCGGTGTCGTGATCTTAGATTCAAGTAAGGTCATGATCGGTAGTAATGTCTTGATCGGTCCAAGGGTTGGCTTATACACACCCACCCACCCGCTTGATTTAAAGAGACGACAAAAGGGCATAGAAAAAGCCACTCCCATCATTATTGAAGATGATGTCTGGATAGCAGGCAATGTCACTGTCTTGGGTGGGGTGACGATCCATAAAGGCGCTGTGATTGCAGCCGGGAGTCTTGTGAATAAAGATGTTGAAGCTCATTCTCTTTATGCAGGATCACCCGCTCGCTTTATCAAATCTATTTAAAACTTTTTTGGAAGATGTCCTTAGCGGCATCTTTTAATTTCTTCAGGCTTTCTTTGGTGTTGTCATCTTCGGCAAAGTTTTTGACATTTTGATATAAGCCTTTGCCTAAGTCTTTTAAGCCATCTTTTAAGGCATTTAAAGAATCATCGATGCCGTCATTACTTTTGATGAGGTCATCAATGCGGTGCAAAGAATAGTAATAGGCCTCATTAAAGCGTGCTGTGATCTTATCAAAAAGCTCCTCTTTTTCAAGACTTTCATCTTCATCTTTTGAAAGTAGCTCGATTTTTTCGATCGCATTTTTTAAAACGTCCGTGGTTTGAGCCTTGATCTCTTCGGCCTTGGCTTTGACAATATCCTTGCAGGCGCTTAATTCCTCCTTTTTATAATCATCGATGCGTTTAATTTTTTCGTGCATCATTTCGATGTTTTGTTTGACTTCCATAATCAGAAAACTCCTTTTTTCTCATTCTAACATTTTCTGCCTGGCTAGTGTATAATGATAACTATGAGAAACAACAACGGATTCTTATTCTTGATTATATTTTTGGTGTTATTCGGCGGGGTGATCGGTCCTTTGATGGGCT
>CALUVF010000105.1 GCA_944324155.1 uncultured Erysipelotrichaceae bacterium | reverse complement strand
CGACCTATGCAGGTGCTAAGGGCATGGTCTATGGCCAATATCTCGATTTAAAATACGAGGGCCAAAAGACTATCGGCTATGACGTAGTTAAGAAGATCGATTATTATAAGACAGCCTGTCTTTTCATTGCAGCCTTAAAGATGGTGATGATCTTAAAAAACGATGAGGCCCATGAAGAGCTTTACCAAAAACTGGGCGAAAAGATCGGGATACTATTTCAGATACAAGATGATCTTTTTGATATAATAAGAACCAAGGAAGAGACCGGAAAACCTCAAAACAGTGATCTTAAAAAAGGGAAGATCACGGCCTTGCGCTTTAAAAGTACGCTAGAGATCCAAAAGCTTCTCGATGAAGAATTTAGTGCTACTTTTGAGCTTATCAAGGGTTTTGATTTTGATACCAACGGTCTAAAAGAACTTATTACTTCTTTAAAAGAGCGATGATCTTATGATTATTAATGCGACACTATCTTTAGAAGAACTACAAACAAAAGCACGTGATCTGCGTGCTGAACTGATCGATTTCATGGCGAAAAACGGCGGTTATCTCAAAGATGATCTGGCCTACATCGACATTGTTTTGTGCTTGCTTATGAATATCGAAAGTGAATATAAGATCTTAATGGTGCCTGAATACTTAAATACGATCTTAGAGCGCCTCGATATCAATATCAAGCCTTATCATTTCAGCGTGGCCCAGATTATGTCGATGGCTATGGGCTTAGCCTATGCTAAAGAAAAAGTCGTCGTCATCTTGGACAGTGCCTATTTAAGCGATGGCTTTGTTTTAGAGAATCTTTTTAAGATCGCTAATGAAAATCTAGCCATTACCGTTATTGTAGGCGATGATCTATCGCAAGATACGCCGATCAAGTTAAAAAGTCGTCCTTTAAAATTTGCTTCGCGTCTTGAAGAAGGCCATCTCATAAGTGGTGTCATGAAGACAATCAAGGGCAACAAGATCTCTTCAAGCATCTATAAAGGAGTCAGATCAGCTAAAAACACTATTAAAAAATCCTTTGAAGAACACAATGTCTTTTCGCTTTTAGGCTATGAATATGTCGGACCGCTTGATGGGCACAATTTAAAAAGCCTTTTAGAAGCTTTTAAACAGATCAAAGATCAAAGTGGTCCTTTAATGATACACGCGATCATCAAAAAGGGCTATGGCTATGAGCCGGTCGAAAAGGGCCTAGTCGTCATGCCAAGCCTTACACCGCCCTTTAAAAAAGAAAGTGGCCTGGCCCTTCAAAAGGAAGTCAAGGGCTATAATTATCTCGATGAACTTTTGATCAGGGAATTAGATAATTATTTAGCGCTTTATGATGATGTAAAGGTCTTCTTATTTGGCGATGCCTTAGAAAACCATTACGCCAAGCTTTTGATAAGTCACCCTAATAAATGTTTTGATCTAAAAAAGCACTACGCCCTGGCAATGTCTTTGGCTTATGGGGCTGAAAGCGCCGCTTATCGTGTCTTTATTTTGATGGAAGAAGATAAATTTTGCGCCAACATCAATGTGCTTTATGAATTAAAGGATTATGATCCTAATATCAAGATCTTTCTTTTAAGAGGCGGTATCCGCCTTAGCTATAATCCGGATTCTTTGATGATCATCAGGGCTTTAAAAGATGCCAATACTATCTTATGCAATGATTTTAAAACTTTAGAAGATGCCTTTCGAAAAAGTCTCGACCACAAAGGCCTAGATATCTTTTACTTGCCTGACCATATTTTTAGTACAAAAGATGGTTACCAAGATAGTCCATACTTGCTGTATGATAAAGACAATAAGAAGACGATCTTAACCTATGGCGATGGCTTAGACTATCTCTATAAAGCCTTTAAAGATCAAGATGTTAAGGTAAACCTTGTGAGGATTGATCATTTTATTCCACTCGATGAAGATTTATTAGACACTTTGATCAAGACCCAAGACTTTATCTGGATCTATGATCTGAATTCAAATTCCGGGGCCTTTGGAAAGCAGGTAGCTTCCTATTTTGAGAAAGTTCATTATTCTAACTATCAGATCTTAAAGGTCAAAACCATACCCGACAACAATGTCTCGCATATCCGAAATGCAAATCATTTAACATATCAAGATATATTAGAGGTCATTCAAAATGATTAATTCGATCTATATTAAAAATTTTGTCATCATCGACGAACTGAGGCTCGAACTTACAGAGGGCCTTAATATCTTTATTGGTGAAACCGGCGCTGGAAAGTCGATCATCATGAACGCCATCGATCTTTTAAGCGGGAAAAGGGGAGATACTTCTTTTATCCAAAAAGGCAAGGACAAGGCCATCTTAGAGGCTAGCTTTACCCTGGATGAACGCTATCGCCAAAGACTTGAAGAATATGAAATTGATTATGACGATGAATTAATCGTCTATCGTCTTTTAAGTCCTAATAAAAATGTGATACGCATCAATAATCAAAGCGTCACCTTAAATATCCTCAAAGCTATTTTTAATGATGCCATCGATATCCATTCGCAAAATGATACGCAATATTTGTTTAAGCCCAAAAATCAATTAGCGATCCTCGACCGCATCAAAGATCATAAAGAACTTTTAAAAGAAGTAAGAAAACTTTACGAGATTAAAAGTACGCTTGAGAAAAAATATGATGATTTAAAAGCACGCGAAGACAGTAAAGATGATCTTGAATATTACGAGTATCAATTAAAAGAATTAGAAGAAGCCGACTTTAAAGAAAAAGAAGAAGAGGAACTGGAAAACTTTTTAAGACGTTATCGCTCTTTAGAAAAGATCTTTTCACATTTAAACAGAGCCATTGAACTATACGAGAGCCCCGAAGGCATTTCGGAAAAAATCTATGAACTCATCAAAGAACTTGACCTTGATGATGAAGAGGTCGCTAAGATCAACGCTAAGATCAACGATAACTACGCGTTTTTAGATGAAAACATCAAAGATCTTAAAAAGATCGTCGCTTCTTTAGATTTATCTCCTAATGCGATAAATGAAGCTAATGAACGCCTGTCTTTAATTAAACGCCTTAAGAGGAAATATCATCGCGATATCAAAGAAATGATCGATTATATCGATGAATTAAGACAAAGACTTGACGAAAACAAACATCGTGGTGAACGCTTAATAGAATTAGAGACAAAGATCGCAAATGCTCGGGAAGAATATCTTTCTAAAGCCAAAGAACTCTCTTTAAAAAGAAAGGAAAGTGCTAAAGATCTTGAAATGGAAGTTTTAAGATCGATCGAAGGATTAGAATTAAAGTATTTTGATTTTAAGGTCGATTTTAAAGAAGTTCCAGCAAGTGCTTTTGGCATTGATGAAGTTAACTTTATGATCTGCACCAACAAGGGGCAGGATATGACACCCTTAAATAAAAGCGCCAGCGGTGGCGAGATGTCACGCATCCTTTTGGCTATCAAGGCTGTTTTAAATGACTTAATGAAGTTAGACCTCGTCATCTTTGATGAGATCGATACGGGGGTAAGTGGTAAAGCAGCTTTGGCGATGGGTGAAAAGATGCTAAGGATCGCCAATAACTCGCAAGTTTTAGCGATCACTCATTTAGCTCAGGTGGCGGCTTTTGGCGATGAAGTTTATTTTGTCTATAAAGACGACGAAAAGGAAAAAACGACTTCACACATCAAAGCTTTAGAAAAAGATGATATCGCTAAGGAACTCGCTTTGATGGCTACTGGATCGCAAAATGACAATGCCCTTAACAGTGCCTATGACCTATTAAATAAAGCTAAGGAAATCAAAGATGCATATAAATAGTGCTGTAAAGAATTATCTAAATTATCTAAGTATCACAAGGCATGCCAGCGCTAAGACCATTACATCATATACCCATGATCTTAAGCTTTTTGAAAGATATCTCAAGGATCTTAAGATCGATACGGTTGAAATAATCGATGTAAATACTATTAACGCTTTTATTAATGAAATCAGCGATTCTTATGCGATCGCCAGCATCAATCGTTTAAAGGCAGCGCTCCATTCCTTTTTTAAATATTTAAACGAGCGTTATGATATCCCTGATCCAAGTTTGATGGTCGAGACCTCTAAAGTCCCAAAACGCCTGCCGATTTATCTAGAAAAAGGGGAGATCGATAAGATCGAAGAACTCTTTGATGATTCTAAACCTTTAGATCTATACCATCACGCTATAATAGAATGCTTATATGGTTTGGGTCTGAGGATCTTCGAAGTAGTAGAATTAAAGGTTACAAATGTCAATTTTGAGGATTCTTTTGTCAGAGTGATCGGCAAACGCAATAAGGAGCGCGTTATCCCACTTCCATCACTCAGCAAAAGAATCATGGAAGCTTACTTTAAAAATATTAGATCTCTTTGGCTAAAAGACAAAAATGTCAGCGCCTATTTCTTCATCAATAATCATAGTCGACGTCTTAATGCCATGTATGCGCAAAGATTAATCAAAAAGCTCTGTTTAGAAGCCGGGATCAATAAAAAAATCTCACCTCATAAACTGCGCCATTCCTATGCTACCCATCTTTTAAGCAACGGTGCGGACTTAAGGGCAGTCCAAGAACTTTTGGGTCACAGCGATATTTCTACGACTGAAATTTATACTCATCTAAAAACTGAAGAGCTCAAAAAAGCTTATTTAAAAGCGCACCCATTATCAAAAGAATAATTAATACAATGTCTATAATTGGTATTTCGCTTTTTTGATAGCTTAAAAAATAGTAAAATAGAGTTAATGGAGGAATCAAAAATGAGTAAACGTGCTTTTGTAGTTGTGATTGATTCACTGGGTTGTGGAAGTGATGACCTGGCTTATAAATATGGAGATGATGGTGCCAATACTTTAAGCCATATTTTTTCATCTTGTAAAAATACCTATGAACTCACTAATCTGAGAAAGATGGGGCTTTGTAATCTTGCGAATGTCAAAAATAATCCTGCCCAGTTAGAAACAAGTGCTTATTATGGCAAGATGCATGAAGCATCAGTAGGGAAGGATACCATGACCGGGCATTGGGAAATGATGGGTCTAAAGATCACCGAACCTTTTATCACCTTTACTGAAAATGGCTTTCCAGATGAATTAGTTAAAGAATTAGAAGAAAAGACCGGATATAAATATATCGGAAATTGTGCGGCCTCTGGTACTGAGATCATCAAAGAACTAGGGGAAAGACATATGCAGACCAAAGAGCTCATTCTATATACTTCAGCTGACTCGGTATTGCAGATTGCTGCTAATGAAGATCTGATTGGATTAGATGAACTATATAGATGTTGTGAGGTGGCTCGCGAAATAACTATGAAGCCAGCTTGGCGTGTGGGAAGAGTGATCGCAAGACCATTTGTTGGTGATAATAAAGATAATTTTACGCGTACTTCAAATCGCCATGATTATGCCTTAAGTCCATATGGTAAAACCGTACTCAATACCTTAAAGGAAGGTGGGCTTGATGTCATTTCGATCGGCAAGATCCGCGATATCTTTAATGGGGAAGGGATAACTAAGGCAATTCATTCAAGCTCCAGCGATGAAGGAATGAGCCAAACGATCGAAGTTGCCAAAGAAGACTTTAATGGGCTTTGTTTCACAAATTTAGTCGACTTTGACGCCAAATGGGGGCATCGTCGCAACCCTGATGGCTACGCCGATGAACTCGCTAACTTTGATAAGAGGTTAGGTGAATTATTAGCTGTCTTAAAAGAAGATGATCTATTGATCATTACGGCTGACCATGGCAATGACCCAACTTGGAGTGGTAGCGATCATACAAGAGAACTTGTGCCGTTGTTAGTATATCGAAAGAACTTAAAAGGTTTCGGTAATCTTGGCATGCGTCATAGTTTTGCAGATATTGGAGCTAGTATTGCCGAAATGTTTGGAGTTGAAAATCCTGGCATCGGAGAGAGCTTCTTAGAGTTAATCGTTTAAAGTCTATCACACGATAGGCTTTTTTATTGGGAACATATGATCTCAAATATGATTATTTAAATGTTGTATAATATATATTATGCGAACTAACTCATATATATTAAAAAGCCCCCTAAAGGGCTTTATTATCTACATTAGACTCTTATTTAACGTTGTCTTTTAAGGCTTTAGAAGCTTTGAAAACTGGAACCTTTGTTTCAGGAATTTCAATAGTTGCCTTAGTAGCTGGATTGATACCAGTACGAGCAGCTCTTACTTTTACTGAAAACTTACCAAAACCAGAAATGTCAACCTTGTTGCCATTTGCTAAGGCTTCGGCGATTGTTGTGAATACTACATCGACATATTCACCAGCAGCTTTCTTAGTTACATCACATTTTTCGGCAACTACTTCAGCTAAAGCTTTCTTGTTTAAATCGTTAGTCATAATGATTTATACCTCCTGTTCGAATAAATTATATAATAATTAACTATATATATCAAATACAAATGAAGTAAATGCAGTAACGCCTAGACGTGCTGTTTCACTATACATCTATCCCCTATTTTACATTTAGCAATAAAATTAGTATTGCATCTTATATTTTATATCTGTTATAATTCAAACATAGATAACTGTACATTGCATTTTAATTATTTGAATTATTTTAAGGGATAAAATTTATGAAAAGATTCTTTAT
>CALUVF010000104.1 GCA_944324155.1 uncultured Erysipelotrichaceae bacterium | reverse complement strand
TTTATCATAAATGGTGTTAGATCTATTGGGAATGGTTTTTCATATATAGCTTTATTAGTGATGCTGGTATTAGAAGTATAAGATCTTTCATAAGAGCGATATAAACGATTGCTTGCTTTATAGTGATAAGCCATATGTTTTCTAAAAATGACCATATCTATATAACCTTCCAGATGTTTTAAGGCTACGCCATGAAATATTAAATCTTTTGATACTTCTTGGCTATTTGGTGTATGTAATGCTTAAATGGCGTCATATGAAAGTCATGAAAATAATAAAAAACGCCTGATTTCAGGCGTTAATTAAGCTTTTTAGATCATGAATCAGATCATGAACGTCTTCTAGTTTCAGATCTTTTATCCCGCAGGCATTAACGTGTCCGCCGCCGCCATATTTTGTAGCGATTTTATTGATCGCAATATCTTTGATGCTTCTTAAAGATGCGGCATATAAGCCCTTGGAAGTTTCGGTAAATAAGGCCCAGATCTTGAAATCTTTGACATGACCAAGTTCAGAAACGTGGTTTCGCGCTTCACTTGCCTCGACTCCCCAGTTTTCAAGATCTTCAGAATTGAGGATAACATAGGCCAGACCTTGTGAAAACTCTGTTTTAAGACGAAGTTTAGCGCTAAACTTAAAGGTCTTATAATCGATATCAAAAAGCCGACAATTAAGCTCATAGATATCAATATCCTTTTTTGCTAAAAAAGAGGCGTATTCTAAGGTCTTAGCTGTAGTTGTCGGAATCGTAAATCGTTGAGTATCGGATAAGATCCCGGCATATAAATAATAGGCACAATCTTTAGAGATTTTTAGATCTTTAAAGTCGGCGCTCAAAAGAATCGAGCATAAGACTTCTGCACAAGAAGAAGCCTTATCGATGACATAATTTTCATTACCGAAGCTATCGACATCGATGTGATGATCGATCTTGATAAGGTATTTGCAATTCTGATAGCCAGAATCGTCGATCCTTTCTCTATTTGCTGTATCTAAGACGATACCTAGGCTCTTTTTTAAGATCTCATCACAAACCTTTTCGCCATACTTAAACTTGTCAAAATATTCATTGGCATAGACATAGATGGCTTTTAAAGGATAATTATCCTTTAAAAAGTAGTATAAGCCAAGTTGTGAACCTAAGGCATCACCATCGGGGTGGGCATGTCTAAAGATTACGATCGAATCGTATTTTTCGATACTTTGTCGTAATTCTTTAAAATCCATCTTATAAACCTAGTAAACGGACGGTATCGCGTACGATGCAGAGTTCTTCATTGGTTGGAATGACATAAACAGCAACCTTTGAATCATCTTTCGATAACTTCGCAAGCTTCGAGTGAATGGATTGATTTAATTCGTAGTCGATTGATAATCCTAAAGATTCGCTGGCGGCTTTTAAGATCATCTCACGCATATTGGCATCATTTTCACCAAGACCAGCTGTGAAACTGATCGCATCGACATGGCCTAGCTGCATGACATAACCACCTAAGACATTGATAACGCGATTGACATATAATTTTTGCGTAAGGATCGCTCTTTCATTGCCTTCTTTAGCTGCTGCTTCGACATCACGGGCGTCGCTGGAAATTCCTGAGACACCTAACATACCGCTTTTTTTGTTAAGGTAAGTATCCATTTCATCAGGAGTGCAACCTAACTTCTTCATCATATAAAAGACGACAGTTGGATCGATATCACCACTTCTTGAGCCCATCATGATACCACCAAGCGGTGTTAAGCCCATGGAAGTATTGATACATTTGCCATTTTTAATAGCAGTAATCGATGCCCCATTGCCTAAATGACAGGTAATGATATTTACATCTTCAAAATTCTTATTTAATAATTTAGCGGTCTCTTTGCCAATGTATTCATGTGATGTACCATGTGCACCATAACGGCGGATCTTGTAGTCTGTGTACCATTCATAAGGCACAGGGAACAAATAAGACTCTGGACCCATCGTTTGATGGAAGGCCGTATCAAAGACAAAGACATGTCCGATGCTTGGAAGAGCTTCTTTAAAAGCCCGATAGCAGATCAAATGGGCAGGGTTGTGAAGAGGTGCTAATTCACAAAGCTCATCGACCTTGGCGACGACTTCTTCATCAACGACGACTGATTCTTTAAAGTAGGCACCACCCTGCACGATGCGATGACCGGCGGCTTTGATCTCGCTTAGGTCTTTAACGATGTGATATTCAACTAGCGCCTCTAACAAGAGTTTAACGGCTACGCTGTGATCTTTGATCGGAAGATTTTTAGAGATCTTTTCACCATTTACTTTGATCGTGAAGATCCCCTCATCTAAGCCGATCCTTTCGGCTACTCCAGATGTAAGGACCTCTTCTTCAGGCATTTTAAATAGTTGGAACTTAAGAGAAGAAGATCCGGCATTTACTGCAATTACTTTAGACATCATTAATCCTCGCTTTCTATATTTCTAAGTTGTAATACTAAGTTTTTGACCTCAATGTCATTAACCTTATCTAATTTATCATAAAGAAGTGCTCTTTGCTTAAATTTCTTAGCTAAAGACAGTTTTTCTTCAAACTTATACATCTGATTCAAACTGCGCTTGATGAGGTCATTGACCCCGCTTTTAGAAATGGCGAGCTCTTCGGCAATCTCTTGCATTGAAAGATCGTCATTTAAATATTCATCAAGCACCTTAAACTGACGTTTAGTTAAAAGTTCACCATAAAAATCTAGTAAGAGGCCCTCTTCGATCTTACTTTTGGGCATCTTCCATCTCCTTTAAGATCGAGTCAAGATATAGTGTCAGATCAAAAGGTCTTAGATCTTCCATCGTCTCACCCATCGTCACGAAGATGACCGGGATCTTTAGAAGATTTTTAAGTGCAATGACGATCCCACCTTTTGATGTTCCATCCATCTTAGTCAAGATGATGCCGTTAAGTTTAGTTGCTTCATTAAAGAGCTCGCCTTGCGAAAGTCCGTTTTGACCAGTCGTTGAATCAAGTACAAGCCAGGTGTTGTGAGGAGCACCTGCGATCTCTTTAGCGATGACCTTTTTCATCTTGGAAAGTTCGTTCATTAAATTGACCTTGGTCTGAAGTCTTCCGGCCGTATCACAAAGCAAGATATCAATGCCCTTTTCTTTAGCGAAACGGCAGCCATCGACCAAAACGCTGCTGGGATCTTGATTGGCTTTTCCTTTGATGATCGCGACACCAATCTTTTGAGCCCACAACGCTAATTGTTCGCTAGCCCCAGCCCTAAAAGTATCACCAGCCACTAATGCCACGCTTTTACCTTCTTTTTTAAACATGGCGGCTAGCTTGGCGATCGTCGAGGTCTTCCCAGCTCCATTGACTCCAACTAGAAGAAAGACCGTCGGACCCTCATCATTCATGACGATACTTTTTTCATCATCGCCATAGACGCTCTTTAAAACTTTTTTTAGGATCACAAAGACATCGCGTGAAGACATAGCGACATAATTTTTCATTTCTTTTTCAAATTCTTCACAGACAAGCTCACTGGTCTTATAACCGAGATCCGCTTCTAAAAGCGTGACCATCAGATCTTCTAAAAAAGTATTGGGATCGATCTTGCCGCCAGCTGTGATGATCTTAAGTTTAGCGCCGATCGCATCGCTCGTTTTGGCAAAACCCCGCAAATAGCGGCTTTTATCTTCGCCGGTGATCATGTTTTTGATATTCTTTAAAAAACTCATGCGCCCTCCTTTTCATCTGAAAGTTTGATTGCGTCAACTAGTTCGACCTTGAGCATTTGTGAGACGCCTTGATGTTGCATGGTGACGCCATATAAGACATCACATTCGACCATCGTCCCAGGACGATGAGTAATGATGATAAATTGGCTGGATTCTTTTAAGGCATGCGTATACTTGGCAAAGCGTTCGACATTGGCCTGATCCAAAGCAGCTTCGACTTCATCAAAGACAACGAGCGGGACGTTTCTGACCTTAATGATCGTAAATAAGACACAGATCGCGATAAGGCTTTTTTCTCCGCCTGAAAATAGGCGGATCGATTTAATGGTCTTGCCAGGTGGCTCGACGTCGATATCAATCCCGGTATTTAAGACATCTTCAGGATCTTCCATGACGAGCCTTACCCTTCCCCCACCAAACAATGCCTTGAAGGTATTGGGTAATTCCGCATTGATCGCATCAAAGGTCGCTTTAAATTGTTTGATCATCGTTTCGTCCATCTCTTTGATGGCCTCTAGGATCTTGTCGCGGGAAGATAGAAGATCATCGTAGTTTTTCTTTAAGAAGTCATAGCGTTCTGAGATCTTGGAGTATTCTTCGGGCGCTTCCATATTGACATGCCCAAGATTCTGAATCTCTAGTCTTAAGCGCAAGACCTCTTCCTTGGCATTTTCAACTTCTAACTTAGCTACATTTTCTTTGGCATATTCATATGTCATGCCATATTCTTGACCCAATCTCTCTAAGTCGTGGGAAAGTTTTGTTTTGATGATGGCAAGCTGATTAGAATATTCACTGTGCTTTTTCTCATCTTCATGCAAGCTTTGACGAAGTTGTCTGATCTGGGCATCTTTGCGCTCGATATCGGTATTTAGGTTTTGCCTGGTTTCCCGATTGATCTTGATGGCAGAATTTAGCTCATCTCTTAAAGAGTATGCTTCGTTAAGCCTTTGGATTATATCGTCATCAAAACTTTTATCATCTTCACTGGTCTTGATATTTAAAACCTTGAGATCATTTTCAGCCTTATTAAATTTCGCCCGTTTAACTTCTAAGACGCTTTCAAGACTTGCCAAGGCGATCCTTTGGGATGTGATGTCGTTTTCAAGCCTTGTCTTGGTGTTAGAAAGCTCCAGATAGGCCTTGTTTTTTAATTCACTTTGCGCCTCAAGGCTCACTAGTTCACTATTCACTTTATCGAGATCTTTTCTTGCGCTAAGCATGGAGGTGTTGTTTCTGGCGCGCCCCCCGGTCATCGATCCGCCCCGATTGACGATATCGCCATCAAGCGTAACAATCCTTAAACTATAGTTGATGAGCTTGGCTAATTCGTTAGCACTTTCAAGTTCTTCACAAACTAAGACATTGCCCAAAAGATTGTCTCTGATATCGTTAAAATCTTCATCGCAATCGACAAAATCGGCCATAAGGCCTAAATACCCCTTGGTCTTTTCGGCAATAAAAGACTGCTCTTTTGAAATGAAACGGGCCTTCATCACTGTCATGGGAAGAAAGGTCGCGCGACCCATTTGATTTTTCTTTAAGAAAGCGATCGCATTTCGTGCCGCGCTTTCATCGCTTGTGACAATGTGATAAAGTGCCCCGCCAAGGGCCGCTTCTAAGGCCTCTTCATAACCGCTTTGGGCTTTTAAAAGCTTAGCGATGACGCCCTTTATCCCAGCTAAGCTAAAGCCGTTGTCAAGAACCGCTTTTACCCCGCTATGACCGCTGCCAAAGGGGTTTTTGATGAGGTTCTCTAAGACTTCGCGGCGATTTTTTAAACGGTTGACCTTGGCACTTAGTTCATCTTTTTCTAGACTGCACTGGGCAAGATCAAAAGAGGTCTGACCTAACTTCTTATTGTCACTATTAAGTTTCTCATTTAATTCATCGTAGCGCTTTTGACGATCCTCATATTCATTTTTGGCTTCGAGGTAGAGATCTTTTAAATGGGCGCTTTTTTCTTCCTTATCGCCATGCTCGATCGCATATTTGCGCTTTTTTTATTGCTCCTTGTGGCGATTTTCTAAGACTTGGATCTCGTTGATCGTTTTAATTAGAGCGCTGGAGTCATCGTTGATCTTTTTTTCGAGGTCCTTGGCTTCTTGTTTAGCACTAAAATTTTGGTTTTCACGGATCTCGATCCCGCTTTGGGCATTTTCGATCTTGACCTCGAGTTCGTTAATATTCGTGTTAAAGTTAGCGATCTGATCTTCCAAAAGCGTGATCTCTTCGACGAGCACTGCCGTTTCAATGGCTTCAAGAGCTTCTTTTTTATTGCGATACGTCTCGGCCCTTTTGGCTTGCCTTTTTAAGGGACCGACCTGTTTTTCAAGCTCTGATAAGATGTCATAGGTACGTTCAAGATTGTTTTTGGTCCGCTCTAGGCGGTTAATGGCCTCGATCTTTCTTTTTTTATAGCGAGCGACCCCAGCCGCTTCTTCAAAGATCGCCCGACGATCATAAGGCCGAGCTTCGGCAAAGGCTTGGATATTGCCCTGTGAGATCATGGAAAGGGAATCCTTACCTAAGCCGCTGTCTAAAATGAGATCGACGACATCTTTTAAACGAACATTTTGGTGGTTGATCAGATATTGAGCATCTTGATCATCTTTATAGATACGACGGGTCAATTCCACTTCGTCGCTGTCATAATTTAAAGCACGTTTACTATTATCAAAAACGAGGGTCACTTCAGCCATATTGACCCCACGGCGATTCTTCGATCCAGCAAAAATGACATCGCTCATCTTTTCCCCGCGCAAGATCTTGGCGCTTTGTTCACCTAGGACCCATTTGATCGCATCGGCGATATTAGATTTACCACAACCATTAGGTCCGACGATACCCGTCATATTGTGTTCAAAATTAATGCTTATCCGATCCGCAAAGGACTTGAATCCCTGCATCTCGATCCTTTTCAAAAACATTCTCTGTTTCCTTTCTTCAACCTTATAATTATAGCAAATTTTTATAGGTATTCCCAAATCAAAGCTTGCACTTCCTTTTCACTTTCATACGTCAAACGCCAGAAAGGTTTTAAGAAATAAGGACAGGGTCGATGCACTGCTTCATTTTCCAAAAGATGGGTGATGCCATGCTTATCTTTTTTAAGTCTAAAGATCCGCTTATTCATATCACGCAAAGCTAAATTGCCCTTAAAGTCATAAACGGGATCGGACTTTAGATACATGAGGTCCCTTTTGCCATAACAAAGATAATATAATCCACTATAATCGTCTAAATGATCTTTTATGGAATTTAATTGCTCAGTATTTAATTCACTGGAAAGGATCATGTCACTATATCCTAGACTTCTAAATAAAGCGATCGTCTCAGTATTAGTGATATTTAAAGTATAATAGGCAATCTTAGAAGACAAGATATCGCCCACTTGACTAGCGACCCTAACATCTTTATCCAAAAGACCTTCTTCATTTACTAAAGGTCCGATATAGTTAATATCTTTAAATTCTTGGCATAAAGCTTTATCAGATGATACAAACAAGATCCCCTCATAGTCTTTTAAAAGCAGATATTGCGATCTTGAAGAAACTTCGACCATCAAACGATATGTACTTTTTTGATAAGGACACTTTTTAAGCATAGAGGGTTTTGTTACTCTTTTTTTAGAAAGCCGCAAGATATTCAAAATTTTTAATGCTTTGCGGCGCAAAGAATTGAGTGCCCTTTTATTCATAAAGACCCCGTTTGTTTCAAGATCAAATATCGCAAGGGTATAAGGAGTATCATTAAGCTTTGACAATTGCTTATAGGCCCCTTCATAATCTAAAACCTGATTCTGTGCTCTTTGGGCCCTTTCTTTAGAAAAGACCCTGGTCTTATATCCTTCGTAGCTTATCTCTAAGCTGGGGAAATCATCGATATGAGCTCTTAAGGTCATCTTAAGATCAAGCTTGGGGCGTATATTTTGAATTAAAGTCGCCGTTTTAGTCAGATAGACCTTAAAAGGCGCCCCTATATCTCGTTTGAGAGGAAGAGTTACCACTTCTCCCTTTTTAGCACTTTTAAAAAGCTTTCCTTTGATATAGATCTCGTTAGTTATATAGCCACATTCTTCATTTTCATTCACGAACCTTAAGGCATCACCAAATTTTAAATCATGTTGTATCTTAAATTCAAAGTGTGAACCTTTGACCGTATTGCACTTTCCAAGATAAAGACCTTGGTGTTTAGGACTTTCTCGATTAAAAAAGGTCTCGTTTTTAAAATCAAAGGCATAACCGCTATTGAATTGACGATTATAGGCAATCTTTAATTCATCCAAAAGATCCTTATCGATCAAAACCTCTTCATGATTATTTATCGTGTCAAGGCACTCACGATAAAGCTTTGTGACAAGATAAACATAGGCACTGCTTTTCATGCGTCCTTCAATCTTGATAGAGGCAACCTTACTAGAAATTAACTCTGGCAAGTTTTCTAAACTGTTTAGGTCCTTAGGACTTAAAAAATAAGCAGGTTTTGATAAGACTTCATTGGTGTCAATATCAAAAACTTCATAGCGCATACGGCAAAATTGAGCACAGATCCCTCGATTTCCTGATCTTTGATCTAAAGCTGAAGACAATAAACAAGCCCCGCTGTAAGAAACACAAAGCGCTCCATGGACAAAAACTTCGATCTCGAGGTCACCTTCAGCAAAGGTCTTAATCGTTTTTAAACTGCTCTCTCGTGCAATGACGACTCGCGAAAACCCAAATTGTTTTAAGAAGTCTAAGGCTTTGGGATCATTGATATTCATTTGGGTCGAGGCATGAAGTTCTAGATCAGGATAGCGTTCCTTGATCTTATAAGCCAAGCCCAGGTCTTGTAAAAGTATCGCATCGACCCCTGCCTTATAGAGCTCATCGACGGCCTTTAAACAAGCCTTCATTTCTTCTTCCATGATCAAAGTATTTAAGGTGACGTAGATCTTAACATTATTTAAATGTGCTAATTTAATTGTCTTGGCTAAAGTATTCAAATCAAAGTTATCACAAAAAGCCCGGGCCCCGAAATTTTTAATGCCCAGATATACGGCATCACAGCCACCATATAGCGCAGCCAAAAAGGCATCGTAATTACCGGCAGGCGCTAAAAGTTCAGTTTTTGGCATGTTCTTTAAACTCCAAAGCCAGACCACCTAAACTGGTCTCCTTTAATTCAGGTGATAATTTTTGACCGGTATAATTCATTGATGAAACGACCATATCAATAGTCACGAGATGATTGCGGAATTTCAAAAGATTTTTAGACAATTTGGCGGCATCAAAACTGCGCAAGATGGCTACGGCATTTCTTTCGATGCATGGTATGATGACATAACCCTTAACCGGGTCACAGGTCAAGCCCAGATGGTGCTCGATACCGATCTCAGCGGCATATTCGATCACGTCAAGATCATCGCCATTTAGATAGGCAATCATAGCACTAGCCATGGCACAGGCACTGCCCACTTCCGCCTGACACCCTCCTAAAGCTCCGGATATAGTAGCATTTTGTTTAATGATGTTGCCAAACATGCCACCAATTGCTAAAGCCGAGATCAGTTTATCTTTAGAGATTTTTAAATCATTATAGGAGTAATACATTAAAGATGCGACGATCCCGCACGACCCCAAAGTCGGTGCTGTAGCTACGATCTTTCCCATGGCGTTTTCTTCACTGGCCGCATAGGCATAGGCCATTTTTTTAAGATCATCATCGTTGCTTTTTAAGGCCTCTTGATAGAGTTTAGAAGCGATCTTAGAAACCTTTAGATCTTCGCTTATGACAGCCTCATAGCTAAGTCCCCTTTCCACACTTTTTAACATAACATCTAAGACCTCGTTTAAATAGCTTCTAAGGTCGCTTTCTTTTTGTTCGATATAAGTTAAAAGATCGATTTCATGGTTTTTAAGGTAATCTTTGATCTCATAAAAATGATTCAGCTCATACACTTCCCTATTGTCATCAAGGTCGGGATATTCCTTTATATGGATCGCTCCGCCCCCTAAGGATTCGATATGCCAGCTAATTTTTTCGTCGCCTCTTAGCCCTTCGATCTTTAAGAGATTGTACTTGATGTTTTCATCTATGATAAAATTAAAAGTGACGTTTTCACCTAGTACTTCTTTTAAGATGCGATCGGTCTTATGTCCCTTAC